>CAXTXB010000212.1:0-3023 GCA_964247965.1 uncultured Dictyobacter sp. | reverse complement strand
ATTTTTTTTTTTCCTTTTCCTCTATTTTAAAAATTTTTTGGCCAAACACACAAAAAATTGGAAAAATACGAACAATGCAAAAGCAATAAATAGAAGAAAGCATACTAGAAAAGGAAAGAGACCTGAAGTCCACAACTTCAGGTCTCTTTTCTTTTCTAAGCTGAAAAATCAATCGTCGTAATTTGGATTGGTGTAATTCATAGCGAGATTGCAGGTGCGCTGTTGTAGTATGACTGGCGGACGAGGACTTTGTGTGAAGTCGAACGCGCCCATCATGTTGTTTGCGCCCTTGTCGCGGTTGGTGAGCTGGGCAAGTCCTAGCTCGTCCTCGGTGAAGCGCAGCATTGATGAGTACTCGTACTGGGTATGATCGATGTACCCTTTTTTGGCATAGGGAGAGATGACCAGCAGGGGGACGCGGAAGCCCAGTCCATAGCCATCGATCTGCTGCGGTGCCACGTGATCGTAGAAGCCGCCGAAGTCATCCCAGGTTAGAAACACGGCGGTTGAGGACCAGTCAGGGCCTTTCATCAGAGAGTTGAGCATCTGTACTGTCCAGTTCTCGCCCTTACAGACGCTGGCGGGTGGATGCTCGCTTACCTGTCCAGGTGTAACGATCCAGGATACCGTGGGCAAAGTTCCCTTTGAGGCATCGGACATAAACTGCTCGGTTGGCACCACATATTTCCAGTCTGGACCGTAGCGGATATGCTTGATGGCGTCGAAAGAGGACCAGATATAGCCGCTCTTACCGGATGGAGGTGCATAATATTTCCAGCTATAGTGCTTCGCATCTAGCTCATCGGCCAGCGTCTGAAAGTTAAAACACGCCTCTTGCAGACTGATAGCGCCACTGCTATCTTTTACCTGCACCTTCTGATTCTGGATATCACAACCCCAGCCCTTCTGCGCGTTCCCGAGCGTCCCTATATTCTTATCTGTACGCGGGTTATTGACGGCTCCTCCTGATTGGGCGGCTATAGTGTAGAGATGATTTGGGAAGCTCGGTCCCATCAAGGAAGAGAACATATTATCGCCGAGCACATAGTTCTGGGCGTAGGTCCAGTAATTCGGAATATCAGACTGATGCAACTGTGTCAGGCTGTTATTGCCATAGGGCAAAGCAGGTTTTTTTCCCGCCTTCTGACTGCTTAAGAGATCGAACTGATCCATCTTCCCATTATCGTATGCTCGTATGGCCCCATTTGAAGAATGATCGATATCCGGGATCTGATCGGTCTGATGTTGTAGGGGCACAACCTTGCCCTGAGAATCCGTTGCCGTCGTGGCACCATTCACCCCAGGATAGGTGCCGAAGTAATTATCGAAGGTTCGATTTTCCTTCACAAAAAAGACAATATGTTTAATCGGACCCTGAGGAATACTTGCCGTAACAGTTGTAGACGTTGACGTAGTATTCGTAGAGCTCGCTGAAGAGCATGCACTCATTATGAGTACGAAGGCAAATAAAGCGCATCTAAGGCTTATTGCTACAATCCTTTGCCCTGAATTTTTTTCTAGCATACATCCTCTCTCCATTCTAAGTTTCATAGAGGAAGTGCCATCATGAGTTGTTCTTTTTTCAATGCAGATAAGAAGCTCTATGGCACTTTCGTCTCTCTTCTATCATAGAGAATGGACTTCAAGAAATGCTCAAGGAAGTATGCAGTTTTGCTCAGGGAGTATTTGATCCCTCCTTTAAAACATATAAAGCATTTTTCACCTTTTTACAATCTTTTGCGCATAGCCTAAGTTTGGGCCAAATTAGTGTCACGATGCTCTTCGCGAGCTCAGTGCAGGCTTCAAAGGGCAAGAAAGATCGCTGAGAAAAGTGCATGCTCGTCTCTGGCCAAAAGTCTGGCTTCTACCAGTGTGCTCTCAAGCTGTTTGAGGAACGTGACACTAATTTGGCCCAAACTTAGGCATAGCGCAAAAGATTGTAAAAAGGTGAAAAATGCTTTATATGTTTTAAAGGAGGGTTAATCCTCATAGCGCTTAAAGATCAGGCTGGTGTTATGGCCGCCGAAGCCCATTGAGTTCGAGAGTACGGTGCGCACTTCCGCCGTTCGTGCTTCGTTTGGCACATAGTCAAGGTCGCAATCGGGATCGGGATGATGAAGATTTATGGTTGGTGGGATAATGCCCTTTTGCAGGGTGAGTATGGCGATGGCAGCCTCGACCGCACCCGCCGCCCCAAAGGTATGTCCCAGCATAGACTTGGTCGAGCTGACTGCAAGCTTGTAGGCGTGTTCTCCGAAGCAGGTTTTGATTGCCTGCGTCTCCATCTTGTCGTTGAAGGGTGTCGAGGTGCCGTGGGCATTAATATAATCTATCTCGTGCGGTTGCATGCCTGCTTTTCTGAGGGCCTGGCGCATGGCTCGCACTAATCCCGCCCCGCCCGGCGCGGGCTCAGTGATATGGTGTGCATCTCCCGTTGAGCCGTAGCCAACCATCTCGGCCAGAATCCTCGCGCCGCGAGCTTTGGCAAATTCCAGTTCTTCAAGAATGAGCATGCCTGATCCTTCGCCCATCACGAAGCCGTCGCGCGTGGCGTCAAAGGGACGGCTGGCGCTTTCTGGCTCGTCGTTGCGGCGCGAGAGGGCGTGCATGTTGGCGAATGCAGCGATTGAAATAGGGGTGATGGCCTTCTCGGAGCCGCCGGCGATCATCGCCCGGGCATCGCCGCGCCTGATGGTTTCCCAGGCCTCTCCGATGGTGTTGCCGCTGGTGGCGCATGCTGAGACTGCTGCCCAGTTAGGCCCTTTGGCCCCGGTCAGGATGGATATCAAGCCTGGCGCGCTATCGACCATCATCATGGTAATAAAAAACGGACTGATGCGCTGTGGACCTTTCTCGAAGAGGGTCATGTACTGGTCGTGCATGGTTTCGAGTCCACCCACGCCGCTGCCGCTGTAAACGCCTATGTCCTCGGCATTGTCGGCGTTGATCTCCAGTTCCGATTGCGCCAGTGCTTGCTTTGCCGTCGCCACGGCTAACTGTGTGTAAGGATCGTTGCGCCGGGC
>CAXTXB010000211.1:7148-8879 GCA_964247965.1 uncultured Dictyobacter sp. | reverse complement strand
CCCCAGCACCTCCCCACCCGCCTCCGCCATCAGCTCAAGTAAGCCAGCGTTTGCCGTCCCAAAGTGAATACTCGCCGCCCCCGCCTGCCTCACCGCATCCAGCACACGACGCGAATAGGGCTGCACGAATTTTTTATAGTCGTGAGGACCCAGCATACCAACCGAGCTATCGAAGAGCTGAACCGCGTCGGCTCCCGCCGCCACCTCAGAGCGCACATAGTGGGCGAGCACATCCGAGAGCTTATGCAGCAACGTGTGCCAGACGGCGGGCTGCTCGTGCATCAAGGCCTTCGCCACATGATAATCGCGCGAGGGACGACCCTCTATGATATAGAGCGCAAGCGTAAAGGGCGCACCGGCGATCGCAATCAGCGCATGCCTGTCCGCCAGTTCGCCGCGCACGAGGCGAATGGCATCCGCGACAAAGGGTGTGGACTCGTCCGCCTTACTCACGCGCAGTGCCGCCACATCCTGCATGGTTCGCACCGGATTCTGAATAATCGGCCCGATAGTAGGATCGAGCTCAGTCGTCAGCCCCATACCTGGCAAAGGCAACACGATATCCGTAAACATCACCGCTGCATCCACTCCATACTCTTTGATCGGCAAAAGCGAAACCTCGGCACATAGATCGGGCGTACGGGCAATCGTCAAAATATCATACTTTTCGCGCAGGGCTCGATACGCACCCAGCACATGGCCTGCCTGGCGCATAAACCAGACCGGTGTCGTGTCAGCTTGCCCATGCTCGCACGCGGCGCGGAAGCGGGCTCGACCTGTCCAGGAAGAATCTGAAAATGGTTGCATAAAGCTCTATAGGTTCCTTATACTATACCTTTGTATCATATGCTAAGCTTCTCATATCATAGCGTGATTGCGGGTGAGAATGCAATCGAAAATCTAACAAATTCTCTATTTTTCGCGAAAAAAAAAGAGATTTTTCAGAATCGTTTCTGCCATTGAACAAAAGGGGAAGGACATGGAAAACAGAGCCAATCTGGCGGTCATCTTCAACGAGGTAGCAACTTCACGACTCGTTCTGCGCCGCCTCCAAGCCACGGACGGCCCTGCGATGTTTGCGGTGCATGGCGATCCGGCGACTCATCTCTACAGCTCTATGGACCCCGATCCAGATCTAGCTACGAGCGAGGAGGCGCTGCGAGAATGGATGCAGCACTGGGATGACTATGGATTTGGGTATTGGGCGGTCACGCTTCCGCAGGCAGAGAAGGTCCTGGGCTTTGGCGGATTGACGCATCGTGCCTGGCGTAGCCGGGACGTGCTGAATCTGTACTACCGCTTCACACCCAGCGCGTGGGGCAAGGGGTATGCCACCGAACTAGCACGTACGGCGGTGGCTCTTGCACAAGAACACCTTCCACAATGGCCCGTGGTTGCCCGCACAAGGTCCGAAAACATCCCCTCCATCCGAACGGCCGAGCGGGCCGGGCTACTGCGCCGCCCCGATCTGGACGCTGAACATCCCGACCTGGATACTGAACATGTTGTTTTCGCACTCGGCTGGCCGCGAGCAGAAGCTGACTCCGATTGAAAACGGCTTGACGTAGAGTGCTCTAACTATCTTATACTGGTGGCATATCACGTGACATTACCTACTGCAACTGATACTGTTGGAAAGCTTTTTTGTGGGGGGGTTTTTTTTTTTGGGAAAAAAAAAAAACAAAAAAAAAAAAAAAAAAAAAAAAAAAAAAAAAAGTATTTTATTTATTT
>CAXTXB010000211.1:4042-7138 GCA_964247965.1 uncultured Dictyobacter sp. | reverse complement strand
GTATTAAAACTGAGGTGAATTATCTTTCCGTGAGTGCCAGCTTGACCGCCAGTCCGACAAAAGCGGCAGCGAAGCTGCGACGCAACCAGAGCAGAACGCGTGGGCGTGCGAGCACATGATCGCGCATGGCAGCGGCAAAAACGCCGTAGGCTGAGAAGACCACAAAAGTCACCAGCATAAACACGCCCGATAACTCTACCATCCGCAAAAGCGGCTGTGCTTCCTGCGCAGTGACAAACTGGGGTAGGAATGCCACAAAAAAGATGGAGAGTTTGGGATTGAGGATATTGATGAGGATACCGTCAGTGATCATGCGCAGGTAAGACGGCCTGGCCTCTTTGCGATCAACCCGCAACGCGCCTTTTTCCTGCAAGGAACGCCACGCCATAACTAGCAGGTATGCTACACCAGCGTATTTGACCACATTGAATGCAAGGGCGCTGGTATGCAGGATGGCCGCCAGCCCAAGCAATGCTGCTAGCATGTGCGGTACGATGCCAAGCGTGCAGGCAAATGCCGCCACGATGCTGGCACGGGTACCACGTGAAAGCCCGGCAGTAATGGTATAAACCGCTCCAGTTCCCGGTGATGCAACAATAATGAGGGTAGTGATGAAAAAGGTGATGGTCATGTGCACTTCCTTTTTGGATGGTTGACGATCAAGATATCCGCTGCAGGAGAATGTATGTGGCGCACAGATTCTTCGTGCGTAGCTTCGGCAGCATACGCGGTGCGCGCCTGTAGGGATTGAGCAGTTATTCGACTTCATTGCGTTGGGCGGCCTCTTTGTGCATTTTACGCCATTCCTGAATACGTTTCAACTGCTTACGGGAAACCCCAGGTTCCTCACGACTTTTTGATCATTCTCAGGAAGCATCTCTTCTTTAAAATATATGGAGATAAAATCCGAACAACAGGAATAGGAAAGAAATCATCTGGTCCGCTTGTACGTGTTAAAAAGAGGGATTTTGGCACGTCTGTAATAGTGTATGATAACAATGAAAGGATGTTGAGCCTTGTGGGGGAAGCTGAGTGTAAGCTCATCTTTAGGCATAATAAGAAAAGAATAAAATAGGTAATAAAGAAGATATAATAAGGGCATATTGAAAGAGGATATATGGAAGCTCGAATCATAACGAATCGGCAGCAGTGGGACGAATTTGTGGCGGGGGCGGAGCAGTGCAATGTGACGCAGTCGTATGAGTGGGGGCAGTTGTTGAGCACGTTGGATGGTGAGGTGTTGTACGTGGGCGTGGTGGATGATAGGGGGAAGATGTGCGCGGCCATGTTGCTGCTGATATCGCACGTTTCAGTCTCGAAATCGGTGTATTTTTATGCTCCGCGTGGCCCTATTATTGATGATCCAGACTCGCCGGCCATGACCGTGCTCCTGAACTACGTCAAGGCCCTGGCACACAAACATCATGCATTTATGCTCAAGATCGAGCCCGGGGTGGCCGACAGCGATTCCAAATGGCTCTCTGCCCTGCATAGGCGCGGCTTCGTTGTGAATCCCGAAGCACTGCACCTGCGCCACGAATGGGTACTGGATATCCGCCCGGACGAGCAGGCGCTGCTGGCGGGCATGAAGAAAACCTGGCGCTACTGCGTCCGCCTCGCCAGCCGCAAAGATGTAACGGTCAGGCGGAGCGAGAGCCTGGCTGATATCGATACTTTCTACCGCATCCTGCAGACCACCAGTCAGCGCGATACCTTTATGATCTACGACAAAAGCTTCTACGAAAAGCTCGTCGAACTCTATGGTCAGAACGTCGCCCTCTTCATCGCCGAATACGAAGGGCAGGCGCTTGGGGCTGCGCTACTCGTCAAAATGGGCCGCTGGTGCTGGTATATGTACGGAGCCTCCTCCAACGAGCACCGCGACCGCATGCCCAATCATCTGCTGCAATGGACAGCGATACGCTGGGCCAAAGAGCAGGGCTGCTGGTACTACAACTTCCGTGGCATCCCCGATGTCCTGGAAGAGAGCCAGCCAATGTGGGGCGTCTACCTCTTCAAAAGCGGCTTCGGCGGCTACGCCATGCGCTCCCTCGAAACCCACGACCTGTCCTACAATCCCCTACTCTACCGCCTCTACAGAAGCTGGCTCGACGGCCGCAGTTGGCTCAAAGACGCACGCGCCAGAAGGCATAACAAACAGCTCGAAACCGAGAAACTAGAGCAGCAAGAAAAACAAAGCGACGGCGAACAAGCTGAGACCGAAAAACCAGCAAAAGCTACCACAAACCAAATAAGTGTAGCTTCAAAGCAAACCGAACAAAAAGAGGAAACAGCAGAAAAAGAGCCGAAGCAAGCGAGACACCAAAAGCAGCCTCCAACTCCGCCCGTCGCCCAACCTTCCTCCCCACGAACAGAGGATGAACAACAAGCTCGACAGGCAGAGCGAATAGCGTACGGAAGTAAATCAGCGTATGTCGAAATCCAGATACAGCCGACCATAGAACAAATAAACGAAGAGAATCAGCTAGATGAAGGAGAGATAGAACTTCAGACAGCGCAGATCGAAGCTCAACCAGAACCAGTGCGAACGGAGTCCGGGCTGATAGAAACAGAATTCTATTATATAGAGCAAGAGGCGAATATGGAACAACCAGAAGCGGCAACCAAACCGGTACAAGCAGAGATCGAGAACTCAATAGAGCACATAGAGACCAGGGATGAGTCCAACCATATACAGGTCCAGACAGAACCAACGGTGCTATCCACTAGCGAGAGTCTAATAGAGCATATGGAGACAAAAGATGAACCAGAGCCGATAGAAGCTCAGACAGACCTCCTGCAAACTGGAAATGAGAACTCAACGGAGCATAGAGAGGCCAGAGACCAGAATATGCCTCCAGAACCTGAAGCCCAGCCATCTATCAGCCAGCAAGAGGAACTGGAAGACCAGGACGCGTCAAACGAAGAGACACAGAAACTGCCCAGGATACAGATGGCGCAGAAGTATGCCAGAAGGTCAACTGATAAATAAGGTGAAAATGTACAAAAGGTAAAACATTTAGTAAAAATCGACACACACCTTCTGCTGCTTTTCCTATTAAGCTTTTTACATTTTTTGCGCTTTTTTAAATTTTT
>CAXTXB010000211.1:3039-4032 GCA_964247965.1 uncultured Dictyobacter sp. | reverse complement strand
AAATTTTAGCCCTATAGTACTTTTTTTCCCCACCCAAAAAAAAAAAAAAAAAACCCAAAAAAATTTAAAAAGCTTAATAGTAAAAGCAGCAGAAGGTGTCCTGTGCTCTCATCGAAGGCTGTTATACTGCCCTACCTCGTTGGATTTGTTTAGTAACTTGCGCCATCATACGTACAGCCAGGCCGCGTGGAAAGAAGCGCGACGAATTGGCCATCAACGCATTTTGCCTGCCGGATACCACTGAAGACCGTCCTTGCTCAAGCGCTCGTAATCCCACCTCCACGACTTTCTCCGGCGTCTCCGCCTTGCCAATAGGGGTATCATACCCGTTGCCGACCACGTGAAAGAATTCGGTGGCCGTTTCCCCTGGACTTAGTGCTAAGATGCGCACGCCCTTTGTCCGATATTCGCCCCACAGCGCCTCAGTGAATGACAACACAAATGCTTTGGTCGCGCCATACACGGCCATGTAAGGTGTTGGTTGAAACGCTGCGAGTGACGCGACATTGATAATGACACCCTGACGACGTGTTGTCATAAGAGGTAGATATTGATGGGTTAGATCGACCAGCGTCGCCACGTTCAGCATAATTTCCTGCTGCTCACGCTCGGCGTCAAGCGTATCGAACTGACCAAACGTCCCAAATCCGGCATTGTTGATCAGGATATCAACGGTCAGGCCGCGCCGCTGCGTCTCCTCAAACACGCTGTGTCCAGCCCCTACACGACTCAGATCAGCAACAATTACCTCGGCACGGACAGCATGCTGTTCCGCCAGTTTGCTGGCAAGCGCGTGCAATTTATCCTCCGAACGTGCGACGAGAATAAGATGAGTGCCCTCAGCCGCCAACCTGGTAGCGAATGCAGCACCAATACCCGTCGAGGCGCCAGTAATGAGCGCGGTTTTCCCTTTGTAAAGATCCATGATGATCTCTCCTTCTAGAAACAATGACTAAGAGTTGTCGAAGCCCCTTCGTGTTCGCGTTCTCGCGC
>CAXTXB010000211.1:0-2957 GCA_964247965.1 uncultured Dictyobacter sp. | reverse complement strand
AAAAAGTTTACTATTACTTAGAAATAGCAGCGAAGCTGCGACAAGTCAGAGCACAAGAAGGTGGAGGTGACGGGAATCAAACACTCCCTGAAACAATGAACTGGTTCTAAACTCTTGTCCTCTCAATATGGACAATGTCCATATATAGCTATGATATACTCAAATATGGACAATGTCAATATGGGAAAGAGGTGTTTATAATGGAGCAGGGAGGAAAGCGCACCTATCATCATGGTGATCTCCGGCGTGCTTTACTGAACGCAGCGTTTCAGCTCGTAACGGAGCGCGGCATCCATGATTTTACCTTACGTGAGGTTGCGCGTCAGGCCGGTGTGAGCCATAATGCGCCGTATAATCATTTCGCGGACAAGGCCGAACTCGTCGTTGCCCTGACCGTTGAAGGGTTTCAAAAGCTGGAGTTGGCATTGCGCTCGACTTATGAGCAGAGCGCAGGAACATCTTTAGAGCGAACATTGGCGATCGGCATCGCATATCTCCGCTTCGCCCTCGAAAATCCGGCGATGTTTAACCTGATGTTTCGTCCAGAACTACATCAGTCATCCCACGATGTGCAGACATGCGATGAGGCAGTGAAAAGCGCGGGGGATGCCACATTTCAGGTCTTACTGGATGGCATTGCCGCCTCACAACAAGCAGGTGAGCTGCGGGCAGAGCCATCAGTGGATATGCTTGCGCTGGCACTCGGGTCAACGATGCACGGCTTGACGGTAATGCTCGTAGACAATTTCCTGGTCAAGGAAAAAGCTGTATCTTCTATAGAAGAGGCCGAGCAGCTTATGAAGCACGTGCTGCATATGGTGGCGCAGGGACTTGTTACACCTTCTAAAGAACCATTGTAATCATGCTGACCTTAAACATCATACAATACCCAAACATGGTATAATAAGAGAACAGGTAGTTAAACACGGACTGTTGTCATATAGGGAACGGAGAGAAGAGATGGTTTCTTCGAATATTGAAATCGTCATGATGGGTGTCATGTTCCTTGTAGGAGTATTCGCAGGTATTGAGACGAATCGAGCCGTACAGCGTGTTGTTTTAGAATGGCGAAGCACTGGGAGGCATGCGGCCCCCTCTCAAGAGCAGAGACGAAGCTCACTTATAGCAGTCAT
Source organism: uncultured Dictyobacter sp. (assembly GCA_964247965.1). Classification (GTDB taxonomy): domain Bacteria; phylum Chloroflexota; class Ktedonobacteria; order Ktedonobacterales; family Ktedonobacteraceae; genus Dictyobacter. The sequence goes on along the minus strand of CAXTXB010000211.1, from coordinate 1,824 downwards.
CAGTGGTGTTTTCTTCGGAATGTTTATACTTCCACGCCTACCAGTTCATTTCAGCACGCTAATTTTTCTTCCGTTTGGCACAGGATTGGCGCTGACAATTCTTATCTCCCTTGTGCAGAAGTTCGTTCCTGGCTCTCCCAACGGATAGTGTTTTCCAGTATAAGTGCAAGCAAGATACCCATTACCAGGCCGCTCTGCAGCAACGGTCGGATTAGAGTCGGTATGCTTGCGAAAGTGCTGCTCGGGATAATCATCAAAGCCAGGCCAAACAGAACGGGGAGCGCGATGCGATAAATAGTCTTCGCCGTAAACGTAAAGTCGTCCAGGCTGCTCAGCGCCGTCCCAAAGAGTTGCAGATAAGCCACAAACAGAACAGCATCGCCAACCACAAGTGGCAGCGACGCAAAGAACTGGTCCAGAGCCGGAATTGCACCCAGCAGGATCAAGAACGCCGCACCAAGAATAAAGGGTCCCCGGCCAGGAATGCGCGTCGAGCGCAGGAAACCAATTGCCGAAGTATAGGGCGCATAAGGAACCAGCCCCAGGAAGCCCGCCACGATAGAGTTCAGTCCCGAGAGGATAAACGATCGTTTATATTGAGCTGGCTCGGCTGGAGCGAAAATAGTCTTCGCGCCCTCGAATGTCGCGTACGTATTGCTCGTGCTGAGCAAGCCAGCAAGCAGAGCCGCGGCGATCAGTCCCGGATCGAAGGCCGGGCGGCCCCATGGGAAGAGAGCGAATAGAGCCTTGCCTGCTGGAGCAAGCGTCTGACCATGGCTGGGGAAGAGCAGATCAAAGACGATCCAGCCAACGACGAGACCGATCAAAAGGGCAAAGCTGCTCACGAGCCCACGTCCCCAGATACTCAATGCCATAACGACCAGCATCAACGCAAGCGAGAACAGCGTAATCGACGGCTGAATGATAGAACTATTGGACAAGCCGAGCATGCCCTTAAAGAAAAACTGCGTCAACTGCGTGCCAAGCAAAAAATAAAACGTACTGGTCACCACCGGATTAAACAGCCGGCGCAGCCACCAGCCAGCTCCTACAATCCCCAGCACAATAATACTGATCCCAGAGCAAATGAACCCGACCGCCAGGCTGCCACCCACCAGAGCCAGGGATTGTCCTGCCTCCCCCGCACTCAAGGCCAGGCTCAGCACGACCCCCCACCATAGCCCTGCATGGCCCTCCATCACCGGGAAGTGGTGGCCAATCAAAGCTTGCAGAATACAGGCGATGCCCGTATAGATAAACGCACGCTCCAGCGAAGCCGTAATCACCGCGGGCGCGAGATGAAAGGCCTGGCCAACCGAAAGTGGAACCACAATCGTGTTGGCAAATATAAAGAAGAGCCACTGTAGACCGGCTAATGCAGATGTGGCATACATGCGAGAGCGCGACGCTTGCAATGAAAAAATCCCTTCGTTCAAATCTTTAGAAAAGCCTGACTTTTCCATTGTACCATTTTCGCATTTTCAATCGAAATGGAGTTAGAGCATCTGCCAATCGCTGACGGGCCAATAGATCAAGACCGCCTTGCCGATAATAAAGTCGCGCGGCAGAAAATCCCAGTTGCGGGAGTCATCGGAGATCCGGCGGTTATCATTGAGCACAAAGTAAGCGTTGGGAGGAACCTTCCACTCGTGGGTGGCGGGATTGAATGGCGTATTGACATACGGCTCTTTAAGCAAGCTGCCATTGACCCAGACATGGCTGCTATCCGTCCTGATCGTATCGCCCGGCAGGCCAATAATGCGCGCCATCACATCCTGGGCCGTATTAAACGGATAGTGGAAAACAATAACATCTCCGTGCGCC
>CAXTXB010000210.1:0-8919 GCA_964247965.1 uncultured Dictyobacter sp. | reverse complement strand
TCCCAAACGTTTGAAAAATGAGCAACATGTTGCTCATTTTTCAAACGTTTGGGATGACCCATTGAAGCCGCAGTGCGCGAGGAGAGATACCCATCATAGACTACATTAGTAAGAGTATGAGCTCTGCTTAACATACGCTTAATACTTTTCTAGCACAATGTAATAGGGTTCAAAATTTAGAGTTACGTAAATAAGTAGAGATAGCATGGAAGCATACTTTGAAGAATGAGCACGACGGCAACCTATAAGCAAGAATTCGAGAGAAGAGTTACAAACTACTTTTTTTTATGTAGCTACTTTAAACATCTTTTGTATTAATCAAAGCATGGATTCTCCCTTCATACCAGCAGCTTTCTGATGAAGAAATGTTATCTCTTCATTGCGGAGCAGGGAGTTGCGCGACGCATAGCAGGAGAGGAATTATTCTATGGGTAAGAAAATTCTGATAGTAGAGGATGACGATATTGTTACAGAAGCAATAAGCTATAACTTAGAATGGAATGGATATGAGGTCGAAGCAGCAGCTGATGGATTAAGCGCTCTTAAGAGTGTACAAAGAGAGCCCCCGGATCTAATCATCCTTGATATAGCGTTACCAAAGAAGAACGGACTTGACCTCTGTAGAGAGCTACGCCATGCAGAAAATACAGCGAAATTACCTATTATCATGTTAACAGCACGGGGGAGCGAACTAGATAAAGAGGTAGGTCTGGACGCAGGGGCAGACGATTATGTCACAAAACCATTTCAGCGCAGTGAGCTTCTGGCTCGCGTACGCGCACTCTTACGTCGTTCTGCATACAGTCCTGAAAAGAAAGAGATAGAACAGCAGTCTACCCTTATCGCCGGCCCTGTGCGTATTGATCTTACAGGACGCAACGTGAGTTGTCGAGATAAACCGCTGGACTTAACCTATCGGCAATTTGAGTTGCTCGTCTATCTCGTTCGCAACCGAAACGTTGTGCTCACACGCGATCAACTACTTGAGTATGTCTGGGGATACGACTATATCGGGGACCCGCGCACTCTAGATGTACACATACATTGGCTACGAGAATTCATCGAAGAAGACCCTAAAAATCCACGCTTTATTCAAACCGTGCGTGGAGTAGGGTATTGTTTTAGATAAAGCTATTTTTTCGTCCTATGACAGAACCTGGATTGATCGATTCTCTAGAGAAGGAATACTTGCAGGGCGTGGAAAGGGAAGAGTAAAGCAGAAGCTACTTCCTTCTCCTGGAATTCCTGTACTCTCAATCCAAATTTTTCCACCCATCGCCTCTACTAATTGTTTACAGACATATAAGCCCAGACCTGTTCCTCGGACTGTACCTGATACATCCCGTTCGAGACGAGCAAAACGCTGAAAGAGATGATTTATTTCATCTGGAGGAATACCTGGACCTGTATCTTTTACAGAGATACGCACTATTTGTTTACCATCCTCAGTCTGCTCAAGTACATCACCCGCAAAACTGATCACCGTCTGCTTGGGAGAATACTTAAGCGCATTAGAAACAAGGTTGCGTAAAATCTGACGAAGATACTGTTGATCTGCCATAACAATTATTGAATCGAGTACAGCGATTTCAAACGTATACCCTTCCTTCTGGCGTGGGTCAAGTGAATCAATAACTTCGTGCACTATGGGAACTACTTCTACATTCGTTATACGCGGCGCTGCAACATCACTTCCCGCTCGTGTTGCATCTAAAACGCTATTTACAAGGTAGATCAGCTCCTGGCATCCATATTTTGCCCTGGTTAGAAATGTCAGTTGCCGGTCAGAGTCAAGTTGTCCATGATAGTCTATCAACAATTCCAGAAATCCATAGACCTGCGTCAATGGAGTACGCAATTCATGGCTTACATTCATGATAAATTGATCTTTAAACTGATTTAACTGGCGCTGTTGCTCATGGGCAATGGCGTCAGCAACCATCGTTTCGACCATCGCGTTGACGGATTCAGCGACGGCCGCGATTTCGTCACGGCCCTTTACTGCAAGACGTGTATCAAAGTTGCCTCGTTCAACAGATTGGGTAACAGCGCGAATCTGTTTGAGCCTCAGCACAAATGTATTAAAGATGAGTAAGCCGGTTAGTGCAATTCCAACACAAGCTAGCAGTGCCCCTGCGATGGTCATGATAAACTGGGTTCGCTCTTGCACATTCGTTGAATCACGAACAGAAGAGGCAAGGCCTTCATTGAAGCGAACGATTCCTTGCAGGGCACTTAGTGCATCAGTAAATGTTCTCTCGCCCTGGAGGCGCTCTAAAAGCTGTGCATCAAAGATCTGCTTGCCCGGTGTGTCCTGAAGTATCTGTCTCTGAACTGCCTGATAGAGTTGCCAGGTACGAATAGCACTACTAAATAGATATATCTGCTGACTCGCCTGTATTCCATGACCCGCTTCAGCCAGCAATTGTATCTGAGTAGGATTATTGCGTACTAAGTGGTGTACTCTATATTCGTTTAAAATGCCGGTATAACTTATAGCCAGGTTATAGACAGAATCGCGATCTTGTTTAAAAGTCTCTTGCGAAATGTTTGCTTGTGCATCATCAAGAGTTGTATGGGCCTTTATATTCATCAAAACGAGGATATTTCTTGCATTCTGCAAAGAGTTACTGGTCTGAACGAGATCCTGGTAAAATTCGGATTGCTCCTCTAGGACCTGAACGCGCTGAAGACCAATGGCTCCGATCATCAATGCAGAGATAAGCGCAATGGCAATAAAAGCGAAGATAAGACGTTGCCCAACGGAGAAATTTAACAAGAGCTCACTGAATTGGGGGTGAACGGAGCCTACGTTTCCTGACCTCTGGAAGCGTCCATCCATCAACTGACGTGAGAAATTCATAGTATCCTCTTTACATTTTAAATGAAAAACAAGACGATCCGACTACAACCCTAAGTTTTCATTCATACCTATTAAAAATAAACCATACTTTCCATCAAGATGCAATATCTCTTTATATTTTGCCTAAAACGTATTAAATGCAGTTTAACTTAGCATTAAAAATCTCTATTACTACCTCTCCAACCACCTCACAAGCCTGCTAAGAATAACAAAGCTCAATTCTTGAAAATTATAATTGATGAGTTTAAAGAGTAGAGTATAAATAAGAAATCGGCAACTCTCTTGCATGTGTAACTCTACGACATAGTATAATAAAAGAACACACACTATGAGAAATAGCAGAGAGGAAACTGTTCATGACCGATTTACGCACACTTTTACAGGAAGTGCAGGCTGGAAACATCGGACGCCGTACTTTTCTCACCCGCTCTATGGCGCTTGGGCTCTCCTTTGCAAGTGCTAGTGAACTTTTTGCGGCGTGTGGAGGGACTACGAGTACTGGAGCGAGTGTTTCAAAAAACTTTTCTTATGCGACAGATTCCAGTACTCCACAGAGCAAAAAGGTTGTACAGAGTCTGGTTGATGACTTTCAGAAAAAAACTGGAGACAAGGTAACAGTTAATTATGTTCCAGGGTCAGATTATCCCTCCTCAGTACGAACGTACCTCTCCTCCAATACTCCTCCTGATGTCCTTGCATATTATGGAGGGCTATTAGCTCAATTTTTTATCGGTAGAAACCTTATTCTAGATGTTTCGGACTTATGGGAAAAGAATAATTGGACTGCCGCTTTTCCACAATCATTCCAGAATGTGAGTAAGGGTAAAGACGGGAAGTTTTATTTCTTGCCCCTCAGCTGGTACTGGTGGGCCGTTTTCTATCGCAAGAGTGTGTTTAGCAAGTACAATCTTACGCCACCTAAAACCTTTGATGAGTTCTATAAAGTCTGCGATACGTTGAAAGCAAACGGGCTGGTTCCAATTGTGACGGGCTCGAAAGCTCCCTGGCCTCTAGCTGGTTGGTTTGATATCCTAAATCTACGCATTAATGGACCTCAATTCCATCTTGATCTGACCTCGGGCAAAGCTCACTACACTGATGCGAGGGTGAAGAAGGTCTTTACAATCTGGAAGGATATGATCAAGAAAGGTTACTTTATCAAAAGCGCTTCATCTTATACCTGGGATCAGGTGGTGCCACAAATGGTGAAGGGGCAGGCAGGAATGTACGTGATAGGACGCTTCCTCTATAACGAGTTTCCCCAGAACTTGCAATCAGACCTGGATTTTTTCTCTTTTCCGATGTACGATGCTAACATTCCTTTAGCGGAAGAAGCTCCGGTTGATGGAGCATTTATGCCTAAAAAGGCGAAGAATATACAGGCAGGGGAGGATTTTCTGAGTTATCTAGGATCAACTGAGGCTCAGAAACTCTATATTAGCTCTGGGGGCGATTCGCTAGCGGCAAATTCGCTGCTTCCCTCTAGTGTCTACAATCCATTTGATGCGAAAGGGACCGATTTTCTTAAACAGGCGAAGGTTGTGACTCAGTTTTATGATCGCGATACTGAGACGACGGTGTCAACACGTGGCATGGCATTCTTCGGCCAGTTTTTTGATAATCCCGATGTCAATATAAATCAGGGACTCGCGGATCTTGATACCTTCGCCCAGTCGGTCAGCCCACAATCTTAGACACTTGATTATTCGTTAAAAAAGTGCGCTGTTTTTAGGATGAGTAGAATTGAGAGAAGAGGATTATGGCAACTACCAGACCTCGTGCAGATAAATTGTCAGCGCAGCAATTACCTTCATGGCGAGCGAAACGAGGGGTGAGAAGGCATGCAAGTCTCACCCCCTGGCTCTTTCTGGCTGTTCCACTTCTCATCTATTTCGTATGGGTTGTTGAACCGCTGTTTTACTCGTTCTATCTCAGTCTCACTAACTGGGATGGCATTACTGCACCAACATTTATTGGCCTCAAAAACTATCAAACTCTGTTAAAAGACCCTGTTTTCTCTACTGCCCTGTTTAATAACATAAAAGTGCTCTGTGTGTTTCTCACAGTGCCTATTGCTGGAGGCCTGGGTTTGGCGCTGCTCTTCAATCGACCGGCGCGCACAGTTAACTTTCTTAAAGGAGCCATCTACTCACCAATGGCGCTGAGCTTTGTCGTTATTGGGTTGATCTGGTCCTGGTTCTTCCTACCCAACGAGGGGCTTCTCAATTCTCTGCTCAGAGGTCTTGGATTGGGTTTCCTGGCTCAGAGCTGGTTGAGCAATGCCCAGCTCTCCATTTTTAGCGTCACAGCCTCTGCAAGCTGGCGTCAAATTGGCTATATTATGATTCTCTATCTGGCTGGCTTGCAAACGATAGATCCTACACTGGTTGAAGCTGCTCGGGTTGATGGTGCAAATCCCTGGCAGGTCTTTCGCTCCATCGTCTTCCCTTTGCTCGCGCCAGTCACAACGATTATCGTGGTGGCTACGGTCATTGATTCGCTACAATTCTTCGATCTTGTCTACATCATGACGCATGGCGGTCCCGGTTACTCCTCAACAGTGCTGGCAAACTTTATGTATACCGAGGCGTTCACCAATTTCCGCTATGGCTATGGGGCCGCTATCGCCGTCGTGCAGTTCCTGCTCAGCTTTATCTTCATCGTCATCTATCTAACCTATATGATACGCAAAGGAGGAGAGAATATATGAGCTTATCCACACGTATCAAGGGCGTTGCTCCCGTCCAATCTACAGGAAAAGATACAACCAGGCGCAAAAGCCAGAATTGGCGCTTCTATCTCTTCGCGATTCCTTTTACTATTATCTGGCTCATCCCTATTTTTGGCGCGATCTCCACTGCACTTCGCTCACACGATGATATCCTCTATAATGGCTACCTCGCGCTACCCAGGCCGATCACGTTTCTCTCATTTGTTCAAGCCTGGATAGATGGAAACGTTGGTGGATACCTGCTTAATAGTTTCTTGATTACTATTCCAGCGTTGTTTGGAGCGCTTTTTCTCTCCTCGCTTTCAGCCTACGCTTTAGCACACCTCCACTTTCGAGGAAGTCGCTTCCTCCTGATGATGTTTATCACGGGTATGATGCTCCCTTTCCAGATCATTCTGCTACCCGTCTTCCAGCTCAGTGTGGCTTTGGGGCTCTATAATACACTCTTGGGGGTTATTGCTGTCCACACGGCGTTTCAAATGGGCTTCTGCACCTTCGTCTTGCGCAACTTTATGATCACACTACCAAAAGAGATTCTGGAGTCCGCACGTATCGACGGCTGCTCCGACTTCGGCATCTATCGCAGGATTGTCATGCCCCTCACTATACCGGCTTTGGCCGCCCTGACCACCCTCGAATTCACCTGGATCTTCAACGACTTCATCTGGTCCATCGTCCTGCTGCAAGATAATTCTTTGAGACCTGTGACGGCGGGGCTGGCCACCCTGATTGGTCAGTACAACACCGAATGGAATGTAGTAGTCGCCGGCTCGTTGTTGGCCTGCATACCTACCCTGATCGTCTTCATCTTCCTACAACGCTTCTTCATCCAGGGACTGACGCTCGGCTCTGTGAAATGATAAGGATTTTCACTATGCTCGACTTTGTACGATTTTGAGAACGTGAGCTCGAAAATGCATCATGCTCGCCCTTTTTCTCAAGCTCAGAAGTCCAAATTTGTACAAAGTCGAGCTCAAAGGCTGTTTGATCTACGCGGGGGGGTTGATTCAATTTGGTCTGACTACTATAATGTTTTTGAGTCCACTCAACGAGTAGAGGAAGATTTTGCGAAGAGAAGTAGAAGGCTTTTAGGGAGATTTTTAGCATGGATGCAGCAGTCAAAAAACAAGCTTTACGTATGTTTACCTATGGATTGTACATAGTTATGTGTGCGGAAGGTGAAGACGTCAATGGCTTCACGGCTAATTGGCTCACGCAGATCTCGTTTGAGCCACCTATGCTTGCTGTCTCTGTCGAAAATACGTCAAAGTCGCTGCCAATGATGCTACGCACCCGTACGTTTAGCGTTAACGTGCTTCACGCAGGGCAAAAAGAGTTAGCGGGCGCGCTGGGAAAGTCCGCGTTGAAACATCCCGACAAGATGGCAAACATTCAGTACAGCAAAGCAGATAATGTCTACCCTGTTCTACAAGACGGGCTAGCCTGGGTCGCCTGCGAAGTGCGGCATGCAATCCCGGCAGGCGACTCAACAGTCATTGTAGCTGAAATTGTCGATGCGGGTGTGCTTGCCGAAGGTCCATCATTGACGATGGCCGCAGCAAATTTCCGCCATGCTGGCTAAATAGCCGAGTTGTAGAAGGGCACAGTAGAGCCGAGAGAAGTAGCTCCTACCTTGCGCTATGGAAGAGCACTGGGCTATAGTTTAGAGAGAGAACTATAAAGGCAAGTAAGGAGTAATTTGAATGCAGCGCAGGAGCAGCGCCTCGGCGAACGCTCAAGCTACACATACTGATTGTGTATTTTGTCAGCTCAATAATATCACTACCTATATTCTTAAAGAAACCACAAACTTTCGTATTGTCGCTGATCATGCTCCTCTAGTAGAGGGCCATCTACTTATTATTCCCAAACAACACTACGCATGCTATGGGGCCGTCCCGGCAGAACTAGACGACGAACTTCTTAGCTTAAAGCAAGAGGTTCGCCTTTTCTTCGCGCGGTATTACGCATCTCCAGTCTATTGGGAGCATGGCGTCTTTCGGCAGACCGTGTTTCACGCGCATCTCCACTGCTTCCCATTTGGTGACCTGGGGTACGTACCAGATCCAAAGCGGCATTGGCAAAGCGTGCACTCACAGGCCGACATACGCGACTGGTATAACAAAAACGGTCACTACTTCTATATGGAAGACAATCAACAAGCCTTACTGTTTAGCGCGAACATGGACGACTACATCTATATCATTAAAGATGTACTGGGTGCAGGAGTTGCGGCGCGCAACGAGCAGGCAAGGCCACCGCTTAGCTCGCAACAAAGACAACATGACGGGAAGCCGCTAATTAAGTCTCTGGCCACGAAATGGCAGGAATTTCAGCAGCAGATGGACGAACAAAATAGTTAGAAAGGGAGAGGAAGATCAATGACGATTCAAAAAGTAGGTGTCGTTGGCGCAGGCTTAATGGGAAGCGGCATTGCGCAGACCTGTGCACAATCTGGCTATGAGACCATCGTATGTGAGGTCAATGAGCAACTGCTTGAGAAGGGCATGCGGCGCATTTATGACGCCTGGGATGCGATGGCGAGCAAGCAGAAATTAACGCATGATCAGGTTGAGGAGAACCGCAGCCGCCTGCAGGGCACAATTAATAAGGAAAATTTTGCAGATTGCGATCTGGTTATCGAAGCCGTAATCGAAAACATGGAAGAGAAACTACGTCTCTTTCCCACTCTTGATCGCATATTAAAACCTGCCGCCCTCATCCTAAGCAATACGTCATCACTTAATGTCACACAAATGGGGGCGGTGACGAAACGGCAAGATAAGATCTGTGGGCTGCATTTCTTCAACCCGGCTCCTGTCATGAAGCTAGTCGAAGTCGTCAAAACCATCTCGACCTCAGAGGAGACAATTGAGAGCGTCAAACAGTTCGCCCTTTCGCTTGGCAAGACGCCAGTGCTAGCCAAAGACACAGCAGGTTTCATCGTTAACTTCCTGCTGATTCCCTATCTACTAGCAGCCATACGTATGCTCGAAAATGGAATGGCCACGCGCGATGATATCGATGCAGCCATGAAGCTGGGCTGTGGTTATCCAATGGGTCCCTTTACGCTCCTCGATTATGTTGGGCTTGACACAACAATGTGGGCCGCAGAGGCTATCTATGATGAGTATAAAGATCCATTGTATGCGCCACCACCCTTGTTGAGACGTATGGTAATTTCAGGCATGTACGGCCGAAAAAGCGGTAAGGGTTTTTACGATTATAAGCATTAAATCAGGTAATGGGTCACCCAAACTTTTGAAAGATGATGACCATAGTTTTTTTTAATTAGAATTTTCATGGGAGGGAAATATGAAAGTGT
>CAXTXB010000209.1:0-8933 GCA_964247965.1 uncultured Dictyobacter sp. | reverse complement strand
TCGCTATACTGTGCGAGCGTTGTGCATTGCTCAGTCGCCCGACGGTCAAGCCAGATAATTGCCGGACGCAGTACCTCGCCGCGCTTATCGACGCAGACCAGGCCATCAACCTGACTTGCCAGCGCAAGCGCAGCCACGGATTCAGCATGCACATCAGCTTCTTGCAGAACGTGCCGCACGGTCATTTCCAACGCCCGCTCCCAGTCGCCCGGATCTTCCTCTGCCCATGTGGGTGCTGGATAGCGAGGATCGTAGGCTGCATATGCGCTGGCAACAACCGATCCGCGCGCGTTGAGCAGGACCGTCTTCATGCCTTGCGAACCAACGTCGGCCCCAATGACATAGCGCTGTGAATTCATCTCTAAGCTCCTGTTCCCGATTGGTTCTATCAGCACGCCACAGACAGTTTGGATCTTATCTCTTAACTATACATCGCCACGAATGATGCGCCCCATACTCTCATAGCGCTCGGGTGCCGTGCGAGCCAGATAGGTCGAGTAGATCAGACCGGCAACCACCCAGATAATCACGAAAAGCGGTAGAATGTTCAACGGAAACGGTGTGGTCGCAAACCCAAGATTCGTAAAGTAATTCCCGATTGGACCGGGAATGGCGGGCATCACTATGGATACCAGAGGAAGGAGAAGCACCAGGATACTGACAACAGGTGCCAGAACGTGGACAAGCACGTTAAAAGATGGCTTCTCAAAGCGCAATGCAAAGACAGGCGAAGCGATATTGACCATGATGTACACAATCAAGAACGCAAGAGTTCCAACGATAGCCAGCCATGTATATGGATAGATGCCATCCACCTGCGTATACTTGCCGCTGGCAATGCCCAATGCGTAACTCACGCTGCCATCCGCGTTTGTCTTTTGCAGCACGAGGGCAAACGCAAGCATGAGCAGAGCGCTGAAAAGCGATTGGGTAATCGTGGCAATATGCGGGCTGTGGTATTTAGGATGCGTTCTGCCAAAGACCCTCGGCAAAATTCCCTCACGCCCCATCGCATAGAAATAGCGAACCATTCCATTGTGAAAAGCCAGGCCGCAGGCAAGCGAACTGGTACTGATAGCCACAATCATCAGCGCCTTCAAAAGGCCACCGGGCGCATAGAAATCCGCCAGGGGATAATAGGGCGTAGGATTGCCCGTAAGATTTCCAAGCTGGCTCACAGCATTCATCCAACCATAGCCGATCGTGGCGGAATACGCGGTCCAGGTGTAAAGCAGAGTCAGGATGGCAACAACCGAAAAGATCGCGATAGGGACTGCACGCCGTGGATTTCTGGCCTCTTCACCATACACCGCCCCGCCCTCGAAGCCGATCCATGTTTGAACTCCAAGGGCCATCGCCACACCAATTCCTAAAATGCCACCCGGGGCCGCCGTCAACTTATTATTCGCCGCCGCCATTGCATTGGGAACAATCGGGCTTCCTCCAGAGGGATTGGCCCCCGCAGTTGTAAAAGTATGCACGATATCATGGCCCACTCCTCCATGGATATTAATGGCGATATCGAGTGCAACGAGGACACCAACCTCTAGCAGCAGGAAAGGCACCATCGCAAAGACCGACCATTTGACATCAAAATACGAGAGGAGAAAAATGAGTGCGGCCCCTATGAGCGCGAACGTCACCCATCCGCCGGGGAGCGACACGTGCAAATACGTGGCAAAAGAACTGTTGGTATAGGACCCAAATGCAGCCAGTAGTGCAGCCTCAAAGAGGGCATAGCCACCCAACATGAGCCAGCCAGCCTGGAACGCTGTTCTCTTGCCTAAACTGTGACGCACCCATGTATAAAAACCCCCCGCAGATGTCAGGCGGCGGGAAAGGTAGACGATTGCCACGCCCAGGAGCATCAGACCAATACCAGAAAGAAGGAACGCAAGCGGAGTAGCGGCCCCGGCCTGTGAGGCCATGGACGGAACGTTGAAGAGCATCGCCGATATGGGGGCGGAACCCGCCAGACAAAAGTAGAGGACGCCAGGAAGGCCAATCGCGTTTTTGTGGAGCTTGTCAACATTTGCCTTATCGACATCAACGTCTTTCGTAGCTGGAAGCGCGGGAACTTGAAGAATTTCGTCCTGTGATGCCATATTTTCACCTCACTAGAAAGCCATAGTGAACAACTGGAAAACGGGAAGCATTTCAACATCTATGACCCGATCTTAGATTGCAGTCGAGTGTAAGCTCTTACCAGGAAAGTTCTTAGATAACCCTATGACCGCATGTACTGTTCTAATTCATATCATTTGACCGGCTCCCTTCGTGTGGCGACCATCCCTTGCGGCATTGACTCCAACTTATTACAACTGCGCGCCTCGAAAAGGGAAGCTGAGTGGATTTCGTGGCGAACTGGGCGGCGAGTGGAGGGTACTGCTCTGTCAAGCTACATTGCAGCCCTACGTCCCAACACTGGCAGCGGCGAAGCCGCGTAGCGACCATCCCTTGCGGTTGTCGTGCTCCCTCCGCGTCAGAGGCCAGCGAGCACGACAACCGCAAGGGATGGTCGCTACGCGGCTTCGCCGCTGGCTGTCTCATTTCCCTGGTTTTCAGGTCGCAATAAAGTTTGACAAAGCAGTACGCTTCACTCACCACTCAGCCCGCCCCGAAATCCGCTCAACTAGCCTTTTCGAGGCACGCAGCCGTAATAAGTTGGAGTCAATGCCGCAAGGGATTGTCGCGACACAGGAAAAAAAGAAAGGATGAAATCATGCCCAGAAGCAAAAAACAGGTTGCAGAGGTAGAAAAGCAGGACAAGCCCTCAGAAGATACGCTCAGATATATGAATCAGCAGGTTGACAGCATTGACCACTTGATTGCCGATCTGCTTCACGACGTAGATTTTGACGAGCTCAAGTGTAAAGAGCGCATTGATCTTGTGATCAAGCTTATGAGCCAGCAGGCACGAGTGCTCGTTTTAAGGCAATCCTGTACGCAGGAGAAATCCGGTTCACAGGATGAGCGCTTCGTTGCCAGGCTAATGAGTAAGATGCGCGGAGAGGAGCAGGAGGGCGACGACACTATGGAGGGCGAGTGATGCGCACATTGAGCAACACGCTTATCGCGGCAATCAATAGTGGAACGCGTAGACCCTTTGTAACCCTGAGTGCTGAAGATCATATTGTTCATTTCGCGCAGACAGTTATCACAACTGGTAATACTGACAGCCTGTGTGATATGCGCGTTGCGGGTGATGGCAGCATCATCCGCATTCATCTCACACGAGGAACCAATGGGCTACAACAATCGTTGCAATGGCAACGCATCACCGATCCAGGTAGCGCAGGCCAGTGGCAAAGCTGGACGACCTTCGGCGGCGGCGGCACGAATATGTTCCAGGACAGTGGTTGTGCACTAATGAATACCGGAAACGTTCTGCGTGCTTTTGCCCAGCAGGGCAGCGGAGGAAATGCTCTCTGGAGCTGGCAGAGCAGCGACGGAGGCCAGACGTGGAGCGCTACGCCAACAACGGTTTTGTCTTTGCCGGGAAACGCGTTGATCAAGGGTATAGCCAGTGCGGGCAATAACGATTGCTTCTTCCTCTATGATGTCTTTGGTGGGCAGGCAATCGGCGCGACCTTCTGGTCTGGCTCCTGGAGCCCGGTGCAAACCTGGACGTTACCTACTATACCAGGTAGTTCAGGGCTTGCAGTTACATGGCAGAACAATACTTACACGATTGCCTATACCGATAGCTACTCGCTTAAGGCTTGCACGACGAATAGCAGCGCCACAAGCTGGACTGCATTGCCCGACATCGCCACCTCGACCAGCACCGCCATTAATCGCTTAGCCCCCTACCTTGCCTCTATAGATGGTTTATATAACCTGGTCTGTATTGAGGCTGACAACGGCCTGCTCACCGGCTCGGTCTATACCTATCCACGCATTCGCCAGAGCGCGGATCTCCTGCACTGGTCGAGCGGCTACATTCTGCAAGATATGCCCGGCATCTTTGGTACCTGCTTTGTGAAATGCATGCCGCCTGGCAGCAGCCGTGCGCGCTACGTTATGGCGAGCATGCAAAGGGTTGAGCTCGATAGCGACTTTCAAAGCAGCGATAGCAGCCGCTACATTGATCTATCAGCCAACATCCTGGCCTATCAGCGCAGCGAAGAGATCGGCCGGCTGAGCAAGATTACGCTCACCCTCGACAATAGCCATTCGAACCTGACGCCCTTTGTCGCAATCTCCGGCACAAGCTATCAGCCGATTGGACTCAACACAACGCTGGTGCTCAGCGAAGGATATAAGACGGGCAATCCACCATCCACCCCTGAAGTTGTTGGCGTCGCAAAATATCGTATACGTCAGATTGTCTTTGAGCGCTCGCCAGAGATCAATCAGCTTGCCATCGAGGCCGAAGACCTTTCCGCCCGACTCGACGAGATCAACCGCTATCAAGTGAGCTATATCAATCAGTCTCTGAGCTGGATGATCAGCGAGATCTGTGCCCGCGCCGGCCTGTTTTCACCAGTCTTGCCCACCACAGCGCAGATGAGTACCAGCATCACAAACTTCATCCTGCACGCCGGGCAAAAGTATCGCCAGGCACTGGACGAGCTGTGTCGCGTCGGCTGGCTTGAATACTTTCTGGACCAGAACGAGACGCTCCAATTTCGCGAGCTAGCTTCCAGCGATCCGGTCGCATGGAGCTACGCACCCGAGATTGCCACACTCACCCTGGGCAGCGCTGACGTGCGCGCCAACCACGTCATCGTCACCGGTAAGCCACCCAGCAGCGGATTCTTCGGGTCCATCACGAATGGAGAGGCCTACGATACTTCTCATATGCATGCCACGGGCGTTGAGCGACTGCTCATCGATACTGATCCCAAGCTACTAACATCCAGCCTATGCGCGAATAAAGCAACATTTATGCTACAACAGGAGCAGCGCGACCAGGTAGCCCACAGCGTCACCGTTCCAGTGAATCCTGCCCTACAGCTACTTGACGCCGTTACGCTCACCGATCAGCCGGCAGGGCCTGGAACGGGCAGGAGCGCAACCGCACGCATCTATCACAGCGAGATCCATTTTCAGCCCGTGCAGGGCCAGTACGACATGAAACTTTCTCTGGAAGGGATGTGACCAATGCTACTCAGTGACATTGAAAACATGCTGCGCCTGGACCTCTTTGACACGAGTGCCACCCGCTGGACCGCAAATGATATCGATCGCGCCATTGACAAGGCAGTCGATCGCTATAGCCAGTACTATCCCAATATTGTCTTCGTCGATATGCAGATGCAAGCGTACCAGCGCACCTATCCCTATCCAGCTAGCTGGAACGCGGCCTATCCCGTACTGTGGATCGAGAAGATTCTTTATCCACTGCAGGTCTACGGCTCACAGTTCGCGCCGCCCGCCAGCGCTCCGTCTCTTAGCAGCGCGAGTGGAACGTTTTTGGCTATAGGAAACTATCAATACCTGGTCACTTTTCTTAGCCAGGGCGGCGAAACGACGGGCGGACCTGCTGCCAGCATCACGACCAGCGCGGGCAACCAGAAAGTAAACCTGTCCTCCATCCCCGTTGCTTCCAACCAGCCAATCCAACCTGGAATCGCGACGAATACCGTCATTGGACGCAACATCTATCGCACTCAGGCGGGTGGAAACGTCTTTTCATATCTAGCCACGCTGAGTGACAATACAACAACCGTCTATAGCGATAGCACACCCGACGCGGCACTGAACGGAATGCCTCAACCCCCTGCCGTCAATACCAGCGGCGTGATGGCCTGGCCCGTGTGTGAGCGCAGCTTCTCGGAGTATTCCAATATGTACGACAGTAGCAGCGTCCTGGCGACGGGCGGAAATATGGGCCTGATGGGCGCGGTCGGCGACGCTAAAGGACCAACCGGCACCCAGGCACCATCGTTTACCCTGGCCTTAAGTAATGCTGATCTGCCAAAGGATAACAGCCTGGCCATGCGCGTCTTCTATGCCACGAAGCAGCAACTCGATGCCAACGGCTCGACTATTCCAGAGGTGCATCGCGACGTTATTGTGCTGGGAGCCTGCGCCTACTGCCTGGAGGCGTACCAGATTCCAACAAATGATAACTTCGACTTCCAGGACGGCGGACTGCGCGACCGCATTGATGACACAAAAATTCCTGGTGCGTGGAGAGAGACGGCTGCAAACAAAATGAACCAATTTGTGGCCCGCCTGGAAGAGATCAAGCAGCAGCGGGACTTTGCCAGCAGCGGTCGCGTCCACTGGGGTGATATAGCCGTACGATACTCGCGTCTGTGAAGCTCGCGCAGAAAAAGAACTTTGACGTCTCTCAATGCTTTTACTGATGCCCTTCTTCTGATGACAAGGAGCAGAAATATGACAAATCTTGCCAACACGCTCAGCATTTTTAGCCTCCTCCTCACGACTTGTGGCATCCTGGGTGGCATCGTCGCCTTTCGCAACGGCTTCACCCGCACAGCCAACGAAGTTCAAGAACGCGTAATCAACGCGCTCGAAAGCGAACTCGGGCAACTGCGCCAGCGTTTAGACGACCTGAAAGACGAAAACACGCGTCTTAAGCATACTATCGATACCATCTGCGCCGCCCTCAAGAGTCGCGGCCTGGCCGTCACGATCGAGGGCGACATGGTCTCTATTCGCGATAGCTCGGGCAGCACCACCACCCGTATTCAGGAAAGCGAGTAAGAACTATGTCCACAATAGGCATTGATTGCGAACTGATCCTGGATGGCACAGGCTACTTCATCAAGCCCGGCAGCTACCTCGTCAAGCAGCCACGAATTCGCCGCGCCAGCTATCGCGCCGACGGATCACTGGCCTATGTCGATCTTGGACCGGGGAGGCACACCTGGTCTATGACCATCCTGGCTCGCAACGAGCTCCTGCGCTACGATGGTACGCCCTCCAGCCTGACTGGCCAGCAGTATCGCGACACGCTGCGCAGCAGCTACACAAACAATATTGGCACAACCATTACTTATATTGATCCACTCAACAGCGCAGGCATTGCTGTCCACTTCGACAACTACGAGGAACGCATCAACGACCTGCACAGCCAGATTATCAGTGCCGCAACAAGCGCCAGCCCGGGTGTCTCGTACGAAATCACGATAGAACTACTGGAGGCCTGACATGTCTGATCTCGACCGACCCGCTTCCCTCTCTCGTGTTCCAGAGTTCCCTGACGAAACCAGGCCCAGCATTGGCTGGTTCGCCCGTGAAGTACTGGGCAAGCCGCTCTATCCCTATCAAGAGATCGTCGGCGATGCCATCCTGGATTCTGTCATCCACAAACGTGGTTATACCTTTAGTGTCATGCTTGCACGACAGATGGGCAAAAATCAGCTAAGCGCGATCATCGAGGCCTACCTGCTCACTTGTATGGAAAAAGGAAATATAGTCAAGGCAGCGCCAACCTTTAAGCCTCAGGTTATTAATAGTCGCATTCGCCTGCTCAGCATGCTCGACAATCCACTCACCGCCGGGCGCGTCTGGAGCAGCTATGGGTATATGATTGGCGTCGCCCCCAGCGCGGAAGAGCGCGAGGAGCAGAGTGGCCCTTGCATCACATTCTTCTCAGCCGGCGCGGGCGCGAGCATTGTTGGCGCGACCGCATCTCTCCTGCTCGAAATAGATGAAGCACAGGATGTAGACATCGCAAAGTTCGATCGCGATCTCAGACCCATGGCCAGTACGCAAAACGCAACCACCGTCCTCTACGGGACCGCCTGGTCTGAGAGCACCCTATTGGCAATCGTGCGCGCAAACAACCTGGAGCAGGAGCAGCGGGACGGCATTCAACGTCACTTCGAATACGACTGGCGCACACTCGCGGCCATCAATCCCCACTACAAAACCTTCGTCAAAAACGAACTGCAACGCCTGGGAGAAGATCATCTCACCATCCGCACTCAATACCGCCTTTTACCTATCACGGGGGCCGATTACCTTCTAAACGATCTCCAGCACCACCTCTTACAGGGACAACACGCCTGGGAGAGCGAGCCCGACAACGAAAATGGCATCTATATCGCCGGCATGGACGTCGGCGGCGAAGAGCGCGCGAACCAGAATAGCAACACCAGCAAGCGGGACAGCACAGTCATCACAATCGGCAAAGTGAGCTATAACGATCTTCTGCTGCCGACCATCCACGTCGTGCATCAATACTGGTGGACCGGCAAACACTATCTAGAGCAGTACGCAGAGACCGTCGCCATCTGCACATCCTGGGGCATCCGCCACTTATACATCGACCGCACCGGCCTGGGCGACATCATGGCCGAGCTCCTGCAGACCCGCCTGGGAGCCGAGCGCGTCAAACCGTTTTACTTCACACGCGCCAGCAAAAGTACGCTCACCTACCAATTCCTCAGCCTCGTCAACTCCGGCCGACTCAAAATCTATCATCCCGATGGAGCCCCTCCGGCCATCCTGTCCGAATGCTCACAGCAGCTCCGCACCGCCCGATACCGCACTCCCGGCGAAGGACTACTCACCATGTACGTCGATCCTGCAGAGGGACATGACGACTTCCTGATGAGCCTCGCCCTCTGCTGCGAAGCCATCCGCTCCTGGTCCATCCCCATCACAGAAGCACACATCATCAAACCCCGCCTCCACTATCAGCACGAAAGCCCCTACTAACCAGTTCGATCCTCTTACCTCTCTATATCAATACATTTATCATACCCCACTAAATCTTAGAGCACTACTTCTCTTTTGCTGTGCCCTGATCCTTACTCACTTCAACAAGAATCTGCATCGCCTGCTCAGCATCTTGCGCTGTAGCCACTCTTATTCCAAGACGTTGAAGAAGATTTGGGTCACTCATCCTGGCCACTTGCTGCTCAGCCAATTGAAGAATTGCAGGGAAACGCGCCTGCACAACGCCCAGAATAATCTGCCGAGCGGCAACCTGAAGACCTTCCGCCTTCCCC
>CAXTXB010000208.1:1890-8959 GCA_964247965.1 uncultured Dictyobacter sp. | reverse complement strand
CTATTACAGGCCAATCATCTTCTGCTCAATCACCCACAAGGGTGTTGACCAGGTCGTGGCCGAGGTCTGCATGACCCTCACGTGTTTTGACGAGCTGGGCTGCTTCGTACCAGGTGTCGGTGGCTTCGGGATGCGGCCCGGAAACACCAACTTTGCCTTTTCCGTAGGCTGCGACCAGGACGGCGATCTTGCCGTTGGTGTAGGTTGCGAGGACAGTAACATTGGATGCGCGGCGATCCAGAACAAAGTAGGGGCCATCTTGAAAGTAGAGGGTGCGCGGCTGACCTCGCCAGCGGACGTCCACAAGTGCATCCGCCTCGGTCTTTACGCTCGCCCCGCGTGATGCAATGAACTGATCGGTATCGCCGGGTAGGAGGTGGAAACCTGGAGTTCTGCCCGCAAGGTAGCCACCCATGCAGAAGCCCAGATAGCGGCCGCCCGACGCGACGTAATTTCTGATCTCGTGGGCGTGCCTCTTGAGCTGCTGATAGGCGTCCGGAAGTTCGCCCGCGCCGCCCGGCTGGGCATAGAGTGTGGCAGATTGTAGCGTGGCGGCTGAAAGCTTGAGTTGCTCGTCGGGTCCGACGTATTGAACAACGAAATTCCAGTGTGAGCTTTGCAGCAGATCTGCCACAGCCTCCGAACAGCCCGGACAGCCTGCCGGCCCACGATAGACGAGCGCTAATGGGCGGATGACGGAACTCTTAGTTGCATATTTCATGGTATCCATTTTAGTGGCCGCCTTTCTCGCAGATCTCAATCAATTTCATTCAATTTCCTTTTTTCCTACTATGAGCAAAACCCATAGTAGGAAAAAAGGAAATTGAATGAAACTTGATTTCCCACACTCCTCTTTTTGCTAGATGGCGCGCGAGGGGACACCGCGCCAGTGGCTTCCTGCTGGCAAGCTCTCTCCTTTCATAACCAGCGAGAGGGCATCCAGGCTGGTTCCCGGCCCGACTTCAGTGTCGTAGAGGACCACTGAGCGTGAGCCAATGCTTGCGCCCGCACCGATCTTGATAACGGACATTTTCATCACTCGATCCTCGAAGAGGTGGGTCTGCAAGGAGGTCGAGCCGCCAATCATGGCATCGTCGCCAATTTCGACCAGGTCGAACTCAGTGATAAAGGTGGTGTCCATCCACACACGCTTCCCAACCTTTACTCCCAGCAGGCGCATGGCCGGACCGATCCATGGTGTGCCAGTGAGCCAGCCAAGGAGCGAGGGTACGACAACGGTCTCGTAGAGGCCTGTGATGAGTTCCGATCGACGTACAAACACACTCCAGAGCGGCTCGACGCGGGGACGATACTTGCCGACAATGATCCATTTGAGCGCGATGACGATGAGCGCCGAGGCCAGCCCGGTTCCAATGAGGCACAGCGGCAACAAGAGGAACAGGGCCAGCGGGCTGAGCCGCGTGGCCAGGTTTACCGTGATGACCGAGGCACAAAGGAGGGTGAGGGTGGTGATGGTCGCCGGCAGGGTGATGCGGAAGTATTCAATGATGTAGCGCCATGTGACCAGGCTTGGACGTGGATGGTAGGTCAATTCTTCATCGAATCCCTGGCTTTCCTGCCGTACGGGGAGGAAGATGGCGGGTGAGCCGAGCCAGGAGGTTCCAGCCTCGATGCTCTGTCCACCGGGCACAGAATGGACTCCAAGCAGGCTGTTCGCGCCCATTTTGAAGTTGCAGGGGACGAGAGCGCCGTTGCCGATAAAGCTGCGGCTGCCTACCTCGACGGGTGCCATGGCGACGCAGCCACGATGGAAGATGGCTGGCCCAACGACGGCGATGTCGGCCACGAAGCTGCCATCGCCCAGCGTGAGCATGTCGGGGTCGATATGCCCGACCGTGGAGACCTCGGACCAATCGCCGATGTGCGCGCCTAGCTTGCGCAGGAAGGGAACGAGGTAGAGAGTGGCGTAGAGCGTGTTAGTAAGCCCCAGGCTCAGGGCCATGATCTGATCGCTGAGCCACTTGCGCAGTCCAAAGCCGCTACGCACGGAGTAGATGCCAGGCTGAACGGTTGGCAGAATAAGGCGCTTGCTTATGAGAACGAGGGCGCAGACCGAGCAGACGAAGAGTGGTCCGGCTACTATTGTACTTAGCAGCCCCCAGCCAGGACCAGCGTATATAGTGAGCAGCCCGACCAGCGCCAGGCTGGGTAGCACCATCAAAGTCGGCAGGAGCATGATCAGGAAGATGCCGCCAAAGAAACCCGCAAGCAAGGAGGGGGACCAGGGGCGATCATCGGATCGGCTGTCCATGATGCGCAGTACATCGGGCATTGTGGCCTGGCGCTTGCTTGGTGAGCCACTCCAGTGCTCATTGCTGGGGATAACCTGGTCGGCTGACACAAGGGATTGCTCGCCGATCGTCGCACCGGCCTCGATGATTGCCCCACCCTTGACCACGCTATTGGTACCTACGAAGGCTCCGCGTCCGATATGGATGTTTGCGAGGCGCAGCCAGCCGGCCTCGACGGAGTAGGGCAGTAGTTGTACGCCATAGCCGATGCTTACGCCATCCTCAATATCCAGGAAATGAGGCAGGTTTACCATTCCGGAGGCGAAGTGGCAGTCCTCCCCAACTTTTGCTCCCAGCAGGCGCAGGTAAGGCGCTAAGAATGGCGAACCGGTCAGCATCCCCACGGGCGAGAGGGCCAGGAGCTTGCGGTAGAGCCACCAGCGCAGGTAGACGCCGCCCCAGAGTGGATACGTGCCGGGTCGTACATTACCCAGGAGTACTCGACCCGCAACGACGGGCAGGAGCATGCTGCACACGCTGGCAAAAATGAACGTTCCTATAATAAGCAGTATGGCGATGGTCCAGGAGTGTAGGGCCATGGGGAGCCAGAGAACAGGAATACTGAGCAAGAGCGCCAGGCCGTATTCACTGAGTAACTGTGTGATGCCACAGCCAAGGACGCGCAGACTTGAGTGTTTGCGCGGTTCTGGCCCCTCGGTCTTTGGAACCTGTCCGTACACAGTAGCAGCCTCATCGGTTTGAATAAAGCTAGTGAGACGCCGAACCGAGGGATTGGCATAGAGGTCACCAATGGAGAGTCCCTGCATGCCAGGCTCCTCGCGCATCTGTGAGATTACACGTGCAGCGGCCAATGAGTGGCCTCCGAGCTGTGTGAAGAAATCGCCCTCCACCGAGATGCGCTCCTGGCCCAAAACCGTCCCCCAGATCGCCGCCACCTTGCTCTCCAGGGCGTTTGCGGGCGCGACATACGATCCGCTAGACTTCATGCCCAGCCTCGGCGAGCTGGGAGTTGGCAGGGCCTTGCGGTCTACTTTGTCGGCGGCAAGCAAGGGGAAGCTGTCGAGCACTTCGATATATGATGGCACCATGTAGACCGGGAGACGATCGCGCAGGGAGGCATAGATGCGCTCTTTCAAGTCCGCTTCGGCCACCACGCCTCGCTTGACCAGCGTGATATACGCCACCAGGTCTTGCACCGCACCGTCCTGCATAAGTGGCGTCACGACCACATTCTCGACGCTCTCGTCCTCGCGGATCACCGCCTCAATCTCCGAGAGCTCGATGCGATAGCCGCGAATCTTCACCTGGGTATCGATGCGGCCCAGGTACTCGATCTCCCCTGAATCGGTGAAGCGGCCCAGGTCGCCCGAACGGTAGAGGCGCGGTACTTTAGTCGCCTCGCTGGCGATCGGGTTAATGATGAATTTGCTGCTCGTCAGGTCGGGGCGATTGATGTAGCCCAGGGCAACTCCAGGCCCGCCAATGCAGATCTCTCCGCTCTCTCCATATGGGACGGGGTGGAACTGCTCGTCCAGGATATAGACGTGGTAGCTGGGCAGCGGAACGCCGATTGTCACAGGTCGGTCGGGATAGAGCTCGCACCAGGTGGCCGTCACCGTTGTCTCGGTCGGGCCATAGGTGTTGAGGATGCGCCGCCTCGGCAGAGTCCAGCGGCGCACAAGATCGGGCGGGCAGGCCTCACCGCCGACGAGCAGGGTGTGTACTGTGGGTACATCCTGATCGATCGTCGCCAGTAGCGTCGGCACGCAGTAGAGGACCGTGATCTTGTGCTCGATCAAAAACTCGGTCAGGCCATGTCCCAGGCGGCGGGAGTCCGTGGGGCCTGCCACGAGCGTAGCACCCGCGATCCAGGTCGGCCAGATCTCCTCGACTGAGAAGTCGAAGGCGGTCGACATCCCCTGGTAGACGCGATCTCCACTCCTCACACCATAGATCGGCGGAACGACACGCAGGAAATTCGCGATATTCGCATGCGAGATTCCCACGCCCTTAGGCCTGCCCGTCGTGCCCGATGTATAGATGATGTAGCAGAGTGAGCTCGCGTTCACGCGAACGCCCGGATCGGTCGAAGGATGAGTCGCCAGGGCACTCTTCGCTGTATCCAGTTCAAGCACCCGGCAAGGCAGCCCCTCAGTCTTCTCGTGCATCGTCGTGGTCGTCAACAGGTCTTGCAGGCTGGCATCTTCAGCAATAAAAGCAACACGATCGGCCGGAAACGACGGATCGAGCGGAACAAACGCTCCACCAGCCTTGAGTACTGCGAGCAGCGCAACATACGTGTTGACTGACCGCTCCATATAAATGCCCACCGTCTGGCCCTCTTTTAACCCGCGCTGCAACAGCAGGCGCGCAAGCCGGTTGGCACGCCGGTCAAGCTGCAGGTAGGTCAACTGAGAGGAGCCACAGATCACCGCTGTATTATTCTTATAACGTAGACATGTCTGCTCAAAGAAGTTGGATAAGTACTTGACCGGGCTATTGATATATGTGTATACAGGCTCAGCATGAGAAAGAGTTTGGGTCTCATTGAGCGCGTCTGTGTTTGCCATGCTAGCTTCCTTTCCGATTCACATGTTGAAACGTAGAAAATGGAAAAAAACATATACAATTTAATAGACGCAAGGCAATATATTGTATATATATTGCTTACATTTACATCTATATAAATTTACACAATAAGTAAAAACACGTACAGGATTACAAAAATACATAAAATGCTACGAGGAAAACGACTACTAGTTATCTATCGAACTATCGCAGTGCCGGCGCGTTGATTGGCGAGTAAACCTCTCAACAGTCCGTGCGACCCGCGCCCATCCAGGATGTGGACGCATGATACGGTCGTCAAGGCGTCCAGGCAGGCCTGGACCTTGGGGATCATTCCTCCAGTAATCACCCCTTCCTCGATAAGTTCGCGCGCCTGCGTTCCAGTTAGCTGAGGAATCAGTTCGCCATTCGGGCGGCAGATGCCCATCACATTGCTCAAGAAGAGCAGTCTTTCAGCGCCCATGGCCCCGGCCAGTTGGGATGCCACCAGGTCGGCGTTGATATTTAAGCAGGTACCGTCCACAGCCTGACCCAGAGGCGCGATGATGGGAATATAGCCTGTCTCGATCAGCTTCCAAACAGGAGTTGCGTCGACAGCGTCGATTTTACCCACAAAGCCTAGCCGCTCATCAGCGATATGCGCACGCACCATGCCGCCGTCTGTGCCGCTCAGCCCGATGGCCTTGCCCCCCATCTGCGATGTCATCAAGACAAGCTGTGGATTGAGTTGTCCCAGTAGCACCATGCGCACAATCTCTAACGTCTGGCTATCGGTGATGCGCAGCCCATTCTCAAAGCGCGGCTGGATTTCGAGCCTCTGTAGCCATTCATTTATATAGGGGCCGCCACCATGGACCAGGATCGGATAAACCCCCACATGGCGCAGCCAGACAATATCTTGCAATACCGCCCGCTGATGCTCCAGCGTGCTCCCACCTAGTTTCACGACGATTATCTTGCCCTTCAAGGCCTCGATCATCTTAAAATCCTCGCCAAATAGGTGTTTCAAAATTTGATAATCGTAGAGAGTGCCGTTGTTGACAGGGTCTGTCTTTGCCGCTAATAATCCTGTAGTCATGGACGCAAATCTCCTTGTATATAAGCGCATTTTGTCATCGTCTCTCGTTCAGAGGGGGGAAGGTAGGCATCTTCACCCATGTCAACACTATACTCGTGTTTTATCTCCAATGCAGTCATGCGCATCACAATCTCGGTGTGAAGCTATGAATAGTCCAGGACAATTTTCTATTGACTATTCAATAGAGATATGTTACTATTAATCATCCACAAAAAATGCAAAACTAATTGCTTCTTCGGAGAAATTATGCGCATCTCTTGCAGCATAATGTATTGCCTCACATCAGTTGACCAGTCCGCTCCGCGTAGCGACAATCCTTTGCGGTTGTCGTGCTAGCTGGCCTCTGACGTGCAGGGAGAACAACAACCGCAAGGCAAAGTTGCCTTTATACGCGAATTGTAGTCTGTACACGTGCAATGATGGACGGGAGTACGTATGAGTACAAAGACTATCCGCGACACGCGCCGCGAGGAGATTACCGCTGCGGCACGCGATCTTTTCAGCCGCAAGGGATATCATGGGACGACGATCCCCGAGATTGCCCGCGCCGCAGGCATCAGCACCGGACTCATCTATTACATCTTCCCTGGTAAAGAGGACATTTTACTCGCTTGCTGCGAAGATGCCGCCGCGATCCATCTCGATCTCTTTCAACGTACACGTTCCATTGCCAATCCGCTCGAACGCTTCGATATCATTGTGCGCGAACTCTACTCCTCGCTGGACCTTGGCTCAAAACAGCTCATTATCGTATACCGCGATATCTCCACTTTGCAGCGCGAGACGCGCCAGCGCATCCTCGCCATGACCAGGGAGCTTGACGATCACTTCATAGCACTCTTTGAAGAGGGGCAGCAAGCGGGCATCTTCACAAAGAATATTCCAGAACCACGCGTCCTCGCCGCCAATATCCTGGGCTTGGGCCATCAATGGGCATTACAGAAAACCTGGCATTTTGCACCACAGATCGACCTGGAAACATACATCACCGCCCAGCTTGCCTACTTTCACGCACAGCTATTGTCAGAAAAAGAAAATTTCCCATTAGAAGATTCTCAACCTGCATCGCATTTTCTAGAAGCAAAAGGTGAAAGGGAGTATGTGCAGCGATTGAATGATGAACGGAAGGAATACGCTCCCTGATGAAAAG
>CAXTXB010000208.1:0-1880 GCA_964247965.1 uncultured Dictyobacter sp. | reverse complement strand
TCGTTTAATATTAAATTCGCTGAACATACTCCCTTTCGAGTCTGTACAAGCGTTTCGTATATTTCCGTTTATTACACGATCATTTTCCATCAAGAGGAGACAAGAGCATGGATTTCCAGTTAGACGATGAGCAGAAGATGGTTCAGCAGACGGTACGGGATTTTGTGACGCGTGAGTTGGTGCCTCTGGAGGGTGATGTGCTGCGCAACGAGCGCGAGGGGAAGCCGGGGATTGAGCGGGAGCAGCTACGGCGCTTACAGTTAAAGGCCAGGGAGATTGGCTTCTGGGGCATCAATACGCCTGAGGAGTACGGCGGAGCGAACCTGGGACCAATCATGAGCGCGATTATTGGAATGGAGCTGGCGCGCACTTTTGTGCCGTTCGCCTTTGGGGGCTCGGCGGACAATATTCTTTATTATTGCAACGAGGAGCAGAAGCAGCGCTACCTGATTCCTACTATTAATGGTGAGCGGCGCTCGTGCTTCGCGATCACGGAGCCAGGGGCAGGCTCGGATGTGGCGAACATTAAGATGCCGGCGGTGAAAGATGGGAATTCGTGGGTGTTGAACGGCGAGAAGGTCTTTATTACAAATGGGAACGAGGCCGATTTCGCGATGGTCTTTGCCGTCACCGATCGAGAGAAGGGCGCGCACGGCGGCGTGACCTGCTTCCTGGTGGATCGCGAGATGGGCTGGCGCTCTAATTATATTCATACGATGGGCGAGTGGGGGCCGGCCTCGCTCTACTTCGAAGACGTACACGTGCCGGAGAAAAATATTCTGGGCGAAGTGAATCGGGGCTTCGACCTGGGCATGCAGTGGATCGGGGCGGGACGCTGGGCCATCGCCGCGCGCGCCGTGGGAGCCGCCGAGCGGTTGCTGCAGATGGGAATCGACTATGCAAACACCCGCGTGACCTTCGGCAAACCTATCGCCGACCGCCAGGCAATCCAGTGGATGATCGCCGACTCACACGTTGAGATCGAGGCGACGCGCTGGCTGACCCTACACGCCGCCTGGCTGGCTGAGCAGGGACAGGATACTCGCCACGCCGCCTCCATAGCCAAGCTCTACGGCTCAAACATGGCGAATCGCGTGGTTGATCGTGTGCTGCAGATCCACGGCGGCATGGGTTATACCAAAGAGCTGCCCATCGAGCGCTGGTACCGCGAGCTGCGCCTGTTCCGCATCTTTGAGGGAACCGACGAGATCCAGCGCTTTATCATTTCACGCGACCTGCTGCGCGGCTATGTGAAAGTCGGGGAGGGACTTTAATGGGCTCGTCTAGCAGGGCGGCGATCGTCGGAGTTGCCGAGTCTGATCTTGGGCGCACGCCTGACAAGACGGTTCTGCAACTCCAGGCTCAGGCGGCGCGGGCGGCCCTGAATGACGCGGGCCTGAGCTTCGAGGATGTGGATGCCCTCTTCTGCGCCGGCAACTGGGCCTGGTCCACCAATCTGATGCTCGCGGAATACCTGGGCATCAGACCAGCCTATACCGATACGTCGAACATCGGCGGCTCCTCGTTTGAGGCGCACATCGGCCACGCGGTCGCTGGCATCCAGGCGGGACTCTTTGAGGTTGCGCTCATCACCTACGGCAGCACGCAGCGCTCAGATCGCGGTCGCCAGCGGGGAGGCCAGGGTCCCCGACTCAGCGAGCAGTACGAAGGCCCCTTCGGCATGCCCGCCCCGGTCGGGGCATACGCGCTCGCCGCCACCCGCCATATGTACGAGTACGGCACGACCAGCGAGCAGCTAGCTGAGGTCGCAGTCGCCACGCGCAAGTGGGCCGCGCTCAACGAGAAGGCAATGATGCGCGAACCGATCAGCATTGAGGATGTGTTGAGCTCGCGCATGGTCGCCGCGCCGCTGCCCCTGT
>CAXTXB010000207.1:7084-8983 GCA_964247965.1 uncultured Dictyobacter sp. | reverse complement strand
TTCCAGCACCAGCCAGCGCGGAGGTAAAGGCTGCAAGTCAAAACAAGACGAATAAAGTAAAAGCTACGGCAATACCTACACCCTCACCAGAACCATCCCCGACAACTCTAAGCATCACGCCGACACCAGGGACAGCGGGGTCTAAATATATTGATAATATTCAAATAGGCACCACTATGGATATGAACCGGGTGGAGATTACGCAGGCTGCAAAAGGCTTTAAAGCTGGTCAGAGGATCTATATAACGATGAACGTGAATAGCGTAGGCTACCGGGGCGCTGTTTGCCTGGATTGGTACGTCCAGAATGCCTTTCTTACTCACTATGCCTTTCCGACGACAGCAGACCCAAATCTACCACATTCAACGGCATGGTCTTATGCAACCTCACTGCGGCAAGGACCCGGATATGTTAATGTCTCCTGGGCTAGTTCTGTCGCATGTGCGGACAAAGCCCTGGCTCAGAGAGTCGATTTTAATGTAGGTGGATAGTAAATATATGCGGGAGAGGAACATGTATTGCAGTTTTTGTGGCGCAACTCTTCAGATAGGAGTTGCGCAATGCCCTACTTGTGGAGCACCGGCACCATATAAAGCACAAGAGCCTGGACAGGTCGTACAGAATACAGCCCTGCAACAATCCAGCACCAATAATGGAGAGACTGTGCGTCCATCCTCACCTGGCAAGTTATCTGACTACAAGCCCACGAGATTACCTGGCAACAAACCGATCATTCCTTCACCCAACACAGCGAGCTATAATTCGGCGTCTCTGTACAGCATTCCCAGCACCACGCCAGGCTCAAAGCTCTCCCATTATAGTCAAGCTCCCTCGCAACCGGGCAAGTTATCCGACTACAAACAGCCTTCCGTACAAAGGAGCAAGTTATCCGACTACAAAGCAAATACAAATCCGGGCGTGAAATCTACCAACCCTCCTAACCATAACGTCTCTTCCTTTACGCCGACGGCGGGACCGGGCTATTTTGACCAGGTGCCAACTATGCCTTTTCCTCCATCAGGCACTCCCTCCTCTACGCCTACGACGGGATCAGACTTTTTTAACGAAGTGTCGACTATGCCTTTTCCTCCACCAGGTTCCCCCTCCTCTCCTTCTATGTCGACTGTCACACCCAGTCTTTCTGGGGTACAGCCTGTACACCCCCAGTCAACCAACACAGCCAATCAGGTCAATCCTCCTTCTTTTGCATCACAGGCACAAGGGCATGCTCCAAATCCAGCACTACAGGTTGGCCCCACGCATATGACCATAGAAAAGCGAAGCAGGCCGGGCAAATTACTGGTGGGAGGCCTCGCAGTCATCTTACTTATTGTTTGTATCGGGGCGGCTTCGTTTTTTTTCTTACAGAGAAAAAATAACAACAATTATGGAATAGCGGCAACAAAGACGGTCGTCACCCCGGTTCCAGCCGTCGCTCCCATACATGGACCTTCGGGGAACATCAGCGTGCCTGCAGTATCGGCTTTATTTAGCGAACCACAGATGGCAGCGGGAATAGATGGCAACGATAAAGCCGGCCAGATTACAAACACGTTTACCAGTGGACAGACGATTTATGTCACCTTTAACCTGAATAGTAAAGATCGGCCAGGCTATGTAAAAGCCAGATGGTACAAGGGTAAGCAGCTTTTCCGAGAGGTAGATTTCGCGCATGACCCCGGCAAGACCAACGGCTACTTCAGCATTGTCTATGATACTCCGACTACCGATGGTAGCGTGGAGCTCTACTGGAGCACTATGGCCAACTTCAGCGACGCGAAGCTGGCCCGCGTCGCACACTTTACTGTCACGAAATAATGACTCATCCCGAATTTGATACCGTTGGGAAACTTTTTTTTGGGGGTTTTTTTTTTGGGGGGGGGGGCGTATAAATCGGGG
>CAXTXB010000207.1:0-7074 GCA_964247965.1 uncultured Dictyobacter sp. | reverse complement strand
TCCCCCCCCCCAAAAAAAAAAAACACAAAAAAAAACTTTTCCCCATTTTTCAAAAATTCGGGATGAGTCATTAATGAAAAGAGTTTATGACAACCATACCAAGCAGTACAATTGCAAGCATGGCGACAGTGATCCAGGTGAAGCGCATAATAAGAGAGCGCTGATGAGCGCGCTGGCGTAGTTCGTCTACGCGGGTCTCTTCAGCAGGTGACCAGTGGGCCGTGCCACAGTAGGGGCAGAGTGGGAATAGCTCGTATGGAGGACAGAGGCCAGCAGGCTCGTGAGAAGACCTTTGCCCATAGGCATACGACCCGATCTCATAGCGGATCTGCTCGCTTTCAAAGACTGCGGTACAATGGATGCAACGCAGTAAAAGATACTCGGGCCAGTCGCTGGCGTGGCAATTCGGGCAGGAGCGTGGCAGTTGGACGCGGGTATCAGAAGACTGAGCTGGTTGCCAGCGATGATGACAGCGATGGCAGTAGAACATCTGCGATTCCGTCTCGGGTGCAATGCCACGGAGCAGGCCCTGCAGTGCAAGCGTTCGAGCTTCATCGGGCGCGAGCTTATAGTCTATATCGATTAAATCCACAACGACCGGCTGACCGGCTGGAAAATCTGGAAAATCATAGTGGCGCTGACGATCACGGCGCGCTCCTGGTGAAATGTCTGAGCGCGAACCCTTCGGAGTAGGATAAGTAGCGACCGGCGGCCTATTCTGAGCCTGCGCACTCTGAGAGCGAGTTGAGCTACCAACACCCTGTTCGGAGCGCAAGGCATCATACCGTCTCCGCGCTGCTGGATCATTAAGCGTTTGATAGGCCTGTAAAAGAAGGCGCATACGCTCATGAGCATCGGACCCTTTATAAATATCAGGATGATATTGCAGGGCGAGCTTTTTGAAAGCAGCCTTAATATCGCTGGAAGGTGCGTCAGCAGTGACACCTAGAAGTGTATAGTAATCAGAGAAATTGTTCATTGGATGGTTTAGATACCAGGCTCGCTATTTTTGAAACCAGTATGTTGGGACTAGTATTTTTCGCAAAAGACATGTATATCTTCTAGTACATAGACGAACAAAACAGCAAAAGGTTGTAAAAATGGCGAAGACGCGAGAGTTTCAAGCTTTACTGGATGCATGTTCACAAGAAGGCTGCATTGTCTGCCGCCTGGCACAGGAGAGCACGCATCGTTACTTAGATAACTGGAAATATGAATTGTTCACGGATGTCACGCTACGTATGGAGTTAAGGCGCACACAGGGCTTTTGCAATACACACACCTGGCAGTTAGCGACCATGGGAGCGACCATACAGCTTGCACAGGCCTATCGCGAGATCGTTTCAGATGCGATAGAACAGATACAGCGAGGAGGAACAGGAGCAGTAGGAGGAGGAGGGCTGCTGCAGCGCCTTTTTGAGAGCAAGCATGAAGAAAGCGGAAGCAACGCGTGTCCCGCGTGCCATCAGAAAGCACGGACAGAAGAGCGCTACGTGCAGGCTTTACGGCAAGCCTTGCTTGACGAAGAGTTTTATCGCAGCTTTACACAATCACAAGGATTGTGCCTGGACCACTTCCACCTGACAAGTGAACTGAAAACGGCTGATACTAGTCCAACTGGTGAATGGCTTTCGTTGCTACGCAAAGCACAGCTAGCCTGCTTACAAAAGCTAGATGAGCAACTGGGAGAACTGATTCGCAAGCATGATTATCGCTTCAAAGATGAGGAACGCGGGCAAGAGATGCTTTCGTGGAAGAGAGCGGCAGGGGTAGTGGCAGGAGAGGAAAATCATGTTCAGCCATGAGAGTAGTGAAAGAGGGTAAAGCGCTTACCCTCTTTCTTCTACGAAAGTAAAACGAGCACAAGCTAATGAGAAGCACTCAGCATAGTGTCATCATAGAAATCAGTGTGGACGAAATCAGTCGCCGAGGTATTCGTGCCACGAGGAAGAACGCGCCAGAACTTATGGCTTAGATTGGTCCAATTCTCAAGGATGCTAGCTGCATAGGCACTGCGCGTTTTGCGGGCATGCATCTCAACAATACTGTACACAGTTTCCAGCTCATGATCATCATCGATACGCATCGCCTCGACCAGTTCTGTATTACAGCGACCAGAAAAATTGCCAGCCACATCCAGCACATAGGCAATGCCAGCGGACATACCAGCGCCAAAGTTTCGTCCCGTTTCTCCCAGTACAACGACCATTCCACCGGTCATATATTCGCAGCCATGGTCTCCCACACCTTCTACGACGGCCACCGCGCCACTATTACGAACAGCGAAACGCTCGCCAGCACGACCAGCGGCAAACAGATACCCGCCGGTCGCACCATAGAGGGCTGTATTGCCAAGGATAATATTATCCTGTGAGGCAAATGTAGAGGCAGTCGGAGGCGCAATCACAATCTGACCACCATTCATACCCTTCCCAACATAATCATTTGCATCACCGCTCAAGAGAAGGCGAACGCCATTGACGTTGAAGGCTCCGAAGCTCTGTCCAGCCGAACCCTGTAAATGGCTGGTGACACTTACACCAGGTAAGCCAGCATTGCCATAGCGACGAGCGATCTCGCCAGAGAGGCTTATTCCAATTGAGCGGTCATAGTTATGAATTACATGCTGCGTTATCACACTGCCCACGGCGTTCAATGCTGGAATAGCCTCCTCTAGCAACTGTTGCGCAACAGGGGAGTCAGGCACCGCTGTCTGTGCCCCTGCTACAGAGGTTACAGGAAGCGACACCAGCAGGGATGACACATCGATATCACTATTCTCTTTAGCCCGCAGCAGATCGCCACGGCCGACGATATCCTCCAGCCGGGTTACTCCGAGCTGCGCCAGCCATGTGCGCACCTCTTCAGCAACCAGGGTCAGATAGTTGATCAAGAACTGTGGGCGGCCCGTAAACTTGGCGCGCAAGTCTTCACGCTGGGTTGCGATTCCAGTTGGACAGGTGTTGAGATGACACTGACGCGCCATATCACAGCCAAGTGAGACCAGGGCCGCGGTTCCAAACGCGAACTCCTCGGCTCCCAGCATAGCCCCGACGATCACATCGCGACCAGTCTTAAAGCCGCCATCGACGCGTAGTTTTACACGCTTGCGCAGCCCATTCTTCACCAGAACCTGCTGTGCCTCCGCCAGGCCACGCTCCCACGGCATGCCAGCGTGCTTGATTGACTGAATGGGCGATGCACCGGTTCCGCCATCATGACCACTAATCAATACATAATCCGCGTGGCCCTTGGCGACACCAGCCGCGATCGTACCAACGCCAGCGGCAGAGACTAGCTTCACGCCCACACGCGCCGTCGGATTTACCTGGTGCAGATCATAAATCAACTGCGCAATATCCTCAATACTGTAAATGTCGTGATGCGGCGGAGGAGAGATCAACGAAACACCAGGGGCCGTGTGACGTAGCCGTGCAATAAAAGGCGAAACCTTCATCGGAGGCAACTGACCACCCTCACCCGGCTTCGAGCCCTGAGCCATCTTAATCTCAAGCTCCTGGGCACGAACCAGGTACTCAGGCGTTACGCCAAAACGCGCTGAAGCCAATTGCTTGATTTTACTGCTCACAGGATAACCTTCGAGCGTCTCATGATACCAATCCGGGTCTTCACCGCCCTCACCCGTATTATTGCGTCCACCGATACTATTCATAGCGGCCGCAATAGTTTTATGCGTTTCTGGACTTAGAGCCCCAACCGACATCGCTGAGACCACAAAACGCGCACGGATCGACTCCATCGACTCCACTTGATCTAAAGGAACAGGCGTCGTCGGGGCGAACGAGAGTAGATCACGCAAGGCAGTCGAGGGACGGCTGTAGACCAGAGAGGTATACTCTCCATAATCTTCCCAGGCACCACTCTGGGCCGCTTTTTGTAGGGCACGCACAATTAAAGGATTGTAGGCATGATACTCAGCATCGCGGCGGAAGCGATATTGACCCAGATCAGCCAGTTTCCGTCGGCGATTAGGAGCTTCTGGGGCTGCCTGCTCTTGTTGAAGAGACGTAGAGAGTGTGATTGCTTGCGCTGCCACATCAGCCAGAGATACATTGCCAGCAGTAAAGGTCGAGCCTGCGAAGCAGCGCTCAACGAACTTAGCTGATAGACCAAGCACCTCAAACTGACCAGCACCAATGATATTGCGCAGCGTCGAGATCCCCATCCGCGCCATCACCTTACACAGGCCATCCTCAACCACATGAATATAGCGCTCAACCGCCATCTCTTTCGTCAGATGCTCAAGACGACGCTCGCCAGCCAGGGCTCGCACACTTGCCAGGGCCAGAGTGGGAACAATAGCCTCCGCACCATAGCCAAGCACTAAGGCCACCTGATGGATATCACAGACGGTACCAGTTTCGCAGATCAGCGAAGCGTGAGTGCGCAATCCCTGCTTAATCAGCGAGCGATGCAGCGCTCCAACAGCGATAACCATTGGAATGGGTGCATGCTCTGTAGAAGCATTGCGGTCACTTAAAATGAGCAATGAGGTTCCAGCATGAATTGCTGCAATTGCCTCCTGCTCAAGGCGCTGTAGTGCAGCCTCCAGAGCATCAGGGCCAGCCGCAACTTCAAATGTGGTATCAAGCAAACGAGAGCGGAAGCGCTCATCCCCCAATTGTTGCAGAGAGGCTAACTGAACTTCAGTTAAGAGCGGAGTTTTAGAATGCAGCAAGTGCGCATGTTCAGGAGTCTCAGTCAACAGGCTTTCGCGGCGGCCTAGATAGGTATCTAAAGACATGACGATACGTTCCCGCAAGGGATCGATGGGCGGATTCGTCACCTGGGCAAAACGCTGACGGAAGTAGTCAGAGAACGAGCGCACCTGGTGAGAGAGCACAGCCAGGGGAGCATCATCACCCATACTCCAGGTTGGCTCTTTATTATCTGTAAGCATCGGGCGCAAAACCATCTCAACATCTTCATTTGTATACCCAAAGAGTTGTTGACGAGAGAACAAGTCATCAGCCTCAGCAGGCGCATCAGATGAAAGCGAGGAAGAGTTCGGCAGATGATTAAGATGAGTAGCCAGCCATTGCTCATACGGTTGGCGAAGCGCCAAAGCCTCTTTAATCTCACGATCGCGCATAAAAAGGCCGTGCTCAAGATCCACCGCAATCATCTCGCCGGGACCCAGCCTCCCCTTCTCCACCACATCCTGAGGGTCAAGCGAGACTACCCCCACCTCAGAAGCCAGAATGAGCACACCCTGCGTCGTCAGAACATAGCGAGCGGGACGTAGACCATTGCGATCGAGTGCAGCCCCAACCATACGGCCATCGCTAAAGACAAGCGCCGCCGGACCATCCCAGGGTTCAATCAGCCCTGCATGGTACTCGCACCAGGCTCGTTCAGCATCAGTCAGCTCTGGATCGTGCTCCCAGGCAGGAGGCACCAGCATCTGCATACAATGCAGAACGTCGCGACCAGAGGCAGCCAAAAACTCAAGCGCATTATCGAGTTGCCCCGAATCGCTGCCCGAGCCTTGAACTACCGGCAAGAGATCCTGCATCCGTCCATCCCAAAGAGGAGAGGTCAGAGCCGCCTCGCGCGCCTGCATCCAATTCACATTACCACGTATAGTATTAATCTCTCCATTGTGGGCCAGCAAGCGCATGGGTTGGGCAAGGGGCCAGGAGGGAAACGTATTTGTACTATAGCGCTGATGAAAAACGGC
This sequence comes from uncultured Dictyobacter sp., assembly GCA_964247965.1. Taxonomy (GTDB): domain Bacteria; phylum Chloroflexota; class Ktedonobacteria; order Ktedonobacterales; family Ktedonobacteraceae; genus Dictyobacter. Next base: position 1,373 of record CAXTXB010000207.1, on the reverse strand, counting down.
CAGTGCGCTCACATAGCGAGTATCCACCAGATCGAGATAAAAGTTGGGCAAATCATGTGGATCCAGCAAGCCCTTGTGTACAAGAATGGTATGAGAAAGTGAGGCGATGTAACAATCGGTAATCTGCGCATCAGAAAGCCTGCGCTCAATCAGACGACGAGCATAGTACAGCACCTGAGCATAACGATCAGCAGAAAGCTCAGCGGGGCAAGAAAGGAGAACCTGCGCAATTTCAGGCGCATTTGCCCGTGCAGTCGCGCCAAGGACGCTATAATCGATTGGAGGAGTACGCCAGCCCAAAAACACCAGGCCAGTATCAGCCAGAGTCTGCTCAATGATCTCACGGCAGCGTAAAGAATGCTCACTACCCCGTATAGGTAAAAAAACCATACCTACCGCAAGGGCAGCAGGATCAGGAACGGCAATCTCCTGTCTCTCAAGCTCCTCAAGAAGCAATGCTCTAGGAATCTGTGTCAGGATGCCGGCACCATCATATGCCTCAGCTTCCGCATCCTGTGCGCCACGGTGAGTCAGGCGGGTCAGAGCATCCAGGGCAGTTTGGACAAGTGAGTGGCTTGCCTCGCCCGAAACCTGAGCCAGGAAGCCCATGCCGCAGGCATCATGTTCCCAGCGGCTATCATAAAGTGGATACATAGTACACGCAGGTGTGGTGGCCTCATGCTTGTGCGTCATGCATTGCTCTCCCAAAAAATGACTATCTTGCTCAACGCTAGAGGCACCGACAGTGGAGCCAGAGGGTTCGACGAACGGACGGTGGCCGCCGAAATCATTCTTATTGGTCTGGGTACTCGCGAGAGGAACTCTTAAATAGATAAAAACAAAGGAAAAGGAGCACGCTCTATTGCAGCGTTGAATTACTGAGCGCCATAGCTCAAGGGAAAAGAGTAACGTTACCGCCTGTTGTGAGAGTATAGCATACAACCAAGTACTCAAACAAGCTCTGTGTATGTAGAAAGTGCCTATACTGTTCAATGGAGGGTAGTATACTTTCAACTCCTCTTTCTTTTATCCATTGAACGGGCAAGCGAAATAGCATTATTTAGTCACTGAAAAAGTATTAGTTTGAGTCAAAAGTTTTTGAAGCAAAGGTTTCGCAGTATGATCGTCTCTTTTATCCAAAGAGCCAGCATATACAAACATCATATATGTCATCAAACTGAACGAGGCAGGCCTATTGTCTATAGTTATAGTACGTATTGCACAATATCACTAGACCAGCCCACTTCTTTTGACAAATTCGCAGCTTCGCGGCTCGATGCAATTCTTTTTAAGTTTTTTGTATTTTTGCATAATTTATTCAGCTTATTTTTTTTTTTTTTTTTTTTTTTTTTTTTTGAAAATTATATATTTAT
>CAXTXB010000206.1:5567-8991 GCA_964247965.1 uncultured Dictyobacter sp. | reverse complement strand
TCTCCATCGCCAGGGATGAGCCAAGGCCCCACTCACCCCCCATCGCGATGCCAAAGAGAATGCGCAAGAGCAAGAAGACGGCGTAGTTAGGCGAGAGGACCGTCAACAATTCGAGTACTGAATAAAGGATGATGTCGACCATCAGCGGAGTGCGGCGTCCAAAGCGATCGGCCAGAATGCCGAAGATCAGCGCGCCCAGAGGCCGCATCGCCAGCGTGAGAGAGGTGGTGAGCACGACGGCGGGCAAGCCAACCCTGAAGTCCCCAGCGATACGCAGGGTGACGAACGAAACCAGGAAGAAATCAAAGGCGTCCAGCGTCCAACCCAGGAAGCTGGCTAAGAATGTGTTACGCTGATTGCGATTGAGCGAGCGAAACAGGGTGAAAGCGTTCATAGAAAATTCTCCTTTGAGATAATGGCACGCTGCTGTGCCTGGAATGCGCTTTGTAACAATTTCCTTTTATTTCTGAGCCTCCTCTCCGTAGTCCAAGCGGATGTTGCCGTCGGGGCTACCTTGAATGTTGCCGGCCAGGACCATGACCTTGCCGAGGGTATTGTTGCCGTTGGAACCAAATGCGATGGGGCCGCTCACCCCCTGGAATGGTTGGGAAGGCCCGATACGAGTCAGGGCCTGGCGCAAGTCTTCGGGTGTAAAATGAGAACGGTCCCGCAGCGTGTTGCTAGCATAGAGCAGGACCTGGATGGCGTCGTAAGAAAGAATGGTATGGCCCTCGGGCAGGTTGTAGCCGTAGCTGCCGGCGCGATACTGGCCGTTGGGATCAAAGGTCTGTGCGTAATCTTTAAAGAAGAGGGGCTGCTGGCGATGTTGAATGTGCCATAGGCCCGGAAAGGCAAAGGACGTGAAGCGCAGGCGGGTATAATTCGCCAGGTCATCCAGAGCATAGTCCGCCTGTAGATAGAAAGCCTCGCCGCCCATGACCAGCAAGCAAGAATTAGCCGTGCAAGCTGGCAAGTTCTTCAAAACCATGCTCGCATCGCTGGCGTAGCCCGAGAAGTAGAGCAGATCGGGACGCTGCGCCACAGCCCGCTTCACAAGCGCCGGCAACGCCTCGGGATGGCCCTTTACATAATCCGCCTGCAGAATGATCTTATGGTCCGCATCCGAAAAGTATTTCACAAACGCATCCGCCAGCGTCCGGCTAAACGGATCATCGGGGTCCTCGAACAGAACGACTCGTTTCGCATGCAGGACGTTCTTCACATAGCGCGCCGCGAACTCCTCCTGAACTGTATTGGTAGGACTCAAACGGAAGAAGTAGGGCGATTGACCCGTCAGCATATCGCCAGAGGCCGAGGACGAGAGCATTGGAAGATGGGCCGCGGCCAGGATTGGGAGCGATGCCTGTGCGCTCGCAGTCGTCGGCCAGCCCATTATCCCCTTGATCGTAGAATCTCGTCGCGCCGCCTCAACCACCTGTTGCGCCACCTGTGCTGGGCTCACTGAATCAAAAGCTGCAGACGCAACCAGCAAACGCAGCCGCGAATTTCCACCCACTCGATCGTTATACTCCCGCTGCGCGATATACGCACCTTGTAGATCATCGCGCCCACCGCTCAGATAGCCCTTGCCCAGGATGGTTCCAAGCACTAGCGTAAAGTAGGGATGGTGAGAGGCCAGCACGCGCTGATCCTCCTGATAGATCCGCGTCTCTGCGTCTCCGCTATCCACCGCCAGCGCCTGCTGCCACAGCGCCTGGGCTGCCAGAATATCGTGCGCCCGAATTCTGGCCGCCGCCGCGAGCTTTAAATCTCCATTGGCTCGTGTGACATCGAACGCTTGCGAGCCATCAAAACTGATCCCCGTTGGTTCCGCAGACTCGATTGCTGCGGGAGCGCTATTCGTATGGATGAGCAAAGGATTCAAGGCTAGAATAGCTAGCGAGGATGCGCTCACCGCCAGCAGGGAGAGAATTACGATGGGCAATAAACTGCGGTAGCCATGCCTGCGTGCTAACGCAGGTGACGTCTCTGCGATCTTCTTTACACCTCCCTGCTTGCCCGTTTGTGGCAGAGATTGACGCGCAGGGCGGGCGTATGGACGGACAACAGAGTTATTCCAGGCTGGCTCACGTGTTGCCACGAAGAGCGCAAGGATAAGCGCCGTCGCCAGGGACGTTAGGGGCATCGTCCATAGCAAGGGGGTACCTGGCACGTGCGCAATAATCTGTGTAATGAGCTGACCGAGCAGAAGGAAAAGCAGGCCCACGATCAGTGCGATCCCCAGGGCGGGCAGAAACGCAACCAACGCAGGAATCCGGAAGCCAACACGAGAATGCTGCCGACCCAGAGAAGACATCTCGGCCAGAGGTTCCACGGATACAGAGCGCTGCAGATACTCATGCAATACCCTGTATTGCGTTAACGTGACCGAGCAGGACGCGCAGGATTGGACATGCTCGTCCAGCGCCGCATGATCGGCCGCCGAGAGCCTATCGGCCTGCGCCAGTTTTTCCGCCCATTCGTCACAGGGCTTGTTTTTATTTGGACCGCTCATCTTTCTGCTCTTTCCCGAATGTACATGGAATTATTTCTCCAGCAGGTTTTGTGTGATCTCACGCAATATCTGGTACGCCTTACTGATGTATTTTTTGACGACCGCATCTTTTAGTTGCAATTGTGTCGCAATCTGCTGCGTATCGAGTCCCTGACCGTGCAAAAGAAAGCTAGTACGTTGAGAGTGCGACAACTTCTGTAACGTCTGGCGTAGAGCCTCCTCGAAGATCTCCGCCAGGCAAACCTGCTCCTCGAACTCCGTGTCCCACTTCACCAGATCCACCTCCGTCAGCGTGCCAGAGTCCGAGAGCCAGGGCCGGCGCTGCTCCGTCCGTAAATGATCGCGCGCAGTGTTCGTCGCAATTTGATAGAGCCAGCTTTTGAAGTGCGAGCCGTCTTTAAGCGTCGAGATATTGCGAAAAGCCTTCCAGAACGTAATTTGCGCCAGGTCCTGCATCTCCTCATGGTTGCGCACCAGGTGCAAAAGATGCTTGCAGATAGGCGCATTATATTTATGGAAGAGCCTCGTAAAAGCATCCTGCCCTCCATGCTGAGCACGCAGCACAAGCCACTCGTCGGTCAGATCATCAAAGAGCAAAGAGTGACGCAGCATCACCAGCTCCTTTCCCCTGATCTTGAGGCCGAGTTCGAGATACCCCGTCCCCCGAGATGTATGTGCTAGCAGGTCGCGTGATCACACGGTATCCTTTCGTCGCTAACCGATACACTGCAAAGAGGCTTCTGTAATATAAGACGCCAGTAATACAGAAAATGGAATTACGGGAAAGTACAGAGATCCGAGGGTGTTGTAAAGTCTGAAGTAAGAATAGTGCATCCACTGCTGCAACCTCCATTCATCCACCACACATGTGAGCGTAATTCGTGTTTGCCAGATCATGTAACAGACGAC
>CAXTXB010000206.1:0-5557 GCA_964247965.1 uncultured Dictyobacter sp. | reverse complement strand
TTCACAATCTTTTGCTTCAAGCGAAAAATATTTTTAAAATTTAAAAAAGTTAAAAAATTTCTTAATAATAAACACACGCCGAAGGCGTGCCCCCTCTTAGTAAACTTTTTGCTTTTTTGTACTGCGACCTTTGTGCCGATGAGTATAGGATACCTGATTGAGTGAGGGATTTGAATACCTAAAAATGCGTAGATATGGATATATGAGAAGGGGGACCGAGTGAATTCGGAGCGAACTGAACGGTGATGCGAGTTGACGGATACTGCGAATGTGATCCCTATAACTTCTCCTTTTTGCGCCTTATTTGTCTACGTGTTGCCTGCAAGTCCATTCCTCGATAGAGCGTATCCATGGAAAATTGAATGTTTAGATAGTCGAGTTTGACGATGTCATTTGGCCCATAGATCCGTAGTTTCCATCCATCGTCTTCCCGGTGATACACCTCGATCCAGATGCTCAGGGAGTCGACAATGATGTACTCTTGAATGGTAGGATGTTCTAAATAGTAGCGCATTTTCTCCCCTGTATCAACTGCCTCGGTACTGGGGGAGAGGACTTCAACAACGATACATGGCTGAAGGATGGAATGCTCAAGCCTCTGATCGCCTTCATCACAACTGACGCTGAGATCAGGATAGACGTAATAGGACTCCGAAAGCTCCAGGCGGATATCAGAGTTGTAGGTCCAGCAAGAGCTGTTTTCTAATGCCCTTTCCAGGACGGCTCCAAGCCTTGAGATCAACGCGGAATGATAAGTACTTCCGCCTGCAAGCATTCTAACTTCCCCATCCAGATATTCATAGCGTGCATCCTGGCTGTTATTATCAAGTGCGAGGTAATCTTCTACACTCATGAATGAGTCTGGAAGTGCCATTGCCATTCCCTTTACTAATCCTCTTTCTCTACGTGATGACCGAGCCTTTTAGTTCATATCTTAATTGTAGCCTATTCGTTTATCAAAGGAAAGGGGAGGAAGGCAAAAAGCCTCAGGTATTCTCTGGTACCCTCTTTCCTAAAATGGATTTATCCGCTATTATTGATAAGGGTATGAGTTGATAATATAAGCTCTCCCTCTTACCTCGCTTTTGGGATGCTGTTTTACTAAGATAGTATAAATAAGGTAGTAGGTTGATCCAGGTCATGCGGCAAGCTGCGCGTAGCGACGATCCCTTGCGGTTGTCGTGCTTGCTGGCCTCAATACTTGCCTGACACGACAACCGCAAGGGATCGTCGCTACGCGCAGCTTGCCGCATGACCTGAGTCAGTACAGTAGTTACTATGTGCTAGCCGTTCGTCTATATAGGTAGTAGGGTCTTTGGATGAAAAGCAAGAAAAAAGAAGATAGATAGATATTAAGGAGACTTGTGTGAGCACTGCTGATGTCTATTGCTCAAGCTGTGGAGCCTCGAATGATCTCGCCGCTCCAGCTTGCTTTGCCTGCGGCAAACCTCTTACAGGGGCCACAGATGATAATAGCGATGTGACCCTTCTATCAAGCGGAACGTTGTTGCATAACCGCTACCGTTTACTGAATCCGGTGGGCGAGGGTGGTTTCGCCACGGTCTACCGGGCCGAAGATACGTTGAACCAGAGGACGGTGGCCATCAAGTCGATTGGCCTGGCAGCCCTGAATGCCCAGCAGATGATCGATGCTACCGATACGTATAATCGCGAACTGCTCTTCGGGCGCGAGCTCAGGCATCCGCACCTGCCGGCCTTCTATGATTCGTTCACCGACCAGGACCACTGGTACCTGGTTGTCCAGTATATCGATGGTCCCACGCTTGAATCCTACGTTCAACAGAAGCCTGCCCAGCGTCTTGCCCTGTGGGAGGTCCTGGACATCGGTATCCAGGTCTGCGATGTGCTGACCTATCTGCATACTCGCCGCCCGCCCGTGATCTTCCGCGACATCAAACCGGACAATATCATGCGCAGCGCCAACGGCGCGGTCTATCTTGTTGACTTCGGCATCGCGCGTCACTTCCGCCCGGGCCAGCGCCGCGATACTCAGCTGCTTGGCTCACCTGGATACGCCGCCCCCGAGCAATACGGCTCCGCCCAGACCAGCGAACGCTCCGACATCTTCAGCCTCGGCGTCACGCTACAAACACTGCTCACTGGCAGAAATCCGCTCGATGATAAGACCAATTCTACGTTTGCCACCGCCAGCGTGCCGCCACAAGATGTCGAGAAGCTTCTAGAGCGCATGTACGCGCAAAGACCAGAAGACCGGCCCGCCAATGCGCAGGAGGTGCGCTCCGCCCTGGAAGATATAGCCCGAGAGCAGGGCATTAGCTCGCTTATACCAGCCATGCAGGCAACGCAAGGCCCTGAGTGGGGGCCTGCTGGCGCAAATCTTACCCCTTATGGCGGCTACAGTAGTGGGCAGGTATCTCAGATGATGCCACCCCCCTATCCGACTTCCCCGCCTCCCTATCCTCCATACGCTCCTCCGGCCACGAAACGCAAGCGCTCGCTCGCGGGCTGGATTGTCGCGGGACTGGTCGCTTCCGTGATGCTGTGCATCTTTGGTACGGTGGCCGTTTCAAACCGTCCGTACAACGCTCCTATCTCATCGGTTCCAGATGAGTCGCGCATGGCCAGTCCGGATAAGCAGGTGCTCATAATCGGAGTAAACGATGGTGGTGCTGCTCAAGTGCTTGACCCGACTCTCGCCTCATCTTCGCAAGATCAACAGATACTAAACCTGCTCTATTCAGGATTGACGAAGGTTAGTTCTCAAAATCAAAGCAGGAATGGCCTCGCGGAGGATTGGAGTGCACAGCCGAACTCTGATGGCGGTTTCGACTGGACCTTTCACCTGCGGCCCAATCTCAAGTTCAGCGATGGTCATCCGCTTACCTCAACTGACGTCGCTTATAGCTTCGATCGTGCCTTCACTTCGCCGACCAGCGAATACTTTTACCTTGCGCAGTATTTCAAAGATGGAAACGGCAGACTCAAAGGCAAGCCGCAGACTCTCGTCGGCGACAGCCTCCTCACGCCCGACCCGTCTACATTGATGATAAAGACAACGAGCCGTGGCGTCTTCCTCCCAGCTATGCTGAGTACTTCCTGTTTCCTCGTCGTCAACAAGACGCTCATCGACAAATACGGGAATGATTTCACAAAACACCTGAGCGAAGCTGGCTCATCTGGACCATTCATGCTCGCGAAGGCAGCAAATGCGAGCGGGATGGAACTGGTCCCCAATCCTTTCTACTATGCCGGCAAGCCATACCTCACAAAAATTTCAGTTCGCGTTTATTCCGATATAAAGAAGGAACGTGCAGACTACAGTGCAGGGCTCCTCTCCATAATGGAAGGTCCCGACTATGACAGCCTCACGGCCACTGAAAAAAGTGATCGACAAGTCACATTAGTCGCGGGAACCAGCTATCTGGGCATGAACTACCTGACCAGACCCTTCAATAACATCAAGATCCGCCAGGCCTTCGCGCTCGCCCTGGACAAAACCGCGATCATGGACGGCGCGTACCAGGCCAGCTCCCTGGCGACCAATCATATCATTCCCGAGGGGCAACCCGGTTATAACCCATCCCTTACCGGCCCTGCTGGCGTCAACACACCGAGTGGAGATCCCGTGATGGCAAAAAAGCTGCTTGCACAAGGCATGCAAGAAGAGAACATCAAGAGCCTCCAGCAGTTCCCGTCCGTAACCTTTACATACAGCAGTGGAAACCTCGTCACAGCGCAGACCGAGATGGATCTCATACAGCGGCAGTGGACGAAGAATCTGGGCATCACCGTCAAGATGAACGATGTGCAGGGCCAGGAGTTGAACGACAAGATAAATAGTAGCGTAAACAATCCCAACGGCCTGCAACTATGGTACAGCGGCTGGTCCGTCGACTATCCTGATCCGCAAAACTGGACCACCCTGCAGTTCAGCAAAGGCTCATTCTGGAATGCCAGCAACTACGGCCAGAACAACAGCGCCGATGCCAATACCCAGCAACAAATCCAGAAAGCCTTGCTCCAGGCCGACACCCTGAACGACAAGGACCAGCGGCTCAAAGCCTACCAGGACGCCGAGCAGCAGCTAGTCAACGATGTCGCCTGGCTACCCATTTCCCAGAACAACACTTCCCAACTGGTTAAGCGCAACATTTACTACTACCAGATCAACGAAAGTGGATTTGCGCCGCCCGACGTCTTCCAGAAAATGTATATAGTTGCCTGATTTATTCTTAATACGTTATAATGGGTCATTGCAAACTTTTGAAACACGATGTTCATCGTGTTTCAAAAGTTTGCAATGACCCATTATAACGTATTAAGAATAGCCAGAATTAATATGCAAGCTTTATGGGTGGAAAGAGCAATTCGCGCAATCAGTTATCTGTTTCCATCTGGCGAACTTGGAACTCGGTCCCGCCGCCTCGCCCATCTTCTACAAGCGAAAAATGCTGCGGCCCTCATAGAGCAATGGAACATGGCCTTTTCCGAAGCCACAAGCCTGCGAGATCGACTCGCAACGTTCTTATCCGCAGAGTATGAAGAAACTTAATATCGCCAGGAGGTACTCAATTGATCACAAACTTCCCTGATGCGGAAGCACAAAGCACTGCTTCTGTGCGCTGTAAGAGAACGATGAGTAAGAGACTTTAAGCGTAAATTTTCTTGTTTTGCAGTGACGCGTGTGGGTGTCCGACCCCTTCTTATCGGCGGAGTAATTGGCCTGGTCGTCGGTCTGCTCCTGCGGACAGGATTGACTGCCAGTGGAACGTACGCACAGAGTCTGCTGCCAGGGGTCATTGTCGTCTCACTTGGCACGGGTCCAACCTTCTCAATGATACTGATTGCCGTGACTACCGGTGTGAGCGATAACGAACAGGGTCCGGCCTCAGGGACATCAACTCCAACTAGTAGCGAACGTGAGCGTGAGAAAAGGACAGAAGCGGGAATTGAGCCATAGATGAAATAAATACGGTTCAATGCGCATCAACTTAAGAGTGCAGTGGCACAACTCCTTTCGCGGGGAAGCGTGACCGGCTGACTCCGCGTCGCGACAATCCCTTGCGGTCACGCCGCGATCGAGCGGATTGGAGTGCTCCTCTGGCTCCAGAGGCTAGCTACTACGACAACCGCAAGGTTCACCAACCCCAATTAATTCGCGCAGCATATCTGGAAAAGGGAAGCCGGGTGGATTTCGAGGCGAGCTGAGCGACGAGTGAAGGGTACGGACGCGATACAGGTGGAGGCAGAATGAGTGATGATAGGCATCCAATCTGGTCCGTACGTTTACTTGCGATAAATCGCAAAGGATAGAATGGAGGAATATTCGAATGATAAAAGGGGGAGTAGCATACAATGGAAAAAGAGTAACGACCTTTCTTTTTGAGGTCTTTTTCTCTTCATGGGTCTTTTATCATCTCTTAAACTATCTTTCCTTCCCTTTACGATTTATCGCGAGTAAACGTACGGACCAGATTGGGTGCCTATCATCATTCATTCTGCCTCCGCCTGTATTGTGTCCGTACTGCTCTGTCAAGCTACATTGCAGCCCTACGTCCCAACACTGGCAGCGGGG
>CAXTXB010000205.1:6662-9008 GCA_964247965.1 uncultured Dictyobacter sp. | reverse complement strand
GTCCAGTACACGAGGTAAGCATTCCTTAGTAAGAATAAAAGATGCAATACAAACAAAAAAAGATAGAGATTAAAATATTCTTTTTATGGTTACTTGTAGCATTGTCACTACTATTTACGGCATGTGGGGAGGTGACGAACCGTCCAGCAGCGAGTAGCTCCGTAAAGACGGGAAATGCGACGCAGGAGGTGGCAGGGCAACATTTAGCAAGTGGACCGATAGTTTATGTGGCAATGGGAGCTTCAGACGCGGTTGGAGTGGGCAGCGCACAGCCGGGTTCACAGGGCTACGTCCCGCTTTTGGCCGGGCGTTTGCCTAAGGGATCTCATGTCGTTAATCTGGGGATAAGCGGCATCCGTTTACATGAGGCGATGCAGAAAGAGCTGCCTGTGGCACTTTCGGTTGGGCCGAAGCTGATCACGATCTGGCTCGTGGCTAATGATTTTATTGGAGGTGTCCCCTACGATAGCTATATGCAGGATCTGGACACGTTGCTGAAACAGCTGCGCAATGGTACGCAGGCGAAGATCGTAATGGCGAACCTGCCAGATTTAACGCTTCTGCCGTCGCTTTCACATTCGACTGCGGCAAAAAAAGAGCAGGTGCGGGGCGAGATCCAGCGCTGGAATTCGCGGATTGCTAGCCTGGCCAATCAGTACAATGTTACCCAGGTGAACCTCTATAGCCACAATAGTCAGATAACGGCGCACCCTGAATACGTCAGCGGGGATGGCTTTCATCCGAGCGCAGCGGGCTATGTACAGTTGTCGAATTTTTTCTGGACAGCAATCAACAGTTAGCAATAAGAAGATTCTCACCTCGTATTCTTTTTACTTCTTTTGCTTTTATACACAATTTGGGCAAAGCCCAAATTGTGTATAAAAGCAAAAGAAGTAAAAAGAATACGAGATTGTTGCGATACAAGCATCAGAAGCTTTGCTTACTACTAGTTATAGAAGTTTCCCCTTCGACGGTAAAGACAATGCGTTCACAGACGTTTGTGCAATGATCCCCTATACGTTCTAGTTTATGTGCAATCCAGAGCAGGTACGTTACACGCTGTAAAGCAAGGGCATCGTGCTGCAAGGTTGGGATCGCATGTACACCGGACATCATTTCCATCAGATCGTGACGCACCAGGTGATAGCGAACATCCACAACATCATCCTCTTCCCAGATATAGCGAGCGGCCTTGGAGTCAAGATTAGCGAAGGCCTTCATAGTCCCCTGTAGTATACGCAATGCCTCATGTCCCAGTTCTAAGAGACTACGTACAGCCGCAGTCTCCGCAATCTGTGAACTATTTGATGGAGCAACTCCACTATCTAAGTTTTTAGAGACCATTTGTAGAGGAAGCATACGTAACAAGATCTGAGCAACGCCCTCGGCATTATCACCAGTACGTTCCAGATCACTGGCGATGCTTAATGCAGACGTAAGATAACGCAAATCACGTCCGCCCAGAGGCTGCTGCATGATAAGCAGACGCACAGCATGCTCTTCAACCGTAGTGCGTAGACTATCAATGGTTGAATCAGCCTCAATTATCAGCCCTGCTCCAGCTAAATCAGCCGTCTTCAGTGCTTCTAGCGCCTTCTCTAACGACTCTGTGACCAGAGAACCCAGTTGTTGTATCTGGGAATCCAGTTCGCGTAGCTCTCTATCTAAGACCGTCCGTGGCATGCGACCCCCTCCTTAAAGAAAGTAAGCGTGTTCGGAATGGAAGTAAGGTAAACCTTTTCTTGTTGATGTACAATGTAACACATTTGTCGAGTGAAAGATAGAGTGATAATCTAGCCATTCTTTCTATGCTTCAGGGATATGTAGAGAGAAAATGCAGAATTGACAGCCCTTCTCTCCACATGCTACAGTAACAGAATAGTTTTCATAACAAGACGGAGTAGAAGGAACAAAAGGATGGCAGCGAGAAGACTACTAGGCGTCTTTGCACACCCCGACGACGAAGGAGCAATAAGTGGAGCGCTCCTACACTATCACACGCTTGGAGTAGAGACCGGTCTTGTCTTTGCCACACGGGGAGAAGTAGGAGAGTCGTCAGATTCAGTGGTAGCCGCGCCAGAGAACCTGGGAGAGTTACGGGAGGAAGAGATGCGCGCGGCAGCGGAAATACTCAGTGTGCAGAGAGTATGGTTTCTAGGTTACCGTGACTCCGGCTTACTAGGAACATCAGACAATCATCACCCACAGGCATTCATGCGCGCCAGGGCTGCAGAGGCTATAGGAAGGCTCGTGGCAATCATTCGAGAGTTCCGGCCCCAGGTCATTATCACATTCGACGAATCAGGCTTCTTTATTGATACCGACAACATCGAGATCTACAAATAC
>CAXTXB010000205.1:0-6652 GCA_964247965.1 uncultured Dictyobacter sp. | reverse complement strand
GGCTGACGGTGTCCTCTATCCAGAACTGGGACCGGCTTATTCAGTTGCCAAACTTTACTATACATCTTTTGCCAGGCGTCAGATTCTATTTATGTCGGAATGGCTGCAGGATCAAGCATTTGATGACATCTTCAGGGACCTGGATCTTGAGCACGCGGGCCTGGCCGATGATCAGATAAGTGTGCTCCTGGATGTCGAAAGCTGGCAGGAGCTAAAGGCCGAATCCTGGGCTATGCATCGTTCGCAGATGAATCCCAGTTCGCCAATTGCACGCCTGCCAAAGGAGATGCAGCGCAAATGGCGCAGCAGCGAATACTTCCAGCTGGCTACTTCGCGCGTAGGCTCTGACATCATAGGAGAAAACGACCTTTTTGCACATGTTCAGTAAACCTAACCCCACAGATCAGTACTACCTCTTCCCCAGCTTGGCCATAATTGCTCCCTTCAGCATCGTCACCTCTTCAACTTTCAGCACCACAACCAGGCCAAAGTAGACGATCGCGGCGATACCACCAGCCACAATAACGGTTAGCAGGCTGCCATAGAATGTGCTCAAAGCGAACAGGCTACATGAGACAGGGCGAGCTGTAATCCCCAGGCAACCGCGAACATGATAGCAGTTGCCAGCAGGATTTTGAGCAGGGCGGGAAGAACTCCTGTTAGATTGAGCGGGCCAACCGCCATGCGCAAGAGCACAAGCAGGATAAGCGCATGGGTTGTATTTTGCACGCTATTAGCTAAAGGCAACGCAGGCATCCCAATTGTTCTCCAGAAAGGCAATGCCACTGCGAGATAACCAAGGATACTCACCGCACCTACAGTTACGGGAATAAGCGTATTCTTCCGCGCATAGAAGGCCGCAATCAGAAGTTGATCAATGGCGAGAAAAGGCAACTGATACGAATAATTCTGCAGAGCTGTGCCAGTGAGCAAGGCTTGATCAGATGTGAAACTGCCATGATGAAACAAAAGATTGACGATCGGCATCTGCAATACGATCAGACCAGCGGCAGCAGGAATCATTAGCAGCAGGCCCAGACGAAAGCCTAGCAGCAGCGTACTTTTAAACCGCTCTGACTCGCCCTCACGAATGTGAGTAGTTAGTGTCGGCAAGACAGCGAATGACAGGGCAGAGGCTACCAGGCCACCGGGAAACTGGATCAAAAGAGTTGCTAAGTTCATGGCAGAAAAATTTACATCACCACAATACTTGGCGTGGCTCATAAAAGAAGCACAGGGGGTCTGAGTCGCGAAAAACTGGTCCAGGAAGCCAAAACAGGCCGTCACAAAGAAACTGATGGCGACAGGACCATAGAGCTTGAGCACCTTGCGTAAGGCGGGATGCTTTAAATCCAGCACGAACATATAGCGCAAGTGGGTATTCCGCATACCAGGTATAAGAAGGGCTACCTCACCCACCGTTCCAAGGATAACACCAAAGGCCAGGGCGTACTCTCCAAAGTAGATCCGGCCCAGGATGCTCGTGACGATGGCACCGACAATGATCCCTCCATGATATGCTGCGGTAGCAACGGAGGTCCAACCAAACTCTTTCTGGGCGTACAGCGCTGCCTGTAAGACAGAAAAGGGACCCAGAGCTAACAGAGAGAAGAAGATAATACGCGTAAATTGTAGGGTCAAAAGCTGTTCGGCAGGTGAAAACTTGGTCGCCAGTATAGATTTGACAAACCAGGGCGCGATAAAGAAATAGAGAATAGAAGAGAGAGCCATGACGAGAAGAATCAGATTAACGATAGTAAAAACTAGACGACGCAATTCTTCTCGTTTATCAGGGGCCGCATAGTCGTTAAAAGTGGGAATGAGCGCGCCGGGCACAGCTCCATTAATGATAAAGTCGTTAAACTTCTGTGCAGGAGAGATGGCGGCAAAGAATGGTCCAGAGATCCCAGCTCCGGTTGAGGCGATAAAAGATTGCCGAATCATGCCCAGCACGCTACTACCCAGGTTGCCTAACGCGACCAGAGAAGCAGATTTCACAACCTCACCTCGCTCGCCCGGTCTCTCCACGCCCACCTTGACTACGGGCTCTTGCCCAGCAGAATGTATCTCCTGTACTGGCTTTTCTTCCAACACTTCTAATAAGGGCTCAGAGTTCGCGGGAATTCCTCCAGATGGCACAGGAACGGCTGTAACTAGAGCCTCGTCCGACTCGGGTGTAGGAGAAGTCTTTTCTTCTTCTATAGAATCTTTTGCCATATTTATCTGCTCCTGGACCGTGCGATGGGCCGTTGCGTCAAGGCGAGCTACGACAACCGCAAGGGTTTGTCGCTACGCGGTTCTATTATTCGGGTAAATTATTAATTAAGGTAAATGTTTGATTTTTGCGATAAGTTCGGTTGTTGAGTGATGAGGCAGGTAGGGAATGAGGCGAACAGTGCCACCGTAAGCCTGCACAACCTTCGCCTCAGGCAGGCGGCTCGTGTTGGGTTGATTATCCTGCGCGCCCGCGTAGTCGCCACCCTTGACATAGATAGCCGGTTTTAGCGCATCTACGAGCTGACTGGCCGTCTTTTCAGAAAAGATGGTGACATAATCGATACAGGCCAGGGACGCGAGGATCTCCGCGCGCTCCGCTTCTGGCACCAGGGGCCGTCCAGGGCCTTTGAGAATCAGAGTACTCTCATCGCTGTTCAGGCCAAGCACAAGAAAGCTCCCCAATGCTCGCGCCTCTTGCAGATAGCGCACATGGCCCAGGTGCAGCAGGTCGAAGCAGCCATTGGTAAAGACACCAACTTCGCCCGCCTGTTGCCTGCGCTGAACTTCAGCGGCCAGGGTAGGGCGCAGCATTATTTTAGCTTTAGCATTATTTTGCATAGTATTATTTGAGGTATGGATTGTACTCATTTCAAGATACTCTTCAATTCTTCTGGTGTATTACTGGCCGCACCCAGCCGGCGCACCACGAGGGCGGCGGCGGCATTGGCAAGATACGCGGCCTCGGGCATGCTGGCCCCCGCTGTCAAGGCGAGCGTGAAAGTTGCGGCGACGGTATCGCCGGCTCCATTGGTATCAACGATTTCGCTGGCATAAGGTAAGGGGTAGATGGGCAGGTGCAGAGGAGCTTTCCCCTGCTCGAACAGGCTCATGCCCTCGCTGCCGCGCGTAATCAGTACTCCCTGAGCATTGCTGCCATCTAAGAGATGCTGCCCGGCCGCATCCAATTCTGCCTGCGTCGTAATAGTCATACCCAGCGCCGACTCCGCCTCCGGTTGATTGGGGGTTAAGGCTGTCACACGCTGGAAACGGAACAGTGACCCATGAGAGTCAACCACAATGACCTTGTTTAAGGCTCGCGCAGTAGGAATACACGAATTGATAATGTCCGGGCTGATCACGCCATTCTCGTAGTCTGACAGCACTACAGCATCGATTGTCGGCAGGACGGCCTGAATATACTCAATAATCTGCCCCTTCGAAGATCCGGTAATCTCAGAAGTATCCACACGATCCAGGCGGACAATGTGCTGCTGCACAATCTGCGGACTGCCGGCCATAATGCGCGTTTTCGTCGAAGTGGGGCGCGTCTGGTCGGTAATGATGCCTGCCTGGTGCATATGCAGCATCTCGATAGCATTGCGCAGCTTTTGACCAGGCAGATCAGCACCAACAACGCCGGCCAGGAAAACCTCAGAACCTAGCGAGCCAACGTTTACCGCAACGTTGCTCGCGCCACCAGGAATTGTGCGCTCCTCATCTAACTCAAGGATGAGCACAGGAGCCTCACGCGAGATACGGGTAGGGCGGCCAATCAAATATTCGTCCGCGACCATATCACCGATCACAAGCACGCGTTTGCCCTTAAACGACTCGATAAGAGTCCGCAGGCGCGAGATTGCTGGTGTAGCAGTAGGAGTATCAAGCGTCATGTTTATTACGCCCTTTCAAAACGACTTGAATTGCAAACCTGGGAAGAGCCAGCATGCGCCGCCAGCGCCATGGCTCGCGATACAGGCGATAGAGCCACTCCAGGCCCATACGCTGCATACACTCAGGGGCACGGCGCTGGCGACCGGCGAGAAAATCGAACGAGCCACCAACCCCCATGGCAACCGCAACAGGGAGTCGAGCGAGGTTACGGGCAATCCAGAGATCCTGCGCGGGCGCGCCATAGGCCACATAGAGCACATCGGCCTGCGCGGCATGGATACGCTCGATCAACCCATCTTCTTCAGATGGAGCCGGCGAACCCGCGTATGTGCCAGCGATCTGCAGACCCGGAGCAAGCTCTTGCAGGCGGGCGGCAGCTATTTCAGCAACTCCTGGTGCAGCACCGAGCAGATAGAGACGATAATTTTGCGCGGCACAGCGCCTGGCAAGAGCGACAACAGTATCTACACCGGTAACGCGCTCGGGAGTCGGATGACGTAAGTAGCGCAGCGCCAGCACTATCCCAATGCCATCTGGTACAACCAGCGCAGCCTGATTGATTGCTTGAAGAAAAGAAGGGTTGCGCCGCGCGAGCATAACAAACTCAGGATTGACCGTAACCACCTGCTGGCAGCCAGCCTGTTGATTATCTGCACGAAAACGATCAAGAATATTTATAATTAGATCGAGCGTCTGACGTTGCGTGAGGCGGTCCACACGTACCCCTAATATATAAAAAGGCCGGGGCAGGTCAGACTGAGGATTCGTGAACGTCTGTAGCATATATTTACCAGTGAATTAATTCAGTTTCAATATGAGATATAACCGCGTCCGGGCGCGTTTCCTCGATATAGCGCTGGACGCGTTCAAGGACTTCGCCCGCATGCTGACTAGAATTACTAACGCAACTCAGGCCAAGTTTAGCGATCTGCCAGCGATCATTCTCATCGACCTCAGCAATCGCCACCTCGAACTGATTGCGCACACGAGCCATAACAGACTTTATAACTTGCCGTTTCTCCTTAAGAGAATGGCACTCCGGCAAATGTAGTGTAATTTCGCAAGCACCTATGACCATGCGACTAGTATAGCATATGACGTGCTGGATTTCTCTCAAGCTTGACCTATTGCCTATTGCAAAGTTGTAAGCTTCATCCCTCGACGCATGTAGGCAACTCTGATACAATCTCAAAGAACGTTTAAGAGATAGCGTCAAAGCACAAAGAGGAGAAGATATGATACAAACAGGTAGACAAGGCGACCACTCGAAATTGCCGATGCAGGGGGTAGCGCAACCCACGCGGGAAGAAGTACTCAAGCTACCACGCATACATATATCCAACCACCCGGTGATGGCACATAAGATTACTATGATACGCGATAAAAATACATCGACGGCACAGTTTTACCAGTTGGTGAAAGAGATCGGAGCACTCCTGGCTTACGAGGCCACATCCTCGCTGGCATTAGAGACGAGCACCATTGAGACGCCACTGCAGGCCACGACGGGCTACACCCTCGCAGGCGGAATTGGAATCACGCCTATACTGAGGGCTGGACTGGGACTGGCCGAGGGGTTCCGCGAGGTCATTCCAGACGTACAGGTCTGGCATCTGGGACTCAGACGCGATGAACGGACGTTACAGGCACTTGAATACTATAACCAATTGCCACACCAGGTGGATTTACAAGTCTGCTACGCCGTTGATCCTATGCTAGCGACGGGTGGCTCAGCCATTGACGCAATCAACATCCTCAAACGGCGCGGCATTCCACGCCTGTCCTATATGGGTATCATCGCAGCGCCCTATGGTCTCCTGCGGCTCTCACAGGCTCATCCTGACATTGATATCTACGTTGCCGTCCTGGATGAAGCGCTCAACGATCACGGCTATATCGTCCCTGGCCTGGGCGATGCAGGCGATCGACAATTTGGTACGCTCTAGCGAGTAAGATTATGCTATCAACAAAGGACAACCGTTTGTGTCTACACCATCAGACTCTTTCTCAGAGGAAGAGTCTCAGCACACCAACTTTATAGCAGAAGAACATGTTGTACCAGACAGCGAGCAGGCTAGCGAGAAGGTTATAGAAAAAGAGCAATCAGGAGTCTCGCCTGAAATATCTAGCTCGACGCTTCCACCTGAGGCACAGGGTGAGGCCAATGGCGGCCCTCTCGGCTGCTGCCTTGGAGTTACAGTTGGCCTTTTGCTCAGTCTGAGCATAGCCGTCCTTAGCCGTCTGTACGCAGATTCCCTGGCACAGATCTTCAGTTCCTCGCTCAGTCTCGTCGTACGCATCGTCATGATTCTCATCGCGCTAGCAGCGATCATCATATGTGGGTATTTTGGGTGGAAAATTGGGAGAAATGCGTATCGAGAATACGATCCACCCGTTGTTAAAGATAGAAGGAAAAGGAAGTCAGCCACCAGATCAAAACGGGCTTGATTAGAAGAGAGGAAAGTTGTTCCTGAACCATTTAAGCTAATAAGGCTAATTAGGCCAATCAGGCTAGTTACCTACCTAATTGTATCCTTCATACGTATATATGTATGGACGCAGTAGAGCATTTACTTTTGCCTCTCTTTGAGCGTGTTTGGCTCCCATTCCCTGCGCCGTCTTAGTTGATGAGTTCACGCCGCGTCGCGTGGTGAAACACCAATTTTAAATTTTTGGGTTTTTTTAAACCGGTTGTGCGATTTATAAAATTTGGTGTGTTGCCAGCAGGATGTGATGAATTAGACCCCTACATCAGTGATGCGTT
>CAXTXB010000204.1:7245-9042 GCA_964247965.1 uncultured Dictyobacter sp. | reverse complement strand
GTCTACCGCCGCCACCACCTCCGAACAAAGAAGATCCCGGTGTTGTAGTCCGGCCTTGTTGCTGCAATGCGGGATCACTTCCACGCAAATGGTGACGCGTTCTTAAGAGCGCGGTAATATCCAGCTGTGCCTGTGCGACATCATTGATCGAATCAATCTGCACCTGAATCTGACTGACGTAAGGAGATGGATTTAGCCGCTCTTTGGCTGCGCTGAAGGGAACAAAGACAACGTCGTCGGCATTCGCATTTCCTTGTGCACCCTTCGTCTGTAGAACGCCAACGACGCGGAAAAGTGAGTTCCCCACACGAACGGTTTGACCAATCGGATCTGGGCTTCCTGCCGGGAAAAGATTCTGCGCAACGGTCTGGCCCAGGACTGCAGTGGGCAGGCCCATTTGCTCATCTTGATCGCTAAACCAGGCACCCTCAGCGATCTGCCAGTTTTGAATCGTCTGATACTGAGGATAGACGCCGCTCACCCTGGTGTTCCAGTTCTGATCTGCATACACCAATTGTTCAGTCGTGTTCACAACGGGACTAATCGCAACAACAGAAGAGATTTGTATTAGCGCGTCCGCGTCCGCGCTTGTAAGTGTCTGGCTACTGCCCGCTGCACTACGCGCACCCGTACTGGAGGTTGTTCCGGGCGAAATAGTCAAAACGTTTGTCCCCAGGCCTGCGAAGCGCTGATTGACGCTTTGATTGACTCCTTGCGTCAATGTCACCACCGCGATAACGGCTGATACTCCAATGATTACACCAAGCATCGTTAGCAGAGAACGCACATGATTTGCGCGTAGAGCATCTAACGCACTATCAAAGGTGGCACCATTCGTAATCCCATGCCCCGGCCGCTCGCGCAATGTGACCAGCGATAACGTAGAGAACGCCTCCGGCTCGATTAGCTGTGGCGTCTTGTCTTTAACGATCATAAATTCCCCCAAGTACAATTATTGCAGTACACCTGACCACAATTAGGAGAAAATAAGCAAGGTGGTCGATGCGTGCCTTTGCATTCATCTCTATAGTATCAGGGAAATATGAAGAAACCGTCAGGAAACTGTGAAAAAAGTGAGTGATTTATTAAAAGTAGCCCACTTTTTTCCCTTCTGGAAACGATTTTAACTATTGGAGGGAAGGGAGGGTTAATAATTCACAATAGATTGGTGTACTATGCTGGTCTTTAGGACCGATCTCGCCATGTACCCATCACTTGCCTGAGGATGGCGAACTCGCCGATATGGTACGCGTTGTGGTTGGCCACAAGTAAGATTTCACGAAAAATCGTTTGGCCTGTTCCGTGGGCAAGCGGGCTATATAGATCTGTACGAGGGTCTACTGCAATCTGTTCCAAGGCCTGTAGATCTGATTGAAAGGCTGCGCACGTACGCTGCCATGCCGCGCTGTCAGCGACAGCATCCTGTGCAGGCCAATAACCTGAAGGCCAGTCTGGCGAGATGTGTTGTGGATTCCTGATAAATTCCAGGATATCCCATTGCGAGATGCGCAAATGCTCAAGCAGGTGCCAGGGCGTATAGCTGACGTTTGGGGCCTTCGCGTTCATATACTCGTCTGGGAAGTGCGCAACTGCCTCCTCAAAACTCATATGGGCGTTATCTTTGTGTAAGAGCGACCGCAGTTGTTCTCTTTGTACAGCGTCTGTGTCCATCTTAGAAACCTCGCTATTCAAGAACTTACCTTGATGTTATGTATATTATACGCACAATAAAGCACGTATGAGTCAAGCTTAACCTTTTAAAAACCATGAAAAAAGTGTTTTAAAAAGTAAGATTTT
>CAXTXB010000204.1:3325-7235 GCA_964247965.1 uncultured Dictyobacter sp. | reverse complement strand
ACGTTAAGCTTGACTCATACGTGCTTTATTATTATGTCGTTTGGGGCTTCCTCTCTGCTTGTAGAGTAGTGAGTTGGATTTCTCCTTGCTCTGTTGGGCTCACCCACCAGAAATGTTCCTCGTCCTTGCTCACGTCTCCTATCCCTATAAGATTGAGGCCCTGATTCATCGCCGCAACCGTATACCACTCATTGAGATAGACAAGCGCGTTATTCCCGTCCAGTACATCACCACAAATGTAGATGTGTACGCTGCCATACTGCTTCACGAATAGATCGGCAGCCACCTGTATTCCACTTACCTGCTCAAACGAAGGCAAGAAAACTTTCTCTTGTATGTTCATTTTAGCTTCATCCCTTATAGATTTTTTAATATCTTTATTATGATTACATCTTTTTTAATTTCATGGACCGCATAAATATACTCTACCATTATTAAAAGTTCATGAAAACTTTGTCATGAAAACTTCAAGCGATGAAATGCATCGACAGCTTGTTGCACACCGTTTTCAGTACGTAGCTGTTGCCCAATAGTAGCCGCGCGATCACGCATTTGCTGATCCTGCATTGTGGTACAGAGCGCGTTAGCCAGCCGATCCACGGAGAGCTTTGGACGGGGAATGGGTTGAGGGCCAGCGCCCAGTTCATAGACGTGTCTACCCCAGAAGGGCTGATCTGAGATGTAAGGCACAGTGATGGTTGGTATGCCTGCGCGCAAGCTTTCCGCCGTAGTCCCTGCGCCTCCGTGATGCACAACCGCAGCCACGCGTGGAAAGAGCCAGGCATGAGGGACCGTATCCACAGCCAGGACAGTATCGGGTAATCTTGTACGCGCCAGCCCTTGCCAGCCAGTCAACAAAATACCGCGTTGCCCCGCCCGAGCCAACGCATTCACCACCAGTTCAGTTGTTGCCTCCGGATCAGCGTTCTGCATACTGCCAAAACCAACATAAACGGGCGCAGGACCAGCCTCCAGAAAGCATAGCAGCTCATCTGTTGGTTGCCACGTAGCACGGTAGTCCAGATGCCAGAAGCCAGTAACGTAAACGTTTGTGCCCCAATCATCGGGCTTCGGCAACACCAGAGGACTAAAGCCGAAGAGCAAAGGCATCGAGCCCGCCTCGATCGCTTGTAGTGGTGACTGCTTGCCATAGGAAGGTAAACCCAGCACATCGTGGCGCGCAGCATTAACCGTCTTCGAAAATAGCCGCCAATAGAGTGTACGAGTGACAGTGTGAGTGTAGTAATTAGCATTTTTAAGCTTATCGAGCAAAGGTAATAGAAATTGAGGATTGGCTGGCTCTGCAAACGCATTCGTCGGAATCTGAGTTGGCTGCAAAAAGGCCGCCACCACCCTTATGTCGAGCTTTTCCGCAATCGAGCAAGCGTAGAAAACGGCCAGTAAAGAACTGATAATAACGTCCGCCCCCTGACATGCCACCCAGCATTTCTTCATATAGCCGTGAATGCGAGGAATCGTATAGCGTGCGTAGTGCATAATGAAAGTAAGCGAGTTTGTCCCCTGGGCGAGCAGAGCGCGACCCGCGGGAGTTTGAAAAAGCTCGTACTGCTCATCATCGACCGCGTAAAAATCCAGGTCATAACTCCGTACAAATTCAGCGAATGGCGCATGTGTAACGATGCAGACTGAGTGTCCGGCGTTCCGTAAACCAACGCCCAGGGCAATATATGGCTGTACATCGCCGCGTGATCCGAAAGTAATAATTGCTATATGCATGTATTGATTTTGCTCTCTAGTTGAAGGATGATGATTTCAGACTATATTGAGGAACATATATTCTTCACGTAATTAGAATAGATTTTGTGGACAATATTGAGCTCGTACTGATATCATGTGCAAATCAAGCAAAAGTCTTTTTCCAACTGGCATAGCAAAAAGTCCTGTTTGAATTTGCCCATGAGTTGAGCAAGCGAGCGGTTCTGTTAAAATGAACAGAAATAGTGCTCTAGGATAGCTCTTTTAGCGGAGTACGTCCCTGCTAAAAGAAGTGGGCCGATCCACTATCACGTCTAATTCAATGTTGCATAAGGAAGGTGAATGTCCTATGGAGAAAGTTGCATATAATCAGGGAGTGTTTATTCCTGTTGGTGTCTTTGTGCGTGACCCCGAAGCGGTAGCTCAATATCGACCCTGGGATACTGGCTATCGCACGTTGACAGTAGAGAATATCTACGAGCAGCACGGCCGCTTATATGGAACGGTCAATATCAATACTCGCACATATGCTGTGTATCAACATCGGGATGTAAATATCAAAGGTCAAATTATCATGCGTCTCGAAAAAGGCCAGTGGCATTTCGAGCCATTACAAGAGATATAAGTCGCGGCTGCCCGCCTCAGGATATATAATATACTTTTTCGCTATTATTACAGTTTTTACATTTCTGTCCCTTTTGTGCAGGCACAAAAGGGACAGAAATGTAAAAACTGTAATAATAGCGAAAAAGTATATTATGTTTACGTCACTATTGGAGCAGCGTGGGGATACTTTTCGTAGAGCTTTTCGGCGACGATCTGCCGTAGGCGCATGACGGTAGTGTGTATATCACGAAAAGATGTATAAAGAGGGACGAGGCCTATGCGGATGTTGTCAGGTGCGCGAAAATCTGGGAGAACGTGCATGTCGTTGAGCAGTGTGAGATCGATGCGCAGACCTTCTGCGTGACCCAGCGAGATATGGGAGCCGCGCTGTTCGACTTGAGATGGTGAGTTCAGCGTGAAGCCCAGGGGCTCCAGGACAGCTTTCCAGAGGGCGATCAAATACTCGCTTTGTCGCTCGGATTTTCTCCGCAAATTGTCCACGCCAGCCTCTAAGAGAAGATCAACGCCGGTTTCAATCAGCGAGAGGGAGAGAACGGGAGGCGTGCCCGTCAGAAAACCGCGCAAGCCTGCCGCCGGCTGATAGGTTGCCCCAAAGTTGAATAGGTTTTTTTGTCCCATCCAGCCCGCGATTGGATTGGTCAGACGCTCTTGTAGATCGCGCCGTATATAGAGGAATGCTGGAGCGCCCGGACCTCCATTCAGATATTTATACGTGCAACCGATGGCAAGATCAACCTGTGCGGCATTCAAGTCAACCGGCACCGACCCTACGGAGTGGCTGAGATCCCACAACATGAGCGCGCCTGCGTCATGGGCCGCTGCAGTCAACGCGGGCATATCATACATATATCCACTCTTGAAGACCGTGTGGGAGAGCGTGACGAGCGCTACGTTGACGTCGAGTGCGGCCCGCAGTTCAGCAACCGGGCCGTATATACCATCGGCGGAGGGGAGAATTTCTAGCCGATGCTGTTTATCCAGGAGATCGATGGCTCCCTGGAAGATATAGAGGTCTGAGGGGAAGTTAAGATCATCTGTGAGAATGCGCGATCGCCCAGGCCGGGCGCGGAGTGCAGCAACGGCCAGTTTAAAAAGATTGACTGACGTAGAATCAGCCACAATCACCTCATCTGGTTGGGCACCAATCAATTGAGCGATCTTAGCCCCCACCCGCTCAGGTGCCGTAAACCAGCCCTCGTTCCAACTCCGAATCAAGCGTGTCCCCCATTGCCGCTGAATGAGATCTTCCGCGAGCGGTAGCGTAGTTCTAGGAAGGCGGCCAAGCGAGTTCCCATCCATATAGATAAGTTCGGGCTCAGTGATCACAAAGCGCTCCCGAAAGGAAGCCAGCGGATCTTGTGCATCGAGTTCAAAGGCGTAGCCTGCATCTATAGATGTGCTCATAATATTCCTATTCTAGTATTTTATGCTATCAGATCTTCTACTCACTCTTTTTCATCTTTTGTTTTTCTATACATTTCGGGCAAGTCCGAAATGTATAGAAAAACAAAAGGTGAAAAAGAAATAATGAGTGGTGGACAATTTTTTTATAATAAGTAAAATAATA
>CAXTXB010000204.1:0-3315 GCA_964247965.1 uncultured Dictyobacter sp. | reverse complement strand
CTCCCAAAAAAAATTATATTTATATTTTTAAAAAATCTTGCGATCACTCATTATTAAAAGTCTGAACGGATAATCCATAGATCGGGAAAGAAAGGTTTGATGGTTGTTGCCAGGTACTGCGCGCCAGCAGAGCCACCGGTGCCGCTTTTACTGCCGATAGTACGCTCCACCATCTTCGTGTGGCGGTACCTCCATTCCTGAAAGCCCTCGTCTATGTCAACCAGATTTTCGCACATATTGCTCACCGTCGCATTTTGGCGATAGGCGTCAATTAAGATCGCCTGGATGGCGGGCGCTGGCTTGAGCGGCTCAGTCACATCTCGATCAAGCTGATCGGCAGGAACAGCGTAGCCGTTGAGATGAAGATAGAACAGGAACGCATCCCACAGCGTCGATTGTGCATACCTTTCTTCCAGTTGCTTGCGTCCAGCTGAATCATATCCATAGTTATTGATCAAGGCCGCCCGCTTATTTCCAAAGACAAACTCTATCTCGCGGAACTGGGCTGATTGAAAACCGCTGGCCGAGGCCAGAAAGCTGCGAAAGGAATTAAATTCGAGGGGCGTCATCGTCTCTAGCACATCAATCTGGGCGACGATCGTTTTTAAAATAGCGCGAATACGATAGGTAACATGGGTCGCACGCGCAGAATCATTTGCGCGCAGCAGCAGCTTCAACTGATCAAGCTCATGCAATATTTCCTTGAACCAGAGCTCATAGACCTGATGAATCACGATAAAGAGCAGCTCATCATGTTCAGGCCCGTGAGGCCCCTTGCTTTTTGGCGTCTGAATACTCAGAAGCTCATCTAATCGTAAGTAGCTTGTATAGGTCATAGATTCCGACATGATGATATCCTTACTAATAAATCTCTCTAAATATGTTCGATGCTCGCCGTATCAAATTTTCCTCAAAATAGTTAGTATACATTGTTAAGCATTATACACTTTTTACATAGCGGACTTGCATTCTATTTATATGATAAATTAGATGATAAAAGTAGTTTAGGTCAAAACATTTCAATTGTCAAGGAGTTAATCGGAAATTAATTGACCTGTTCAAAATTCCGCTGTATACTTTTCTTTATCACAGGACGGCGGGAAATGGTGCTGTACTCTTCTCTTTTCGCGTTCAGATTGCAGGATAGCGCGATGAGCAAATTGGGTGCAACCATTTTTTGTTTCACTTCTGTAGATAGAATCGCTAAAGTGCACTTCCATCTTCTATTTTACCTTACAGTCGTTGAGCTATGAGAGGAGCGAATCATGCCTGACAAGATTCATACAAAGTACCTTCTAAGCGAGGACCAGATGCCGCGCACCTGGTACAACATCGTAGCGGATATGCCAAACCCTCCGACGCCGCCGTTACATCCGGGCACCAAACAGCCCGTCACTCCTGACGACCTGGCCCCGCTCTTTCCAATGGCGTTGATTCAGCAGGAAGTGAGTACCGAGCGATATATCGAGATTCCCGAACCCGTGCGCCAGATCTATGCGCAGTGGCGTCCGAGTCCACTCTACCGGGCGCGGCGGCTGGAGAAGGCGCTTGACACGCCGGCCCGTATCTACTACAAGTACGAGGGCGTAAGCCCGGTAGGTAGTCACAAGCCGAATACATCCGTTCCCCAGGCCTTCTATAATAAGGAAGAGGGCACCAAAAAGCTTTCAACCGAGACTGGCGCGGGACAGTGGGGATCAGCCCTGGCCATGGCTGGAGCCTTCTTCGGTATGGACGTCGAGATCTTTATGGTCAAGGTCAGCTACCAGCAGAAGCCGTATAGACGTAGTTTTATGCAAACGTATGGGGGAACGGTGCATGCCAGCCCGACGAACCTGACGGATGCCGGTCGCTCTATATTGGAGAAGGACCCGGAGAACATGGGCAGCCTGGGCATCGCGATCAGTGAAGCTGTGGAGGTTGCAGCTAAAAGTGGAGGCACGACCAAGTATGCGTTGGGCAGCGTACTCAATCACGTCATGCTGCACCAGACTGTAATCGGCGAAGAGGCACTCCTGCAGATGGAGATGGCGGGCGACTATCCCGATATCGTCATCGGCTGCGTGGGAGGAGGAAGCAACTTCTCCGGCATCGCCTTCCCCTTTATCGGCCAGGCGATCCGCAAGGGACTCAAGACGCGCTTCCTCGCCGCCGAGCCGATGGCGTGTCCCAGCCTCACCAGGGGCGTCTATGCCTACGATTTTGGTGACACCGTCGGCATGACTCCGTTGATGAAGATGCACACGCTTGGACACGATTTCATGCCTCCAGGTATCCACTCTGGTGGACTGCGTTATCACGGTATGTCGCCGCTCATCTCACAGCTGCATGAGGAAGGAATTATAGCGGCCCAGGCGTATCACCAGAATCCCGTCTTTGAAGCGGCCGTAACCTTCGCGCGCGCTGAGGGCATCGTTCCCGCCCCTGAGGCAGGTCATGCTGTCCGTGCCACTATTGAAGAGGCCCTGAAGGCCAAAGAAGCAGGAGAGGAGCGCGTAATCCTCTTCAACCTATGTGGACATGGCTTCCTGGACATGGCCGCCTACGACAGCTATTTCGCCGGCAAGCTTCAGGACTACGAATATCCCGCCGAAGCAGTGGCCGCCGCCCAGGAAAGGCTGCCCCAGGTCGTTTGATTGCTTTATAGAAATGATAAAAAAACTACCTGTCCTGTCATAAAGAGGAAATGGACCATGGATGATCAGATTGAAGTGAAGAACAATACAGATAAGCAGCGCTATGAGGCCCAGGTCGGTGAGCATGTCGCGGAATTGACCTACCACCGCGATGGAGACAAAATTACTTTCTTGCATACGGGTGTGCCGGATGATCTTGAGGGCCGTGGCGTAGGAAGCTCTCTAACGCGCACCGCTCTTGAGGATGCCCGTACCCAGAATCTGAATGTTGTACCCGAATGTCCATTTGTCGCCGCGTACATTCAGCGCCACGAAGAGTATCATTCGCTTCTTACGCCAGAGGAGCAGGAGCACCTCTTCCAGAAATAGCACGGCTCTGTCAAACTCCATTGCATCTCGAAAACTGAGGAAGCGAGACCGGCAGCGGCGAAGCCGCGTAGCGACAATCCCTTGCGGGCAATGCTGTTTAGAGAAGATGTTGTTCAGAAGGGACTCAGCTCAAAGCTTGTCTCTGCGAAGCAGAGCGTGCTGATTAGATCAGCCACAGCCACGCTTTCGCACTGCATGGTCTGCCTGCCCTACGCAGAGCTTAATCGCAGCGCGCCCTCTCCCCCAGAAAAGGTGGGCGCAGGTGCCACGAGTCTTCTGGGAAAGAGGCAGACCATGCAGTGCTGAAGCG
>CAXTXB010000203.1:0-9057 GCA_964247965.1 uncultured Dictyobacter sp. | reverse complement strand
TGACTTACGACATAAGCAAGTTTAGCCCTTCGACATGAACACTTGGACATCGACTGATAAGTTTTACTGGATGTCAACCCAGGTATCATAGAAGTACTTACCAAGAGATGTGGGAATACGCCATACTCTGGTATGGAAAGGGTGGCAAAAAGGGCGATTTTAGCGCCCTTTTTGAGCCTTTTGCTGCTGTTCAAGGAGTTCAAATTGCAGTTGTGCCAACTGCTGTTGGGACTCCATGTATGCCTGCTCAACAGACAGGAGACGATCTACGAGATCCATTTTCTTTTCACGTGAGTATCGTCGGCGCACCTGCCCCAGATCACGATGCGGGTCTGTGGGAAGGCGATGGGTAGTTGTCTCATGCTGGCGCGAAGCACGTTTTGGTGCACTTCGTTGTGAAGCACAGTGTTGCCGATAATAGACATACGCCTCTTCGTTCCCAAGAATGCCAGCCTTTTTGATCCCTTTTTCCTGTGGATCAAGCTGTTGACTCAGCTTGCAAATAGCCTCAATCGTCACTGATTGTCCTTCTTTAACAAGTTGATCTACAGTAGCTTTGACCAGGTGTACTGTGCGTTGGCGTGTCGCCTGGTAATGGCGTTCTAACCAGGGACGCGCTCGCTCAGGAGTGGGGTTCGACATCAAGTGTTGGTTCATAGCTCTCATCTTTTTGATATTGCTCCATTAAGGTCATCTCTTCCAGTTCTGCATTGCAACGCTGGATCAGAGCGTGCATCTTGACTGTTTCAGGTCCTATCTTGCGCCGTTTGACCTGTTCTAGACGGATCATTGCCCATTGCCTCTGTTCTAGGAGTTCGTCGCGTCGGGTGGGATCGGGAACTTTGTAGGCGCAGCCGGTACAAGCAAAGGAAATCGGACAGAGGGCATGACACGTACATTCGCCACCAGTAACTCGTGTGAGCGTACCTACCTGCTCGCGAGCACTTTCATACTGCTGTCGAAGTTCTTATGGAGTTCGTACCATGACTTCCTCAATCGAGCCGAGATGCGTCGCGAAGCGATCTAAGAGCAGATCCGTTGCAGCAACTACTTGTTCCCATTGTGGAGCCGCATAGTAGGCAGTCACTTCGAGATTCTTCTGATGCAGCATGACCGCTACCACATCTAACGACAACTGTTCCACATGATGAGCATGAGTAGCGAAGACATGTCTCAGGGTATGCGCTTTGAGCGAGACGACCTGCCCATCGCGGGTTTCAAATACCAAGCCATGACAGAGAAACCGCATACAAGCTGTCACTGTCCAATCGGCGAGGTGGCGTCTGTTCATTTGAAACAGATAGGGACGCTCTGGGAAGCAATGTGCTCTGCCATTCGTGGGGTCAAAAGGAACGCTTGGAAGATGATCACCGGGTTGAAGTTGGTAGTGATCTTTCAAGAACTGAAGGGTTTTCTCGAAATTCCGCTGCGTTTCCATTCCCACAAAGTAATCGGAAGGCGTATCTGATCCCTTGGGCACTAGTCGGAGTACCAAACGCTTGTTGCCTTCTACCACCAACGTGTGGAGGCACTCAGGAAGCAAGCTCACCTGCAACATTTCCGTAATCCTCATTCCTGTGGTCGTAATCAGGTCTACCCCAGTCAATCCAAAGGTTGCAGCAGCAAACAGTGGCTCGATCTGGAAAAGCACTTTCTGGGTGTGACGTTGTGCCTCGATGAGAAAGTGGATCTGGGCCTTGGGACTCGTCAGTAGACCAGCAACACAGGTACGAAATGGCGCACGAGCCATCTCATCATCTTCACTCAGGTACCCCCACGATTCCAGGTAAGCCCGTTGACGCTCTACCTCTGCCTGATCACGACGAAAAGGGTGGTCTCTCAGCAAGCCATAGCGCAGAAGATCGCCAAACCAAAATGGACCTTCTTCGGAGTGATCCACTCCTTCTGCTTCTACAAATTCAAGGAAGTAAGAGTCCTGCAACAGAATTTGTTGTTTGGCTTGTTCTTTTGCTTTGAAAAGAGCACGTGATTGGTAATGTTGGTGATGTGCGAGGACAAATCGAGGACGGTCCCATATCACAAAGTGTAGCCGCCCATACCGTGGCTCCTCGTAAGAGAAAGACAATGGCACAGTTTCTTTCCCAGATTGAATGAGAGCGAGTGCTTCCTGAAAGGCAGTGCGCAGGCGTTTCAACTCGTTCCATCTCAGATGAGCTTCTCCTCGAATCTTAGAGAGATGTGGGGTGATAGCATCAGTTTCACGTTTCCGCCGATCTTTTTGCGCTGCAAGCACTTCTGGTCGGCGAGAACATTGTTTTGCCACGTACTTGGGAACCAATGGCAGCATCCATTGTTGGTAAATGGCCTGTTCAGATTTGGGTAATGCCCTCCAATACGCTTGGGAATGTTCCGCTGTAATGGTGTACGCTCGAAGAAACTCATCCCGTGTGTTGAGTGTATCAGGAAACTGCGTATCATTGAGATATCGAGGGAGATGCTGCTCTGGGCACCAGTCGGTAAAGCTTGTTAGTCCGTATGCAGGAAAAAGGATGCGCCAACGAGCATGAAGATATCGCAGGCGGTTGGAGACGGTTGAAGGGTCTAGACCAATGTAGGTTTCTAGAACTGCTGCAAGCAAAACGAGATGCTCAAACCAGAGATTAGTATCTCCATGAACAGGACGGATAAGATACTGGAAGTATCGATGATCCATCTGGTTCCAATGAAGGCGAGGAGCACTGAGAATGGCAGGTGAAACCAGCCCCTGTAAATCTTGCCAGTGATATTGCTTTTTAGGACGTGTTTCCCGTACGAGCGGTATGTTAGTCATATCCTTCTCCTCCAAACGTAAGCAATTCTCCCCAGCCAACTTCCTGAGTACCTGCTGATGCTTCTTGCACAACACGTGCTGTGTCCTTTGTCCGCACTGGAGATCTCTTTCGGTGTGCCTGTTCCATGTAGGTCTTCAGCCTTTCGTCTAATTGCTGATGGAGTACATCTTGCATCTGAGCATGATGAATGGCTTGAAAATAGTGTTCGTATGCTTTTAAGGTATCAGGGCTACGCCAAGCCATGTAGCGAACCATTTCTTCCTTGCGGCGTTCGACCTCACCAGGTAGAGCCGCTATCTCATAGATCAGTCGCATCATCTGACAAACATGCCAATGACGAAGTCCATGCACATTAAGATCAATGCCGATGGTTTGACATAACCGCATCCAATGAGGAATGAAGGCATCATATCCATAGGGCTTCTTGCGCAGGGACAAGAACAAAGGATCATAGTCATTAAGTTGAGCAAATGGGCGCTGAAGTGGATCAGCGCGGACTCGCTCTTCGTCTACGTAGCACCGCAGAAGCTTCGTGGTTTCCTGACTAAAGCGGATGACTTTCACACGCCGTCCGTGGCTACCTTTGTTGCTGGCCGTCGCCTCCTGCTTACCACCACGTTTTTTCCAATCTCCAACGGTCAGGGTAAGCAACTCAGTAATGCGTGCGCCTGACTCGTAGGCCATGCGTATGATGATCTGGTCCCGCCTGCTCACGTTTGCCTGTTCAAAACCTGTGATGAGGCGGAGGTGCAGAGCAGGATCATCGATGGGTTCTGGAATCCACTTTTTATCCACGAGTCGAAAGTAGTTGTCCGAGGTTCGTCTCTGGTAAGGTTCCTCGATGCCGCTTTCTGGTGGCATCTTGGGGTGGGAGCGGGGCACATCAGATTCTTCTTGGTCAACTTCTTTAAGAAGGTGAACGACTGGATTGGTGAGTGGATGCACATAGGAATATTCACCAGCGAGCAAGACACTGAAGTAAAACCGCTTTAAGGCTGAAAGGAATATTCGTACTGTGCTCGGACTTTGCGCAGAGAGCGCAACCATTTCATACATGCCATAGCGACGCACTTTGCAGTGCAACTTTTGGAGGAGGTAATCTCGCACAGCTTCCCGAATGCTTTCTGGCGAACTATCCCAACGATCCTGACGCTGTTGTCGCCAGTAATCTGTCTCCAAAAAGGAAAAATATGGTAACAGTGCCATGAGATAAGTGTGTGCAGTTCCGTCAGAAAGTTCTTGGCAGAGCTGCTGATACAGTCGCGTTAATGCAAGATGGGGATACCCCTTGTTATCCACCACTATCCGTTCAAATTGACTCACAATTCCTTCTGGCCTCCGTACAAGATGGAAGCCTTTTGTTTGTATCATCACCCGTTCAAAAACCTCCTCAATCTTAGAACGGAGTATGACATATCCCGCGAGGCTTCAGAAGACTTATTGGCTATCTTTCGCTGGAACCAATATTACACTATGAGTCGATGTCAACACTTGCCCTTCCACTTGAGCAGTGGGGAGCTTTCTCTGGAGAAAATCGCTTCTGGAGCGGCATCGCGTTTTCGTGAAGTGGGCATTCCAGCAAATGCGACAGTGCTCAGTGGTGGGGAAAGCCGCGTCGAAACCTAAAAACAGGATATGAGGCCAAGCGTATAGACTCTTCAAATCGGGTTTTCTCTGCGCATCCGCGTGCTTGGCTTTCGTGCTTGCTATTTACAGAATGGTGACGGAAGAATCTAGGTGTGAAGCTGTACATCCCAGGATGTTGCGGGAGAAATCGGGACAAATATCTGGGAGGGTAAGGGATTGAGTATACAGAATGCCAGCAGAGGAATGGCCCGCAGAATTATACTATTTCCTCCCGCAACATCCTGGGATGTACAGCCTCCATCAAGATACCTATGGGAAAAGGACCAAATTCATTGTAGGATTTACACCCTGTCCGATCGCTCCTCCAAGCATTTTCTTACATTTCACTATACACGCCACGCGCGAGTTCATCGAGCAAGGCAGGACCGGTTGGTTGCCAGCCTAATTCGCGTCTGGCTTTGGCGCTCGATACAACAGAGTTCATCGTCTGGATAGTTGCAAGTAGTCCCATTGCCCCGACCGCCTCCTCATAAGGTATAGAGACAGTTTTCCCGCCCGCACCTCCAGCGCGGCTAGCAGCTTCGGCAAGCTCTTTCTGGCGAATCACCTCATCCCCGGCACCGATAAATAGCTCTCCTGGCTGCGCTTTCTCCAGTGCCAGCACATAGAGTGCGGCAAAATCGTCGACGTGAACGGTGCTGCGTCGATTCTGGCCGTTTCCAACGTAGGACACTGCTCCCTGTTGCCGGGCCTGTTGCACAATCTGGAGCACCTCCTTGGCTCCCGGCCCATAGACAAGAGTTGAAGGCCGTATCACTATTGCTCGGACGCCTCGCGCTGCTGACTGTAGTACCAACTGCTCGTGCAGCCCTCGCCAGCCTCGCGGACTGTCAGGCTGTACTGGCTCGGTTTCATCTGTCACCCGCTCGCCGCTATCTCCCGTTACCAGGGTACCGCTGGTGTAGATAAAGGGCTTACCAGAACCAACCAATTGGTCTAGCATCACAATAATGACTTGTTTATCCAGTTCGATACCCTCAGCGTTTGCTGTCAGAGCCACGTGAATAACCCCATCTACCTCTTTGACGGTCTGAGCTAGGAGATCGAACTGGGACAGTTCGCCCCGCACAGCTCTGTCACCTCGTGCTTTTAAGCTTGCTTCAGATCGGTCGGAGCGTACTAACCCCATGACACGATGACCTTTCTCCCGTAGTTGCGCACTAATGGCGCTACCGATAAAACCATCTGCACCAGTTACGAATAGACGCATCACTTTAGCCTTTCTCGTTTAGCGTTACGTTCTCTACCATAAAGATCAATCTCAGATGCCTACAGCCTACTAGTGACGCTCTCAATCCCCTACAAAGGGATGAGCTTCTAGGCTTATTCACATGTGGCCTGTTCCCGAAGGAACCACGTCTACAACGTGTGGTTGACTGTGTTCCTACCTAGACAACAGAGGGGGGCGTCTGCCCGACTACTACTTTGCCTAGCGAACTAGGACGTAGATACGTGAATGAACGAGGAAATTCTCCCTGCTCACCATATGCGAGCGTATGCATATTGACACTTCCTACAAGGTCTCTATGTCCCTTGAACCCGCATGCCTTGCAGTTCCATTGCCTGTTTCTCGGCTTGTGTTTGGGGTTTGTGGTGCAACGGAACAGTAAAATGGTATAAGCTTTCGCTTGGCTTCTCAAGCCGATTGATGAAAAGAGTATCTATGGGGTTTGACCTCTCTACTTGTTCATCCTTGCTTGTTCTACACTTCTTTACCACTTCTACAGAACGTTTTTATGACGCAACTGGCCTTAGACCACTTTACTGTTCCGTTACACCACAAACCCCATAATCTACTGTAAAAATACGAGCAATTTCTCCGGCCCCCGCAGGGCGAGACTGCGCCGCCAGGTAATCTCTGGCTCAGCGAGACGCAGATTTGGATAGCGGCTGTGCAACGTAAGCAATGCTACCTCGAGTTCTAGACGAGCGAGCGCGGCACCAAGACAATAATGAACACCGCTGCCAAAGGCTAAATGGGCCAGATGTATGTTCTCGGCACGAGTGAAGTCTAGTTCCTCTGAGTTCGGAAATTGAGCAGGATCGTGATTGGCCGAACCGATCCAAAACCAGACGTAGTCACCGGACCGAACAGTCTTGTCCCCAATCTCAATGGACTCAGTGGCCTTGCGACTCATAAACTGAAACGGACTTTCATACCGTAGCAGTTCCTCAACAGCGGGACCAATCAGTTCAAAATGCTCACCAAGCGTCTGCCAGGCTAAGGGATGACGGAGAAGCGCAATAACATCGCTGCCAAGCGAAGACGTCGTCGTCTCGTATCCGGCTATCAGCATCAATTGACACTGCGAGATAATCTCTCCCTCAGTCAGAGCGTCGTTTTGATCACGGGCAGCGACCAGAGCTGTAATCAGATCAGACTTTGGCTGTGCCCGTCGCTCTTGGATGATGCCTTGCAGATACTCAGCCAGTGCTAGCCTATATGAGAAGGCGTGCTTACTTGCCCTTCCACTCACCTGAATACCACCATCGGTCCAACGACGAAATTGATCACGGTCCTCAACCGGAACGCCTAGCAGTTCCGCAATTACAATCGTTGGCAGCGGCTTCGCCAGGGCAGTCATAAGATCAACAGGGTCATTTCTCCCTTCTAACTCAGCCTTATCTAGCAGTTCGTCTGTAATGGCTTGCACCTTCTCTCGCAGCGATTTCACTCGACGTGGCGTAAAGGCCGAGGCCACCAACTTGCGCAAGCGAGTATGATCGGGCGGATCAAGGGTCAGCATCGACGGCGAGACTAATTGCTGCAAGCGCATAGCACTCTCACGTTCATCCTTCGGCAAAAACTGCATAAAATCAATCTTCTCACTGGCTGGACCGCCCATAGCCCGCTGCGCTGAGAGACGAGGATCGCGTACCGTCGCCACCGTCGTCGCGTAATCGAAGACATGCCAGCTTCCACCACCCTCCACCTCCTCCACCCAAACCACTGGAGCATGTGAGCGTAGTTTGCGGTAGATCGCATAGGGATCATCTAGAATGGCTGGATCAGCCGTAAAAACCTGACGCACAAGAGTCGAAATTGTATCAAGCATGAGGAGCCTCCTTTAAAGGTTATAGACGGTATTCGCCTGGGCGAGCAATGATTGTCGGATCTCAGTCAGCACTGAGACCAGGAGTGGTTGGAGACAAAACCCAAGACCCAAGGAGAACACAATGAGCATGAGCTCAAACCACTGGTATGATGTTTCAAGCGTAGGAGAAGCGATTGATGCCCAAGCGCCCGGAAAAAAGGCGGTAAGAGGTGTCGCGATGCCTTGAGCCATGATGTACCCAGTGAGCATCGTTGAGATTTGCCCCAAAAGCGGTTTGAATACGCGGAACAGCGATATGTACAATTGTTCCGTCGAGGACGCTCATAAAGAGACCGAAAACGATGACGATGAGGACAAGCCATTTATAGGGCAGGGCTTGTCTTCGTTGTTCTTGCAGAGGAACTTGCATTCCTAGTACTCCTTCCATAGGTACTGTCATACTGTCGTCCGTTTGTCATTATCAAAAACGCTCTCATTCCTCCTTCCTAGCAGGGAACTCTTCCTGCATCCACATGCCTTGCTTACGCAGACATATTCTTCTTCTGATTAAATGTTTAATCAAAATCGGTGCTAAAAAATCTATTCAGGCTCTAAGCCATGCAGAACAGTATCAACAACACGGGTAGCGATCTGTTCGTGCGAGTAGCGCAAGGCTAAGGGATCATGCAGTATTTGGCGGCGGACGACAAAGCTAATAAGACACCCCATCAGCACGTCAACAGCCTGCATACTATCCGTCTGTCGCAGTTCTCCTGCTCCCATTTTCTTGTCTAAATAGTCCACAAGAATCTGTAGACGATGAACAGAGAGATCAGAGACGACGTGCATAGGAGCTTCGTTCTCACCATGCAGCACCTCCGACAGGATGACACGGATAAGCACCATAAACTCCTCGCTCTCGGCAATGTCGAGGAGGCGTGTGAAGAGCGCGCGCAGAGAGACCTCAACGGGCTGAGCGAAGTCCTGCTCAGAAAGCAGTGCAATCTCATGGACAATAGGATCAATTTCCTTCATGATAGCTTGCATAAGGGCATCCTTACTCTCAAAGTAGTAGTAAATCAAGCCAGGAGTTACCTCGGCTTCCTGGGCGATGTCCTTCATTGTTGCTTTACCGAATCCTTTGCGTGAAAAGACTCGCAAAGCTGCCCCCATAATCTGCTCTCGACGCTCTTCTAGATCTCCAGCCATGACCCTTTTTCTCACGAAACTTTACTCGTCTTACTTCTGTGACGTGGACTTTTTATTAAACGTTTAATCAAATTATAAGGGAGAAAAGGAGAAAAGTCAAGGGTAAATGGGATATGGCTGTCTTGGAAAGGAATCCTTACTCGCCTGGAACACAGCACCACCTATTAGTACCCTTGACCCTACGTCCCTCATCGCGCCGTTCGATGAAACGGTCTTGGATGGTGGCTTTCTGCGCGTTGGACAGAAAACGCTCAGACGTGGGCGTGAGTTGGGGATCACCGCGACCGAGGACATGATGCGCCTCAAAATCGAGGCCCATCGCTTCACGAAGGAGCGGCTGCCGTACTTGGGGGTTTTTGCATATCCCCCCGAAA
>CAXTXB010000202.1:7432-9100 GCA_964247965.1 uncultured Dictyobacter sp. | reverse complement strand
CATGTATATAGAAGAGAGGCGCACACAATTTCCAACGTTAGCACTGTCCAAAGTTTTGGGACTAACCGCAATGTTCTCTGAAGGTGCATCTTCATAATCTTTCCTCTTCCTCGTCGCGCAATCTCCTAAAAATTGTTAAAATAAAGTGTACCTGATCATAGATTGCGTACAGTAAATGACAAAGATACATGAGTCCAGTGATTACTGCAGAAAAAATCCTGAGGCTTTCAAATCCAATTTGCACATAATTATACTTCTCAATGAGGTCTTTTAACAAGTAACCTATTATTAATAGAACGCCTGTATCTATTAGTAAGAAACCAAGGTAGGCAACAGTGAGGCAAAAAGTTACAAAGAGGAATTTCACTGTTGAGTTTAATAACCACTTATACCCCCTCGGCTTTGGATTCTGCAGCTGCTCATTCGATTTACTTTGTAAACTAGGATTTTTCAATAATAAGGTCCATCCTCGTAATAGAATTTAAGCTACGACATACAATTAAGTATAGCATAGTTTTTTGGATAACGTAAGCATCGGGAGTGCTTTCGGTAGTAATTGATGAAATTCGGTATTTCTACTCCGGAGATGTTTTATATAATGCTAGTGCATTTAAATATATATATAACAATTCAACATCTGGCTTACCGCAGAGTTATCAGCTTCTTACTCAGCCCCAGCAGATCCAGGCCGTTGACCATCTCAATCTGTGCGACGGCCTGCGCCGGAAATGCATCTACTCCTGTGCAGGCTCCCAGGATTGCGCCGGCGATTGCGCCGATGGTGTCGCTATCACCTCCCAGCCGGGCGGCGACGAGGCAGGCTTTCCATGGATCATCCTGCCAGCGGGCGGCGATTGCGAATGCGGCCGGCACCGCTTCCTGTATCGCCACGCCCGTTCCCACCAGATCGCTAATGGCGTCCTGGGCGTGGGCCTCGTCCAGTCCCTTCACCAGCTCCACGGCCCAACGAATGCGTGCCGCAACGTTCGCGCCCGCGCTGTAGTATCCCCGTCCCTGCCCAATCTCGGCGGCGTGCAATGCCATCTCCAGGGCGGCGGAGAAGTCCATGCCCTCCACGCCCGCGCTAACGGCCGCCGCCACTGCCGCCGCGCCGGCGATTCCCAGCCCTGTATTGTGCGTGGGCAGGCATACCTCCTCAACCAGGTCGACCAGGCGGGGAAGAGGCTGGCAGGGGACCGCGATCCCTACGGGTGCGATGCGCATCGCGGACCCATTTGTGTTGCCCCTGCGACCAGCCTCCTCAATGGGCTGCCCCACCTGAATCGCCTCTAATGCGCCCCTCGACGAAGGGCCGAGCTGCTCGCTGCCATTGGCCTCCGCCTCTAGCGCCCAGGCCAGCAGCCGCTTGACGAACTCAACGCTATCCACGTGCCCCTTGCCCTCGATGAGGAGCTGGGCCACGATGAGCGCCTGCTGCGTGTCGTCCGTAACGCTCCCCGCCGGCTGGCCCGCGCTGATCTCGTTCTCCGGCGGACCCGCCAGAAAGTCGTCCAGCGTGGGGAAAAGCCCGGCAACCTGCTGCCGTGATAGCAACTGGGTGGGCATGCCTAGCGCGTCTCCAACCGCCAATCCAATCAGCGCCCCCTGCGCTCTCTGTAGTATCATAGTGCTCCCGCATTTCTAATAGTCAAGGTAATGGATATTGTT
>CAXTXB010000202.1:0-7332 GCA_964247965.1 uncultured Dictyobacter sp. | reverse complement strand
CAACCCTTCTGCCACGCTGAGAAATGCCTCGTCTGGATTGTGCCAGAAACGATCTGTGACTGGTTTGGCGTCTGTCGGCAGAGCCTGCAGCTTGCTAAATGGCGCACCCTTCCAATAGATATGGCGTAAAATAACGGGGATCACATGCGCCTCTCCTCGCTCTTGCCGCTCCATCGCCCGCGTCATTTCCTTACTGTAGCAATATTCGGAGGCCATAAAATCGGGGCTCACCAGGAGCAGGATGATGTCGGCCGCGTCCAATTGTTTCTTGATTTCCGCTTCCCACTCGCTACCCGCCGTGATCTCCTGGTCATACCAGGGCTCGATGAGACCTTGCCTTCTCAACGGCCACAAGTGTTTCTCTAAAATATGCAGCAGCGACTCATCCTCGCGGGCATAGCAAATAAAAACCTTCATCACCTCTGCTGATCCTATCGCCATCGTAGCCGGTTCCTCTCCCCTTGTGTGATGTCCTTCGATCTATATTATATGCCGCGCTCGCTAAAAAGAATAGCAGCTTCTAATGTACATCTTCTTATAATGCGTTATAGCGTCCAGATATTTCGTGATATTCAGCTTGACAGTCTAATTTCACTCTACTACAATTTAATATGATGATGAATAAACATATGCTCATAATAGAGCATAATACAAAAATAGTTTGAGTAATAGAGGCCGTAAATGTTAATGAGATCTGAGCCAACCAAAGGATGCTCTCTTGTAAGACCTTGTTACGTAAAAGAATAGTACAAAGAAAGAACAAGTTGAAGCAACACGTTAGATATTATAATATCGATCATATTGTTTGATTTAAATTCATATATGATATACGTATGCTACTGGACTATAGAAAAGAAACGATGGTGAAGAAATGCCGATTTATTGTGGTAACTGTGGAACTCAACTTCCAGCTGATGCAAACTTCTGTGCAAATTGTAAGGCACCTACTACTTTTTCCTATACTAGTACAGGTACAAGCATTTCTCAGGCAGGTCCAACGCTTCCTGGAAAAAATCGCATACAGCAAAATATATCTGTATCTCCACCGCCTCGAAGAAAATTTGGCTTGCTGGTTGGTGTTTTGAGTGGTATCGTGGTTGCCTTGCTCATCGTTGGAGGTGTTTTTGTCTTTCTATTGCCCAGTTTAAAGAGCAGCAGCACTACAAATGCTTCAAAAGTAGGCACCACTTTGGCTCCAGCGAAAAATGTAAATACTGCTCCATTGCCTCATCTCACAGCTACGCCTTCTCCAGTACCAGTTCCAAATTGTGGAGGAGCCTTCTCTGATATGTTTCATGGTAACTTACATAGTGGATGGAATTGGGTTGATCCAACGGGTCACTCAACGTATCAAGTCTCTCCTCAAGGCTTTCTGACTATATCTACTAGTGGTGGCAATGATTTGAATCCGGCAACTAACTACGATGCTCCCAGGCTGCTTCAGCCTATAACGGGCAACTTCACCATAAAGACCTCCATTGACTTTTCGCAAAATCAACCCTATGGCTTTCAGGCTGCAGGCATTTTGCTCTGGCAAGATCGTAACAACTTCATCCGGCTAGATAAAAATCCTAATAGTGTTGATTTTGAGCAAGAGATAAACGGTATATTTACTCACGAAGCTCCACCAGAAACACCGACCAATATAACAGAATTGCAAGCTGACCTCCAGTTACAACATACAGGTGCCTCTATAACTGCTTCCTGGCGCTTGCCGGGAGGGAACTGGAGACAACTTAATACAATTCCTTTCAATTTTCACGATACGATGATTGGGCTAGCCCTTATTGGTTCAAGTGCTCCCAATACGACTGCCAATTATAAATACTTTAAAGTTTCGTGTATGTAAGCACCTCCAAACCACTTCATGGTGGAAGACTTTGTGAATTGAGCTCGGAAGCAGTTTTTTAGGCGGCATTTTAGCGCCATGTAGGTAGACATGGGTCTTCCACATGGCGCTTTTGTTTATTTAAACAAGACAAAAGACAACGAGATACATAATATCCTCTCGATTTCAATATCAACATTGTGTGCTTTCTAATATGAATTTGTGTCAACTTCTGCTATTATGTCCACTAAGTATTCATAAATTTATATAAGTCAACGAAGAATTTATATTATTATAGAGGTTAAAATGCTTTACTTTGGAAAGGTACTTTCTCTGCTGAAAGCACGAGCTTTGCTGGTAACCATTGGCCTTCTTTGTGAAATTGTCTATTTGCTGTGCTTCCTACAGCAATTCCCGTTGCTTCGTTACTACCAGAGTCTTACTGATCTAGGCTCAATTACAAAACATTCACATGTAGGCTTTGTGCTATTCATTCTGGCATTTACCCTACTTTTTATCTTTCTGGGCTTTGCCTGGTGGGAAATATATCATTTGCAAAATCAGGATAAGGCAACGCTCTGGCTTATTCTGGGCTTTGGTGGACTCTTTGCTGGAACCATGGTGTTCGTTTATCCTGTCACAGCCATTGATGTATTTGGGTATATAATACAAAGTTTGATTCTAGTGCAATATCACGCAAATCCAATGATTACTCCTGCTGCACGCTTTCCCCATGACTCAATGACCTATCTAGCAGGTGGTTGGGCAAGCATTGCAACGCCGTATGGACCACTTGGCATCCTCATTGATGCTATTCCTACTCTTCTTGTTGGTCGTAATCTATTAGCAAATCTTCTACTACTAAAAAGTTTGTTTTCCGGATTGCTCATCTTCGAGGCTTTCCTTGTTTACAAAATTATCTCTAGCTATGCTCCTAAATTCGCGCTTGTTGGTGCCCTCGTTATTGCCTGGAATCCGCTTGCATTCTTTGAGTATAGTGCAAATGGTCATAATGATGTTGTAGTTATGCTGTTTGTGCTTCTTGCTATACTTGCTTTATTGAAAGAAAGACCTGTAGTGGCCTTTGCTTTAATACTTTCTTCTGTTTTAATTAAGTATGCCACGCTTCCTCTCTTACCACTCTTTTTCATCTATAGCATTTCTCACCAGACGACCACTATGAAACGTTTGCAGTACGTAGGTAAAATTGCTATAACTTCTCTTGTTCTTATAGCCATAATATTTGGACCTTTCTGGGCGGGACCGCACACATTGGATGCCTCGCTTGATCAAGAGCATTATTTTATAGCTTCATTCAGTACTCTTATCCATGATGTGTCATCTGGACAGGTCACGCTGGAGAATGCAAAACTACTAGGACGTATTCTCTTTGGGATCATTTACCTCTGTGCCTTATATCTCTCTACCAAAAGCTTCTCTTACTTAATCCAGGCAGCCTTTATTACGCTCTTCTTTTTTCTTGCCTTTGCCACAGGGAAGTTTGTACCATGGTATGCTATCTGGCCCATCATGCTTGCTATTTTACTCGCTCGTGTCGAGGAAACAGTGGCTATAGCTCTGTTCTCTTATGGTGCAGCTCTGTCGACTGTAGTGTATCAATACATCTTCGTCTGGATAGGTCTTACCTTTCCCTCCTTGGATATATCCAACACCCTTGCTTATCTTATATGCTTTTTACCGGCGATACTTTTATTCTACTGTTTTATGATGAAAAGGATTTTTACGGCATCGCACCGTTT
This sequence comes from uncultured Dictyobacter sp., assembly GCA_964247965.1. Lineage (GTDB taxonomy): Bacteria > Chloroflexota > Ktedonobacteria > Ktedonobacterales > Ktedonobacteraceae > Dictyobacter. The sequence goes on along the minus strand of CAXTXB010000202.1, from coordinate 3,744 downwards.
AAAAGTTGTTTAATTACCTGAGTTGCTAAAACTGGTATTTTATTGATCAGTTTGCCCAACGTGTTCTTCATTCTGCACTATTTTCACTTTGCGATGGTTGTCGATCCATTTCTTGGTCCAGACCCGACTCCGCTGGGCTGGCAGCTTATTGTGCTGAGCCGGGTGCTGCCCATTCTCTTTTTGACGGGGATAATAGTGCGGATGTACGCCAGGCTAATTTATGCGGATGTGAAGGCTTTTGTTGCTGTATTCAGGAAGATGAATAAAGAGCTTGAAATCTTTGGTTGAGAGCATATATCTATCCTTACGGTCTCTCTTCTTACCTTCTCATAGCCCCCTTGCGGAAAAAGTGATATGCTGTATTGGATCGCCGAGGTATCCCGGACTGCGCTCGGTGCGGCCTTTGTGGGCAATTGTGCTGGATGCGTTGGATCTGTTTCTGCGAGAGACCGGTGGAGCAGGGAAGGCCCTGGCGGCTAAACTTTAGTATGATAGTGATGCATTATCGAGGTTAAGGAGGAGAGGAATTGTATGGAAGTATTTGATGCGGTACGTACGGTGCTGGCTGTGCGCCAATTTCAGGATAAGCCAATTCCAGAAGAGGTGGTCAATCAGATCGTCGAGTCGGCCTATTTGACGGCGAGTAGTATGAATGCGCAGCCGTGGCACTTCATTGTGGTTCAGGACAAAGAGATGCTGAAGCAGCTTGGCGCGCTGGTTCGCACGGGTCCCTATATCGCGCAGGCTCCTCTGGCGATTGTTGTGGCTACCGAGCCGAGCCCATTTGGAGTTTCTGATACCAGCCGTGCCATCCAATCCATGATCCTGACGGCGTGGTCGCAGGGTGTTGGCTCGAACTGGGTTGGCTTCAACAATCTGCAGCAGGCCAATCCTCTGCTCGGCATCCCCGACAATGTTGAGATTGTCGCCATCCTTCCCTTTGGCTACCCGGTTGCAGCCATCGGCAAAGGACACAAGAAGCGGAAACCTCAGAGCGAAGTCGTTCACCGCGAACGCTGGGACCAGCCCTTCGCGTAAAGGATAAGCCCTCAGCAAACAAGCAAATCTCTACACATGATTCAAATATTTTGCGCTTTATAGCTTTCTACAATCTTTTGCGTACAACACAAAAGATTGTAGAAAGCTACAAAGCGCAAAATATTTGAATCACGTGTAACAATCAGTGAAGCTGCTACTCGCGTACAGTATGGCCAGCTTTTCTTAGTACTTCGATGGCTGAGGCGAGATCTTCTGTCTTCAATAAGAGATGGTCGGTTTCGTAGGTTGAGATGCTCATGACGCTGATATTGGCTTCGGCGAGGGGGAGGGTGAGGGAGGCGTGGACGCCGGCGACCGAAAAATCGAAGGGTCCCTCGACTTTTACGCAGCGCCAATCGCGTTCGGCCTTGGCATCCTCTGGGACATTTTCTTGCAGGCATACGACGGAGAGCTCGTCGAATGTACGCGTTAGAGAGACAAACTCGTCGCCCAGGAGGGCCCAGGTGGGGATATGACCATTGGGTTCGAGGCGGCAGAAGGCATAGCGTTGTGGCAGAACGAACAGTGTCAGTTTCATGGATCTTCCTTTCATTCAGATGAGCGCAAAGAACCGCGTTTTCGATTGTCTATCAAAACGTCTTGCTTCTTTAGCGCGAGTAGCATGAGATCATACACCTGTTGAATGAGCAAGAAGCGCGGAATGGTTGCGGAACGACACTGTATGCAACACAAGATAAAGCACAATTTACATCCACACACTCGCTTGTTTAGAAAGCGAGCTATAGCATAAAAAGAAATAGGAACACTTCTTGCGAACTCATTCTATCACATTGCTCTGGTTCAAGCACGTTTAAGCGAATTCAAGCGAGTTTAAGCGCGTTCCAATAATGACTCGCGCATGATGTTGATTGGCGCGGGCCGTTCGGTCCATAAACTGAAGGCCAGGGCACCCTGATGCAAGAGCATAGAGAGACCATTGGCCGTGCGCAGTCCCATCAGGCTGGCCTGGATGAGGAGATAGGTCTGCGTCGGATTGTAGATCATGTCATACACAAAGGTAGTCTCAGCATCGAAGCGCGCCAGAATCTCAGCGGGCAGTGGGCTGACATCTCCGTGCATGCCCAGCGATGTTGCATTGATGATAATCGAGGAAGAGCGTGGAATCAAAAATTCAGGATCGTTCAAGCTAAAGACCGGACGGTCATAGAACTGCTGCAGCTCCGTCGCCAGTTGCAGAGCACGCTCCAGATGGCGGTTGAGGATAATCAGCCGCTCAACACCCGCATTGACCAGGGCAAACGCCGCCGCCCGTGCCGCGCCGCCCGCGCCCAGCAAAATAGCCGTATAGCCGTCTAGCGCAATCTTTCCGTCGACGCCTATCTCTCCGATACCCTGTTCTTGCAACGCGTGCAGCAGCCCGTCCGCATCCGTATTATAGCCATAGAGGTAATCGTCGCGATGCACAATTGTATTCACCGCACCAATCCGCGCCGCCAGCGGATCAACCTCATCCAGCAGAGGCAGCACCGCCTCCTTGTGTGGAATCGTCACATTCGCCCCCAGGCAATTCTCATCGCACAGCGAGCGCACTCGCTCCACCAGTTGACTCAACGGCGTCCGCCATAATTCGTAACACGCCGGAATTTCCAGTGCATCAAACGCTGCCTGCTGGAAGCGCGGCGAGAATGAATGCGCAACGGGATCGCCAATCAAGCCCACACGCAATCGCGCAGGAGACATCTCCATTCCCTTTTCTTCGCTAAACATTCTTGCCTCATTTCTTTCTACGCTTTTCTGTGTACATAGACAATTTTGTATGCCGTGTCGAGCCGTTTTAGCCTATTTAGTATATCTTACTATATTGCCTGTTTCACAAAAGCACCCTCAAAGCGTGACGGAGAAAGGATTGCCTGGTCTATCATGCTCGGTAAGAAAGAAGACGTGCCGTTGAGTGACCGGCATCCGCACTTGTAATATAGCAAGATCGAAATCTTCGGTGATCTCTTGCCAGAACGCATCCGCGCTCTCTGCCATCCCCAGCACAATCCAGGGATAGCCGAAGCGGGTCGAGGCAATCCATATATCCAGGAAACGCATTCCGTGGTCACTATAAAGGTCGTCGCCCGGCGGGCAGTCCTGAAACTCGCCTTCTAAGTATATTTCATGTGCGTGCAAACACTCCTGAGGGAGGAGATGCCGCACATAGAAATCCAATAAGAGACGCTGCCTGGTCGCAAGGACATCGTTTGCCCAATCTTCCTCTGCTTGGATAGTATTGCTATAGGCTGGCCGCGTCACCCTCAGAAGCAAAAAATGCTCGCAAGTAGCGGGTATCCCCTTGAGCTCATACAGCGTATAGCTGGCTAATTCAATTCCCATACTACCGTTTCCAAATTCACACGCATGGAGCATGTAGCAGACATCGATCCTCCGCGTCGCGACCATCCCTTGCGGCATCAACTCCAACGAAATCATCTTTGGAAGTGGAGAAAGGGAAGCTGAGTGGATTTCGCAGCGAGCTGGGCGGCGATTGGAGGGTACGGACGCGATGCAGGCGGGAGCGGCATGAGCGATGATAGCTCTCCAATCTGGTCCGTACGTTTTCTTGCGATAAATCGCTATGAATAGAATAGCAGTGTGAGAAAGGAGAAAAGATTCATGAAGAGGAAAAGAATGCAAAAAGAAAGGTCGTTGCTCTTTTTTCATTACGTACTTCTCCCTCTTTTCTCGTTAGAATCTTCTATC
>CAXTXB010000201.1:0-9201 GCA_964247965.1 uncultured Dictyobacter sp. | reverse complement strand
CTCTTTCTCGGATACTACTATTCCAGCACCTAAAATCAGCCTTGTTCCCCGTCGCCCTTCTTCTACGGCTAGTGGCATCTCTACGAAAGCAAAACCTACAAATGGTACTCCTGGCGCTACAAAATCTTCGTCCAATCCTACCGGTTCTCCATCTTCTGCAAAACCCAGTGGGATCTATCAGTTTGCCGGCCATAATTCGGCGCTGAACGCGGACAAGGGTTATCTGCAAGGTACCTATCTGGGTTACTACTGGTCTCAATTGGAGCCGCGGCAGGGTCAGTATAATTGGGGTGCCATTGACCAGGATATAAGTCCGTGGGCGGCTAACAATAAGAAGGTCATTCTACGCGTGGCTACCTCGGGTTGGACACGCTGGGACCCGACTCTGGGCTCGGGCCATGCCACTCCTCAATGGGTCTATGCTTCTGGCGTTCGCTCGATGACGGAAAATGATCAGTCGGTGCACCCCGAGTATTGGAATCCGAAATACCTTGCCGCCTATCAGGGCTTTGTCTCTGCCCTCGCCCAGCGCTACGATGGCAACCGCGCGATTGCCGTGATCGAGATCGGCGTTGGCGACGGAGGTGAAACGAAGGTTGACACTCGTCGCGATAATCCCCAGCTCCTGCAGCAATGGCAGAGCATCGGCTATTCTGACCCTATCTGGTGGAACACCATTCAAAAAATAATCACTATCTACACCAGCAATTTTCATTCCACTCCACTGGCGATTCTGCCTGATAGCTCCTTCATCGACAAGACCAGTGGCTATGGAGAAAGCATACTCCTGGATTACTCCGTTAACCACGGCCTCTGGCTGCAAGACGACGGACTGGCTACTGGCCGCACCCTGCAAGCTCCCTGGCTCTCCGTGCCGCATATCGAGGAGCAACTGGTCAGTACTAGCCAGAGCGGCGACAGCCTCCAGGATGATCTGCAGGCCGCGCTCAATCTAAAATCTACCTGCGCCCTTATCTACGCCGACGATATCAATGCGCCTGCAGATGCTGCCATCCTTCAACAGATGGACCCGCTCTTCTTGCAAAATTCTTGATAATTTGATGTAAATAAGAGGTTAAAATGAGAGCAATTCAAGTTCTTCAATATGGTGACTACAACCAATTGCAGGTCGTGGACCTGCAGCAGCCCGAGCCTGCCGAGGGTCAGGTGGTGGTGAAACTGACTGCCGCCGCGATCAATCCCCTGGATGATCTGGTGCGTCTGGGAAGATTTCCGGCTCCACTTCCTTTTGTTCCTGGTCTAGAGGGTGCGGGCATTGTGCATGCATCGATGGTGCCGGAATTTTCCGCTGGTATGCGTGTAATGTTCAAGCAAGCGTTTCGTCTTCCCCGTGGAGGAACCTGGCAGGAGTATGTTCTGGCTCCCGCGCATTTTCTCGTACCTATTCCAGATGATAAAAGCGACCTTGAAGCTGCCGCTCTGTGCAGCGCTTATGCGATTGCACAGATCTGCCTGGTTGCTATCGGCGGCTTTGAGCCTGGCCAAGTTGTGCTCTCTCCAGGTGTGGGAGGTGGTATGGGAAATGCCATCGTCCAGCTTGCGTTAAAACAAGGTGCCGCCCGTGCTATTACGACTGCTCGCTCAACTGAGAAAGCAGAGAAGGCGCGACTGGCAGGTTTTACAGATGTAATTGATCTGCAAAGCGAGTCGTTATATGCTGGAGTTGCCCGGCTTACAAATAATGCTGGAGTTGATCTGGTGATTGATGGCCTGGGGGGAGATATTACCAGGGAGGCGATGGCCTCGCTCAAACCTGGCCGCACTCATGTTCTGATTGGTGATGCTGCCTCCCCCAACGCCAGCTTTAATATCTCCCGGGACTTCCTACTGAAAGGTACGCGCATTCTTGGCTATCGTCATACAGATGTGACAAATGATGTACGCGAACGTGCCTTCACCACGATCTTTTCTCTCTGGAAGGACGGGCTGATTAAGCCGTTAGTCGGCAAGACTTTCCCCCTTGAGCAAACTGCTGTGGCACAACGCTACCTGATGGAAGGCCAGAACTTTGGAAAAGTTCTTCTCACTTTTGATGAGCATTAAATCTTATCGTAGAATGATCTCTGCCTGTTCTCCTTCAGAGATACTGTGCGTAGCCGACTGTAAATAATGGTGTAGTAGTGTAAGTAGGTTCATAGAAATCTAACGCACTATGCACCATTTACACTGGTATTAGATGATGTGCCACTTGTTCTGTTACAAGTGGTAGTAGCGCCATCCCATAAAAAGGAGAAACAGTTATGGCTAAAATCAATACGATGCAGTTAGAAAACGCACTGCGCGGCTTGAAGTACCCGATTACTAAAGATGAGCTGATTGCTCACGCTGAAGAGCAGGGCCTGGATGAGCCGATCCGTACAGCCATGAACCAGTTGCCCAATCACCACTTCCGCTCCGCTGGCGAAATCACCAAAGCCATTGGTGCTTTGAGCAGTAGCTCTCGCGCCAACTCGTAAATTAACCTATCTTTATAGATAACAAGCATCAAAATGCTGTTCTTACAACTGTTTCCTTTAATATAGACATACTGGACCAACCTCCATCATGAGACCGGCTCCCTGCGCGTAGCGACCGTCCCTTGCGGTTGTCGTGCTCGGGGAGCCGGTCTCATGATGGGTCAGAGCAATACCTTCTTCCCTGGTCTCAAACTCTGGGTATAGCATATGCATAGTAGTCTGGTCCGTTCGTATAGGAAACAGTCATTCTTTCCCAGTTGACACCCTTCCACATCATTGCATATACTGAGGTTAGGTAGTGTGTTGTGTGCTTCGGCGCACAGTGCTCTGATTTCATCAATCTCTGAGGAGGAGAGGTTGACTTCTTGAGCACCTTTCAGCGGATCTCGCCTGGGACAGTACTCCATGTGACGTGGAAATCTGCCCAGAGCATGGGCCTGATTGGGCCAGATGAACAAGAGCAAACCGATGAACGAAACACACAGGATTGTTCACCATCCCAGGCCGCCCCGGCCTGTCCGAATCCTGGCTAACGCAATAGCGACAACCATCTTGCGTTCTCGCTGGCATAGAATGAGGAGTGATCGACTCCTGCTTCTTACGTTTACCGGGCGAAAGAGTGGGAAAGAGTTTACGACGCCGATGCGCTATGTGCAGGAGGGCGAAACCTTACGAATGACGGTAGTATATCCCTGGTGGAAGAATCTGATTGGGGAGGCCGAGGTGCGCGTCCTGTTACGTGGGCAAATGCGCACTGGCATCGCAGAGGTGCTCCCTGAGAAAGATGGAGAGGTCGTGGTCAAGGTCCATCTGACAGAGTAAAGAGCCACTCTCTATACTAATGAACCGGAAGACAACGCGAAGCGCTTCGCGTTGTCTTCATTCCCCCCTATACTATGCCCTCCGCCTGGATCTGCTCGTCACCGCTCACTCCCACCTCCACATTCTCACGGTTATAATCTCGTAGCGGAAACCAGAAGAGCAGCATTCCCACGACGAGCAGAAGTGTAAAGGGCCACAGCGTCCACAGCCCGATATCTTGCGCTAGAATGCCGGCGATCCATGGAAACACCGCGATGCCAGGAATGCTCAGGCTGACCAGGAAGCCTATTGCGCTCGATAGCATCCGCGCCGGCACGAGGTTCGGCATCAAAGCTACTATCGTTGGATAAATTGGTCCCAGTCCATATCCCACCAACAGCAGCCCGATCGCCGCCACGATCCCTGACGGCACCAACCAGGTCAGCAGCATCCCCACAACCGCCTCCAGCATACATGCCTGCAGCAGTGCAGCGTTGCCAAGGCCGAAGCGCTCGAAAATCCGCGGCTGTGTAAAGCGTCCCAACGCCAGCCCGAGCCAGTAGCCGCTGACAAGCCAGCCCGCGAATAACGTTCCTTCGTGCCGCCACTCGGTCAAAAAGCTGTAACTCCAACTGCCCGCGTTTGTCTCGACTCCCACGTAAAAGAGCAAGAAGAGCGTTGCCACCCAGATAATGCGCATCCTTAACGAAGCGCCCAGCGTCTTGCCAATTCCCTGCTCTCCCTCCTGACCAGATGCCTGGACCCTCTTCTGCGGAAAAAAGATTGTCAACCCGACGAGCAGCAAGCCACTCAAGCCAGCTAGCACAAGATAAACCCAGTTCCAACCCAGACTTAATGCCAGAATTGCTGTGGCCAGCAAGGGACCAATCAGTGCGCCAACTCCGAAAAAGGCATGCAGGCTATTAAGTATTGAGGTTCGTCGGGGTAGTGTGGTGATATATGAGTTCAGAGATGACTCAAGGATGCCCGCGCCCATGCCCGTAAGCACTCGCATCACGAGCACAATAACAAACGGCGGCTGTAAACCAAAGGCAAAACTTCCTAGCAGCGACAGCGTGGCTCCTAGCATCAGTGTCCACCGATATCCCAGCATTTCGATTGCAATCCCGCTACTAAACGCCGAAAGCAGATATCCTATTGTGCTACTAAAGAAGAGCAGTCCCAGCACCGAGTTATCCACATGATAAAACGTGCTCAAACTCGGCAGTAGCACGCCGCTCGCGCCACTGCTCACACCAATAAGGGCAAAGGCAAAGAAAGCCAGCCAGATAAGAATACGTCGTGGAGAATCAGAAGCTTGAGATGATGTAGTTTCCATAGATAGTTCCTAAACTCTAGCGAATTCTGACACTGGGCCAGAAAGCACTGGTGTTTTCGGTTTTGTAAGGGGAATGACAATCCTCACGGGATGGACTACACGAGGCTTCGCCTCACCATCCTCTACTCCCTCAGACCCGAAGGCGTTAGGAGCTACTTTGCGGATAATATTGCCAGAACCATTGCAGTCGGCATTGATGAGCCGTCCATCAGCAGCTCGATACAAACCTCGTTTGATCCGCTTGCCGCTAAAGGCATACGTCGTGGGACTGCCTTTCTTGTACACCGGCAAAGGGTCGTGGTCCAGAAAACTGGCTTGACTGGTATAGGACTCTTCCGTGAGCAGGACACGGATGCTAACCATCTCCGCCTTGTAGATGAGCATTGTAATGAAGCGGGCATGAGGGATCTGCACAAAATGCTGGTTGGCCCTGCTCCCCATGGTGGCTTCCTGCTTCCATCCGTTATTCTTGCCAATAATCAAGGTGCCAATGCCCTCGGCCACCAGCAAGTCAATCAGAAAACGCGAGGTGGTGTGCAGGTCATGGTCAATGCGCCGGGTACGCTTATTAGTGAGCTTCTCCATGCGTGGAGTACTGCCGGGGCGTCCCAAGGATTTTTGAAGCTGAGCGCGACGTTTGTTATAAAATTGATTGGTGGACTTGATGCCGCGTCCGTTAACAATAACCGGCACAAAGCCGGGTTTGTTTGAAGTTAGCGCGGCCAGATTGTTGATCCCAACGTCAATGCCTGCCAAAAGATCAGGATCGACAGCGGTCGTTCGTTCTGCTTGTTCGTAGATGACTTCGACAACCGCATAGCCCTGTTTGGGGACCACACGGACTTGTGCAATGCTTTGGGGATCGCGCTGCGTTTTGACCTGAATGCCCAGTTGTGAGGGTTGGATGATGCGCCGCTCAAGGGTCCGCTTCCCTCGACTTACTGCCTGCATGGTATAGATAAGCAGGTTGCGTCCCTGCGTTTTGTGCAGGTACTTCGGCAGCTGAGGACGACCCAAACATTTCGAGGGATCGGCTTTGTACGCCTGCAATGCCAGCCAGAAACTGGACCAGGCTGTTGCTACTTGTGTGAGGACGTGTTGCGCGACTTTGGCCGGGAGGGCTTGATAGGCTTCGTGTCCCTGCATCCGCTTATCGAGAGCAGGATAAGAAAGACTCGTAGCGGTGATAAAGAACGTCTGGCGCACCTCATAAAGAGCCGCATTGTACAGGTTTTTGGATGCAAAGGTTGCGGCGTCAATGGCCCCATACCGTGCATCTTTTTTCTGAATGATGTACCTCTCAACCAGCTGCATCTTGCGCCTCCAATTCCTGCACAATTTTTCCGTCTTGCGTTTCGTTCGTCAGTGTCCGTACAGCCTCGCACAAAACGAGTAAATGATGCTAGTCAAATCAGCTAGCAGGTTTTCGGTGCTGTCTCAGCCAGATTGACGACCTCAATCTCTCGTCCATAGGTCTTGAGTAAGGTCTCGATGTAACGAAAGCCAAAGCGCGCGCCACGATCCTTGTATTCAATCACAATGTGCCCAATGCTTGGATCAGCAAGCAAGGCCAGAAACTTCGGGTGGTTATCATTGACGCCTGAACCAATTTTTTTGACGACCCTGCTCACTTGATAGCTACGTACCGTAGGCAACGAGTCGCTCAGCCTGGCTGTCCAGGTTTGGCTTGTTTTCGGCAGACGACACGCATATATACACGGCAGTCGAGTGAGCCGCAGGCGTAGGTTCTGGCACGGCTTCTTCAATCAGGATCGTATGAGCGCCGATACGACGGCCTTGAATTTTTCCGTCTCGGAACCAACGACAGACCATTTCATAGCGTATGCCTTGTTGTTTCGTGTAATCACTTAACTTTGCGAGAGAATTGTAACAGTATACTCATGGATTGTCAAGAATATGTCATAGTTTCAGGGAAGGTTTTCAATACCTCTTTATAAATTGACCTTGTCTCAAGCATAACCTATTTTCCCTCTAAAAAGAAGCCTCTTTGCTTGCAAGCCTGCCTCTTGACAACTGTACCGTCCAGACGGTACAGTTGTCACTATGAATATATCAACAACACGTCAAAACATTTTGCAGGCGGCCTATCAATTCGTGCAACGCGAGGGCGGCGATCGCTTGACGCTGGAGGCTGTGGCTCACGAGGCGGGTTTGAGCAAGGGTGGCCTCCTTTACCATTTTCCAACCAAGGATGCTTTGATCGGAGGTATGGTTGCTTACTTAATAGACCAATTTGAAGGAGATCTAAATCGCGCGTTCGCTGAGGAGAACTCTGGACCCGGTTCCTGGCTACGGGCTTATATTCGTGCCTCTTGCAACTCGCCTGATGAGGAGAGCAATGGTGCTTCGGCCCTGCTTGCCGCTGTGGCCAATAATCCAGCACTACTGGAACCTCTGCGTGCCCATTACGCCTCCTGGCAGGCGCACATTGAGAACGATGGTGTGTCTCCTGCTCGTGCTACCATCATCCGTCTCGCACTCGATGGTCTCTGGTTCGCTGATCTGCTTGACCTGGCTCCACCCAACGGACCTTTACGCGAACAACTTATCGCTGAACTATTCGCACTCGCTCATGAGACAGGAGAAAATGTATGAACATCGTTTTTCTTATCCTCGCCATTCTATCTGAGGTTGCAGGCACCACATCTCTAAAGTTATCTCAAGGCTTCAGCCGCCTCATTCCCTCACTCGCTGTAGCCCTTTTCTATGGCCTGAGCTTCACTTTCCTCTCATTTGCTCTCAAACGTCTGGAAGTGGGAACTGTCTATGCTACCTGGTCTGGCGTCGGTACGGCTCTCATCGCCACTATCGGTATCCTCTGGTTCAAAGAACCTCTGACAGCACTCAAAATTGGCTCTCTGGCCCTGATTATTCTTGGTGTTATAGGCCTCAATTTGAATGGATCACATTAATTACACGCTCTATAAATCCATCTATACCAAAAATACTATTTTTTGGTATAGATGGAGTAGATTGTGTATACTGTTTGATGGAGAGTTATTGTAAGAAGAGAGGTAAAGCGTATGGGCGTTCAGTACTGCCAGAAGTGTTCGACAAAAAATCCTGATTATGCACAATATTGTCGCATGTGTGGTGTCCTTATTTCTTCCTCACGTACTGATTTATCTGCGATGCCGGTGTACACCAATCTGGGCTTGAGCAATGAATCTGCTGCCCATGACAATGGTATTCTTCTGGCCGAGGCTTCCGCTCATAATGATCCTCTATCTTCCGCTGACTTCAATCTTTACAGTCAAGAGACGCCCGGATCAGTTCCGTCTTTGAGGACCTATCTCTACGCGCAGCCCACCTCCAGGCCGGCAGATGCAACTCCGCTTCCATTATCGGCTGCGGATATGTCGCTGATCCTTGGCGATGACCAGTATAACTCTGCTTATCATGCGGTTCGTCGCAGTACAGATGAGATCAATGCTCTTGTCTCACTTCCATCCATTCGTCAGGTAAACTGGGAAGAAAATCATTCGGATGATGACTATTCCGTACTACCTCTGTTCGACCCATTCAGTCCTCCTGTTGAGCAAGCACGAGCCGGTCATGTGCAGCCAAAAACATATCGTGCCGAACACCTGCAGCCGGCCGCTCCTCGCAGTGAACATCAGCAATCTCTACAACCTGCTCATGAACAGCCTTTTCCGCTTCAGTCTCCACCACTCCATGCTGGCATGGTTGTACAGAATACGTATAGACCGAAGCGTCGCCCTCTGACGACCGTTCAGAATATTTTGATTGGTATATCTACGCTCGTTATAGTGGGAATTATTGCTTTTCTTATGGTTCCACTGGTGAACTCTGGTGCCGCTCCTTCTCCTACTTTGTCCGCGACAAATGCAAGTAATGCTTTTCCTGGTGGCTCTGTAGAGCTACACGGAGCAAATTTTGTACCCGGTGGAAATGTTATTTTTACTTCCGGTGAGAGCCCGCTTGCACAGACTAGCACGCTCCCTCTTGCTTCCCTTGCTTCTTTTCATATGAATGCAGGCATAGATGCAGCCTTGCTCTCTAAACAACTCGATCAGGGCACAAGTAATCACGTCACGCCTATTAGCTCTGATGGGTCCTTCGATACGACGATCACCCTGCCGCGAAATTGGCAACCAGATACGACATATATAATTCAGGCAACGGAGCAGAGTAGTGGAGAGGCGGCCACAACGAGGGTTTCGCTGATGCATGCTCCTCGCACAACCACTACGCCAGTGCCGACGAAGGTCTCAAAGCCAGCTCCGGCTCCAAACGGCCAGTCTAACCCTGTGCCTACGACCACCCAGCCGGCTCCCAGGCCAGCCGTTGCACCCACAGCATCATCCGCCCCCGATCCAACCCCAATTCCAGCTCCTAAGCCTACCGCGAAACCACGGCCCACACAGAAGCCAACTCCTGAGCCAACCTCGGCCCCAGCACCGATCCCGACAGCAGTGCCGACGCCGGTGCCAACAGTAGCCCCACCACCGGCAGCTACAATAGCACCGATCCCGACGCCAGTGCCACCGGCAGCGCCACTTCCGACAGCAGCGCCACCACCGCGCCCGCCGCCGACTCCAC
>CAXTXB010000200.1:0-9207 GCA_964247965.1 uncultured Dictyobacter sp. | reverse complement strand
CTTTAAGGGGACGCTTATGAGCGGGCAGTGTTTGCCCTGGCCCGTCTGAGCGTTCCGTTTCATACGTTAAGCCAATAGCCTCACGCCACTGGTCCAGAGTCCTCATGTTGCCGAGCGTATCATCCCAACTCATCGCGGGGGACACGGCCTGGCGGGCATCGAGATACTGCGCAACCGTGTCTGCCTCTGCCCCATACAGGCTCTGGTCAAAATCAACGATTACCTCACGTGCCTCTTGCTCGCCGTCGCGCTTCACAATCAGCTTCGTCGCCTGCCCGTCGGCGGGCGTCCAGGGAGCGGTAACCAGGATTGAGCCTTGAGAACCAAAGATACGCACGACATTCTCGGCATTCACCTGCACTCCCGTGAAGAGCTGAGCAAGAATGTTACCAGGGAAAGCCAATGAAGCGGTGGCGTACTCGTCAACACCACTTTCTCCTATGTGGGCAACGGCGGTTACTTTTACCGGATCGGCAAAATCTTTACCAGTAGCTGCGCCAGCGATGAGCCGCGCCATAGAGGCGGTGTAGCAGCCAACATCCAGAATACCGCCGCCGCCGAGCGCTTTATTAAAGAGCCGGCCCTCTGGATTAAAGCGCGTGTTAAACGCGAAGGAGGACTGAATTACCCGAACTTGCCCGATTGCATTTGATTGGATTAATTCGACCAGCTGCTTGATCTGTGGATGGCAGCGGTACATGAAGGCTTCCATCAAAAATACGTCGTTGCGCCAGACGGCCTCTATCACAGTCATTGCCTCAGCGTGGTTCAGGGCGATGGGCTTTTCGCATAAGATATGTTTGCCCGCCTCTGCGACCTTGATGGACCACTCGGCATGGAGAGGATGGGGTGTCGAAATATAAACAGCCTGCACATCTTTATCGGCGAGTAGTTGCTCATAGCTATCATAACGGTGAGGCACCTTCCAGGACTCGCCAAAGCGATCCGCTGCCTCTTGCGTTCGACTTGCGACAGCTAGTAGCTTACCTGTCTTCGATTTCGCGAGGCCATTGGCGAAGACACCTGCAATCCTGCCAGTGCCAATGATGCCCCAGGTGAGAGTCTGACTCATTACGTTCCTCCTTGTTTTGGAGTTATATCACCAAAGTGTTGACAGAGTCAAACATAGTAACGCGGCTATTTTGTATTGTCACGCCCTGGTTTTCTTTGCGCTCCTGGCCGGGCATTAGACGATCTGTTATCCCCTGGTCTATTCGCTGGCTGGCCTCTTTTGAAGCTCCGCGACTGCTGCTTGCCACGCTTCTCAGCCTCCAACTGGCCGCTTCCCAGTACGGCCAGGGCATCACTTGCGTGACCGTGGCTCACCAGCCACTCGCGAGCCCGGCTATGAAAATCTCGAAGTGTAGGGCTTGCGGCGACCATCATCCACATAGCATACTCGGGGTCGGCAGGCACATCCTCGCTCCATTGATCCTGTGCTATAAGAAACGCCTGGACCTTTTTAAAATCTAATGTACGTAAAGCAGTGTCAAGTTGTTGCCGAAAATGTGTATAATCAGTCATTATCTCGCTATTGTTCTCCTCTTAAATTTTATAAAGTATGCTCTTACCTTATGGGTTCTATGGCTGCCTGTGTGCTAGCTTAGTTTAACCTGGTTTGATCATCGTCTACTCTTTTGAAGAGAAGTTGACGCATAAATGGAATCTCGCGTCTTAGAATCGCGATCTCTTCTTGCAGGCGCAGCTTTGTAGACGTTAATTCCAGGAATTGCTGTTTCTTGTCATCTTCAACTTCCAGGAAGTATGCAATAAAGTGAGAAAGATCTTCCGGCATCTCTGGCAAATTTGTATGAATTTCCTGTTCATCGGCTGCGTCTAGCAACATATTTAAGTATGTCTCGAAAAGTTGATGTGCTCGCTGTACTACGCTCTTTAGCTCCGATTCTGGCTCTGATTGATCGTCAAATGGCTCTACCAGGCCAGATATATATGCCTTTTCGTTGTGCTTACTAAGAATGCGAAAACGTTGGACACCCACTGCCATAAGATTATAGCCACCATCTTCCAGCTTTTGCAGGTTATGAATCTCGGCCATGGTACCGATGGCATGCGGCTCCTCATTCATAAACTCGCTTTCAGCTTTGACCAGAACGATGCCGAAGGGCTTTCCCTCTTCCTGGCAATCCGCAATCATTTGTCGATAACGTGGCTCAAAAATACGTAGCGGCACGATAGTGCCCGGGAAAAGGACAACATTTAACGGAAACAAAGGCAACTCAATTGCGGATGTTGACATGTTAAAGCTCCTCTTTAGATCAAAAACCTCCATCTTGGAGAAGACAGACTATTACAGCTTACCTATCTTAAACGATTTAACTGCCGGGCAACATACAATCTTTTTCTACGCAAGATGAGACAACATTAGTCGCTTCATGTTGTGTATAGCGTAACGGAAATAGCTACATTCGACAAGAGGTAGAATAGAGTTTTGGTTACTATGAACTTCGTGGCTAAAAGAGGAAAATAAAAAAGCTGGCGGGGCCAGCTTTTTCGCACACAGATTCTACTGGATCATCTCACGAACAAGCTCTTGTACCTTTTTGCCGCTAGCTTTTCCCTTTGTCTCTTTAGCGGCGAGAGGCATTACTTTCTTGAACTCTTTCCCATTTTCTTCGACCAGGCGCGAGACAATTGCACGTAGATCGTCATCACTAAGCTGCGAGCCCTGCAGATACCCCTGCAATATATCCATCTCGCGCTGCTCTTTGTCCGCCAGGTCGTTGCGCCCTCCCTGTTTATACAGCGGAATGGCCTGGTTGCGCTTCTTTACTTCCTGTTCAAGAACCTTTAGCGTATCAGCCTCGGTGATCGGTTGACCAAAATCAGCATTTTTACGATCAGTACGTGCCACTTCGAGGTTATGAATGGCCCCCAGTGCCATACGTAGTGTGTCCAGCCTGGATTGATCGCGATTGCGCTGCGCCTCCTGTATATCCTTGCGCAACTGCTGCTCTACGGGAAATTCCTGCCGTGCTTCTGCCATCAGTCGTCCTCCTGCTTTGACATATGATTTATTGCAGCTATAGTATACAACTTCGAACGAAAAAAAGCATCACGTGATCTCATTGCTCTGTAGTGCGCCCAGAAAAGACTACCCTTCCCATTCGTAGCGTGGGGCGGTCATCGCATATTCTGGAAGGAAGATGATCATCTTCCTTTTACATTCTATCCTGGCAGAATGCCTTCGACAAGTCACAACGGAGCAAGCGAACTTCACTAAGAGTGAGCCAGATCCACTCTAAAAGAAGATTTATTCAGAGACACCAACTTTTCCCCTGACTGAACAATATAAAATGCTTTCACCTTCGCCGGATTATGGGATACAATAGAGCAAATAATCGTTCATATGCATAAGGTAGTGTTTGCTCAGGAGTATTTTTATGACTATGGTATCCGAAAACGCGATTTCTCGTGCACACACGCCGTTTGTAAATGAGGTCCTGACCGATTTTTCACGAGAAGAACTGAAGCGAGCTCAGCTAGAAGCGCTCGAACAGGTTAAGCATGAACTAGGACAAACATATCCACTTGTTATAGCTGGTCAGAAGATCAGTGGGGAGAAAACGTTCACCTCGGTCAATCCGTCTCAACCAGGGCAGGCTATTGGCTATTTTGCGGCAGCCACTGTCGAGCAGGCCAACGCAGCAATCGAATCAGCGGCCGCAACGTTTGAGACGTGGAAACGCACCCCAGCCAGTGAACGTGCAGGTTATCTCTTTGCGGCCGCGGACCTTATGAAACAGCGCCGCTTCATCATTAATGCCTGGATGATCTATGAAGTGGGTAAGAGTTGGGTTGAAGCCGACGCTGACACTGCCGAGGCTATCGATTTCCTTGAATTCTACGCACGAGAGATGATTCGCCTCTCTGAGAAGCAGCCGATCACGCATATTGAAGGCGAAGATAGCGAGCTTGTCTACATTCCCTTAGGCGTTGCGGCGGTCATCCCACCCTGGAACTTCCCTTGTGCTATTATGGCAGGCATGACAAGTGCAGCTCTTGTTGCCGGCAACACCGTTGTGCTTAAGCCAGCCAGTACAGCTCCAGCTATTGCCTACCAGTTTATACGTATTCTAGAGGATGTCGGGCTTCCAGCAGGCGTCGTTAACTTTCTCACAGGTTCTGGCGCTCTTATCGGTGATACACTTGTTGATAGCCCTAAAGTTCGTTTCATAGCATTTACAGGTTCAAGGGATGTCGGCCTCCACATCTTCGAGCATGCCTCGCAGACACCAAAGGGCCAGATCTGGCTGAAGCGCGCTATCCTGGAAATGGGCGGGAAAGACGCAGTGGTTGTTGATGAGACGGCAGACCTGGAAGCGGCGGCGACAGGTATTGTTGCATCCGCCTTTGGTTTCCAGGGGCAAAAATGTTCAGCGGGCTCACGCGCCATTATCGTAGAGCAGGTCTACGATCAGGTGCTCCAAAAGGTCAATGAGAAGGCAAAGCAATTAGTAATGGGCGATGTCACGCAGCCCGATATCGCTATAGGTCCCGTCGTTGATGAAAATGCGATGAAGAAAATTCTTGATTACATCGAGATAGGCAAAACAGAGGGTCATCTTCTCCTTGGCGGCAAGCATCAGGGACCTGGCTACTTCATTGAACCGACGATTATTGCCGATGTGGCTCCCGATGCACGTATTGCTCAGGAGGAAATCTTTGGGCCGGTTCTTACGGTCATCAAAGCCAAGAACTTCGACGATGCACTCGCTATTGCTAACAGTACAGAGTATGGTCTGACCAGCTCACTATATACAAAGGATAATCAGCGCATCGAGCGAGCCAAAGAGGAATTTCATGTTGGTAATCTGTACTTTAACCGCAAGAGCACTGGTGCGCTGGTAGGAGTACACCCTTTCGGTGGCTTTAACATGTCTGGCACGGATTCAAAAGCTGGAGGTCGCGACTACCTATTGCTGTTCACCCAGGCTAAAGCAATCTCTACAAAAAAGTAAGATAAAGGAGTAGCACTTGACTACTGTTAGTAAAGTAAATCCCAGCTTATGGCAGATTTCTCTCCCCTTCCAGGGCGAAGAGGAAGTTGTAGGCTCCTATTTGTTCTCCGGAAAAGACGAGCTCGTTCTTGTTGATCCGGGCCCGGGTAGTACGGCGCAGGCCTTACTCACTTCTATACGCGAGGCCGGATTTGAACCACAAAACGTTACACACATACTCCTGACGCACATTCATCTTGATCACGCAGGGGCAACAGGCACACTCCTGCGTACTATGCCAAATGCAACAGTTGTGGTTCACAGCAAAGGTGCTCCACACTTGATTGATCCAGGCAAGCTTATCGCGAGTGCAACACGTATTTATGGGGAGCGCACGCATAATCTTTGGGGTGAAATTGAAGCGGTTCCTCAAAATCGTATGCAGATAATGGAAGGTGGCGAAGTATTAACCGTCGGTGATCGCCGCCTTGAGGTACACTATACTCCCGGTCATGCAATTCATCACATTGTTTTTTTCGATGTTCATTCAGGAGAACTATTTGCGGGTGATGCAGCCGGCGTGTGTCTCCCAAATACTGAGTATGTACGGCCACCAACGCCTCCGCCTGATCTGGATATCGAAGCCTGGTCTCGCAGCATCGATCTCCTTAAGAAACTGCGGCCCGATGTACTCTACGTAGCGCATTTTGGCCCCAAACGTAATCCTACTCAAATCTTAGAAGCCTTGCGTGCTAACCTTTTTGCGTGGGGAGACCTGGTTCTGAATGCAATGAATGACGGTAAAAGTGAGGATGAAATCGTTCCGCTGCTCCGCCAGTACACAGAACCAGAGCTGCTGCGTAAAACTGATGATGTGAATGTGCTGAAACGCTACGATCTTGCATCAAACTATGAGATGACCGTTCAAGGCTACATGCGTTACTGGAAAAAAATTTATCCTACCCGCTTCTAGGGCAAAAGTATCTCCTTCAAAGTCACTCGATGGAAATTCTTCAGGTGACTTTGAAGGAAATAGTGGCAAAGAAAGTGGTCAACTGTTAGTGCTAAAGAGCAGGCGGTTATCAACACGAAACACGCCCAGGCTGACAAGAGTTGGGCCAAGCTCTTGTAGAGACTGCAGCATCAGCTTATGAGCATTTTTTTCCCCTACGATTGGGCTACAAAAATGCTGACAAATAGCGATCAGGGCGGCAAAACCTTCTAGAAGATCTTCGCGCGACATATGATCTAGCTGAGACCGATCTGCAATATGAAGATAGCCACTTGGAGCGATCCTTAAGCTTGCAAACGCTGGAAAGGATGCAGCACAATCTTCAAGAATATCTTCTAAAACAGCAAATGCTTCTTTAGGCCCAACGATACGAGCAACGGCAAGCGAGACCCGGCGTGTCCCTTCGATGAGTACTTGCCATTCCCATGGGGCAATTAACTGCCTGGCTTCAGAGGTGGCTATTAAATCACTCTCAATAATACGCGAATTGACGGGGGGGGTAGGGGCACGAGGAATGACGACCAATCCGCGTTGTTGTAAATTAGCCAGTACGTCTGTCAGTAGCTGCTCATACTCATCATTCAGTGTAATATCAGCCGTGGCTACTCCACGATCGAAACGAATTACAGCCCGTTTCCAATTTTGCAACTCTATCAAGATAGTACGCGCGTTGCCTCGATGCCCAACAACATGTATTAGCTTTCCAGCACGAAAATAAAGATGCGCAATGCTCAACTGCTCTAAATTACGTAAAGACAGACGACCAAACGCGCGAGAACGTCTGATATGCTGTACTACAGTTGCCAGATCGTTTAGCGAGCCTTGCCATGCAGAGCCAAAGAGACTAGCTTGCGACACAATACTACCGCTTTCTTATCAAAAGTACCTGGAATGATGGTACTCGTAGGTAGATACAGAGAAAAAGGAAGGTTATTAGTAACTCCATCATACAGAGAAGTATCTTTTATGTCAAGCAAAGTAAAAGCAATAGGTGTACTATGAAACGTCTAAAGACCTTCGGGTACTACTTCAATGTGCATAGTTGACCACAAAACTCGCACCACCCGACAAGCTTCCCCTCCTGCTCCTGAACATTGGACAAGCGATGTGCACAACTGCAAACATATCCACGAAACTGAGCCGGGTTCCCAAACACAAGGGCGTGAGGCGCAACGTCTTTTGTCACAACCGAGCCTGCACCTACAAGTGCAAACTCGCCAATGGTAATCCCACAGACAATTACCGAGCCAGCGCCAATTGAGGCTCCATATCTTACCAACGTGGACGTGATTGTCCAATCGTCAGCACCCTTCAACTGGCCGTCGGGCGTAATGGCGCGCGGAAACATGTCATTAGTAAAACAGACGTGGGGACCGATGAACACACCGTCTTCTACGGTGACGCCTTCGAAAAGAGAAACGTTGTTCTGGATTTTCACGCGTGAGCCAATGTGTACATTCGTCTCGATATAGACGCCTTTACCGATGTTACACAGCTCACCGATGGATGCACGAGCACGGACATGAGCCTGACGCCATATCCGTGTTCCAGCTCCTATCTCAGCTCCCGGCTCGACTTCAGCCGAAGGATGAACATAAAATGATGTCTCTTGCATTACATACCTTTTTGACGACTTGCGTTTGTAAAGTTTTTACGGATGAAGGGGAGCCAGCGTAGGCGCGAAATGAAACCCCAAAGACCAGCCGCCTCAGCCGCAACAACAAGCCAGTGCTGATCGACGTCGGCCTCGATACGCTTTAATAAAATAGGATCTGTCTGAGGAGTATTGATGCCATACGTTGTCGTCAAGGCCCAGTCATAGCCAGCATCGCGTACAGCTTGCACTACGTCTGAGCCTATGTGTTGCGCTTGCCCGACGGGATAAGCAAAGGTACGTATAGGATGGCCAAGCTTCTGCTCAAGCACCTGGCGACACTCTGACACTTCTCGACGAACTTCATTAGGATCGCTGAGATAAGATAAAATTGGATGGTGCATCGTGTGCGCCCCAAATGATACCCAACCACCTTCATCCATAGTTTTGACCTGCTCCCAGTTCATTGGAAGCATTGCAGCATCCCGATCCTTTTCGTGAGGTAGTGGAGACAGATTCAGCAGTACTCCTGTAGAGGCCAAAAATTCCTCCCGCCCTGTTACTGAGGTCGCGAAGCGAGCGCGATCATCTATAAATTGGGCCAGAGCTCCACGCCCTTCCGGATTTTCGAGCTGGAACGCGCGATCCGCAATGGTTACATTTGCTACCTGGGCACGCCGGGCCATGCTCTTTCCTTCTAACCACCAGAAACGAGCGCCACTTTCTATATAGCCTGGAATTAAGTAAATTGAAATTGGCGCGCACAAATCATGAGCAACTTCCCTGGCATACGTGAAGTTATCACGGTACCCATCATCTAGTGTTACGACCAACGGAGTACGTTTATTACTTTTATACTTTGAATCTTTACGCTGCGCATACAATTCTTCTAAAGCTGCTTCCACATGCATAATTCGATAATGACGACGGAGATACCGCATATGCTGCAAGAAACTCCCACCCGCTGCACTGTGATAGTTGAGAATGACCACGCGCGGCCCGTCGCGCCGGGTTAACCAGCGCGCCAGGGCGACGAGGCCGCTGTAGTAGAATACTCCTGCTATCACTACTAATATACGCTTACGCATAAAATGCCTTTCTTTACCACCTGCTTCTCCCTTTCTCCCCAGCAAGCTATTAGTCTAACCCACTTCATTAGGCGGATGACCGGCTCCCTCTGCGTAGCGACAATCCCTTGCGGTTGTCGTGGTAGCTCCGCTCCCGAGGCCGGCTGCCACGACAACCGCAAGGGACATTGACTCCAACTTAGTATGGCTGCGCGCCTCGAAAAGGGAGGCCGAGTGGATTTCGAGGCGAGCTGGGCGGTGAGTGAAGCGTACTACTCTGTCAAACGTCATCGCGTCTCTGCGAAGCAGAGCGTGCCGATTGGATCGAGCACAGGCCCCGTTCACGGGGAGGGGACCACTCGGGTTCCTCCGAAGCGCTCGGGGTCCTTGTTCCAGGACCCTGGTCGCTTCGGGGAGAGGTGCTTGGCGCGTCTCCGGCTCAAGCCGGTCTGTGCTCGATCCAATCGGCACGCTCTGCTTCGCAGAGACGCGCTGAGGTTTGACAGAGCAGTACGGACGCGATACAGGCGGAAGTAGAATGAGTAGTGGTAGCTCTCCAATCTGGTCCGTACGTTT
>CAXTXB010000199.1:2459-9220 GCA_964247965.1 uncultured Dictyobacter sp. | reverse complement strand
GTTATAGTATGTCAGCATTCTCTCATACCTTTTCCTCGTCTGACGCCGGCCGCAGCAGATTCCCCAACACATATATTGTGCAGGATCGGCAGGGTAAAGAAGAGATGATGCGTCTAGCGCTCCAGGATCAAATGATCACAACAGCGATGGGTGGCACTCTTACGGAGCAGGAAGAGGTAAAGCAGTTCAAGCACATACTCGATATCGGCTGTGGAACCGGAGGATGGATCATCGAAATCGCAAAGACCTATCCAACCGTGTCCCTCGTCGGCATCGATATCAACCAGAAAATGGTCGACTACGCACAGGCACAGGCAGAAGCAGAGGGCGTAAGCAAGCGTACTACATTCTATGTCATGGATGCGCTCGCCCTACCCGGCCTGGTAAACGGCTCCTTCGACCTGGTCAATCTACGCTTCGGCGGCAGTTATCTACGCGCATGGGACTGGCCGCAAATACTGCGCGAAATAACCCGTGTCACCCGCCCGGGCGGTACAGTTCGGCTTACCGAACTAGAAATCATACCAGACAGCAACAGTGCCGCATTTCAGCAGCTATCCGAAATATTCTTGCACGCCCTCTACGCCGCACACCACTTCTTCGAGCCAGGCGAGATCAGCATCGCCAATCACCTGCAAGGGTTCCTGGCCCAACAAAGATATCAGCATATACAGATACGACGATATGAAATGGAATACGGCACAGGCGCAGACAAAGCCAGCGAAGTATTCTGCCAGAACGTAATACACCTCTACCGCACCATCCGCCCCTTCATCCAAAAATGGAGCAACGCCAATAAGGACTACGATATACTCTACCAGCAAACGCTCAGTGACATGCAAAAACCCGACTTCCAGGCCAAAATCAACTTCTACACCATCTGGGGGCACACACCAGGCTAAGAAACAGCCCTTGCACGCCTTCAGCGCGCATCCATCTTTTTAAGATGGAATGATCCCTACCTGTTGAAGCAATTGCAGAATATCTGCACACAGCCAATATTCGACGATTTTTCCAGCTTCGACGCGAAAGAGGTCCATCCCCGCATACTCGACGCGGTTCCCAACCGCAGCAGGCGAAGCACCTGGCATACCACCTTGATACGTCGCGCGAAAGACCCAGCGACCAGCGACCTTATCTTCATCGGCGAGAGGACCAACCGTGGTCGTAAAGCTGTAATCGGTGAAGGCAACCATATTCCCGCCGATCCACTGCTTCAACCCCCCAGGGCCACGCACCTCAGCAGGACT
The DNA here is from genome assembly GCA_964247965.1 of uncultured Dictyobacter sp. Taxonomy (GTDB): domain Bacteria; phylum Chloroflexota; class Ktedonobacteria; order Ktedonobacterales; family Ktedonobacteraceae; genus Dictyobacter. The sequence goes on along the minus strand of CAXTXB010000199.1, from coordinate 7,970 downwards.
ACCACCGGCAGGAGCAAAATGAGCAACAAAGTTCGGCGCGATGATCTCATCAGCAAGGGACAGATTTCCATTCCACAATTCACTCCAGGGTTTCCAGAGATCTTTATTGGTTAGCGAAGGCATAGGTATTTACTTTCTTTACATCAGGCTCAGTTTTTGATGTATTTACGATTAATTACTCGTAATCACAAGATAGTTATACGATTAAATAGTCGTATCGTCAAGAGCTTCTAACGATGGCCTCACAGCACACAGGAGCAACGCCGTCTCCCCCTACTCGTCTCATATCGTCTCTTTTTCGCCCTACTTCCACTCGTCCTCCAGGGCGACTAGGAAGATCAGTGCGCAATCGTGCACGAAATGAAAGTCTTCTTGTATAGATACTGGGAACCAATCATGGGAGCGTAGAGAGCGTCAGAAAAGAAAGAAAATAGTGATCGAGAAACAATTTTTTATAGAATTAAGTAGTTTCGTGTTCCTCCTCTTCTTAAGGTAGTATTGCTTGCTCAAGCAAGCAATACTACCCATCAAAACTCTAACCCTCACTCATCCAAGAACATCAGTGTCGTAGCGGGCCATGATAGCGCGTCCCTGCTCTAGCGTAGGTGGACCAGACGTGGCAACAAGATCGCTCATTTCCTCGAAGTAATGAATGTACTGAGGCGGCGTAAACGTGTTCAGGAAGCGAGCGGGGTTATCGCCAGGATTTGAAAATGTATGTGGCACTCCAATTGGTATCATGACAAAACCGCCCGCACTCACATGAACGGTCTCTTCATTCACCGTGAATTCTAGTTCGCCTTCCAGCACATAAAAGCCCTCTTCATGAGCACGATGGACGTGGGGAAAAGGACTTGGCGAATGTGGCGGAAACATAAATTCAGCAACTGCCATTGTGCTCCGTGTGCTTGTGCCATCTTCTAACACTGTGAGACGAATCGGTCCTATGGTGATGGTTCGACCCTCACCAGGCCGTCGTATGATAGCGTTCATAATGTCTCCCCTTTCTTTCAAAGTTATTGATTGCTCATGCAAGCAATATAACATACATAGTGAAGAATTACAAGAGGTGAGAGAGCCAATTTTCCAATGTTGCTAAATAACACGTGGTCTGGGAGCATAATAGGAGCTGCCCGATAAGCTCAAGCATCATTAAGCTTGAACTTATTAAAGTGAGCACGTACAAGAAAGACATACTTGCTCACGAAGGGAGTACGTATTGTTTTTTAACCATAGTGCGAGAGAGTAGTGGGAAAGCACATAGCAAGGCATCTCTTCATACGAAATGGTAGTTTGTATTCCTCTCAGCGAGAAGCATCTTTGGTAACTCCGTCGGGCACGACAACTACTCTTTAGGAAAGCACATGGAGATTGAGTGGGAAAGAGATGCTGCCACGGTGAATGCTATCAGTGCTGTGCGAAATTCGCCTGCACATACAGAGACTAGTACAAAAGGTATACCTCTGTTGTGTTATCAATTCACATTGACTATATTAGAGGACATTGGACAATAGAAGTAGAGAGTGTCTCTGCGAGGAGAAGTATGCAACAGCGACCAGGCGCACCATTCACCCTCTTTTATTCCTATGCGCATGAAGATGAGTCATTGCGTCAGCGGTTAGAGACACATCTGAGTCTCCTACAGCGACAAGGGCTGATTGCTGCCTGGCATGATCGCCAGATTCCTACAGGAAACGAATGGGCACACGATATTAACAAGCATCTAGAGGCTGCTTCCATCATCCTTTTGCTCATTAGCCCTGACTTTTTGGCTTCCAACTATTGCTACGAGAAGGAGATGCAACAAGCTCTGGAACGCCACAACCATGGTGAAGCTCATGTCATTCCCATCATTCTCCGACCCTGCGAGTGGCAGAAAGCTTCCTTTGCCCACTTACAAGCTCTTCCTCGTAATGGCAAGCCAGTGACCACATGGGAGAACCAAGATGAGGCGTTTTTCAATATTGTTCAGGGTCTGCGTCAGGCCATCGAACAGCAGCAGGTTCCTGTGCATCTACCCCCTGAGATTGAGCGAAAGAATCGAAAAAGCTTGATCCAGCAAGTGCGGACGATCTGGATCAACGGCTTGCTTGAGCGCTCGTTCGATGAGACGACCAGGCTTGAATTACACCTCCAGGAGCGACCGGATGCCTTAGACAATCCTTGGAGGCTACAAGTTCAGGAACTTGATCGTCCTCCTGAAGCTCTTCCTGCTGATATCTCCATTGCTGAGGTGTACAAAGAAGCTGATGGTCAATTGCTTATCCTGGGTAAGCCTGGTTCCGGGAAAACAACGCTGTTGCTCCAGTTGGCGCGGACGCTGTTAGAACGTGCAGATGCTGATGATCACCTGCCGATACCAGTCATATTCCACCTTTCCTCCTGGGCACAGAGACGTCAGTCGCTAGCAGAGTGGTTGGTAGAAGAATTATGGACGAAATACCAGGTACCTCAGAAGGTCGGCCAAGTCTGGATCAAGGCAGATGCGATTCTTCCGCTTCTCGATGGATTGGATGAAGTCGCTGAGAACGCTCGCCCAGCATGCGCACAAGCAATCAATACCTACCAGCAGGACCGCCTTCAGGAGAATGGAGAGGCCCGATTGGTTGTGTGCTGTCGGAGCAGAGACTATATGGGGCTACCCAAGCGTGTCATGTTGCGGCGAGCTATCAGCATTCAGCCGCTAACAGCACAACAAATAGATGACTATCTCTCCAGTGCTGGTCAGGCATTGGAAGAGGTACGTGTAGCACTCTCCGATGATTCAACGCTGCAAGAACTGGCGACCAACCCATTAATGCTCAGTATACTGGCATTGGCCTATCATGGGAAACCTATTGAAGACCTTTTAGCCCTCCCACCTGAAAATCGAAGACAGCGTATCTTTGCTACTTACGTTCAGCGTATGTTGAAAAGAAGGGGAATACACACTGGCAAAGCACCGCATCGAAGGAACAAAGCGGATACATCACAACACTTAGCAGCCTATACACAAGAACAGACGAGAGCATGGCTGGCATGGTTAGCCCGACAGATGACCCAACGCGATCAAACGATATTTTACGTTGAAAATTTAGAAACCAACTGGCTGTCCGAAAAGTGGCAGGGCTGGATCTATTGTACTGTATTAATCATGATTTGTTGGCTTATGGGGGGGCCGATTGGTTGGGTAAGTGGAAATCAGGTTGCTGGACTGGTTGGCGGATTCGTTGGTATGTTCATTTGTTGGATAGCTCTTGCATTGCGCTCTTTGCTGCTGGGCACTCGCTGGTCCGCTCCACCTCCTGACGATAGATCCTGTCTCATTTATGTAACACGCTTTCTAATTCGTATGAGCATCGCTACCGTGGTGTGTTCTGTCGTCTCGTTGGTGTTAATGTTGGTATTGCTGGCAGATATTAGATCGCAAATCGTACTACAGATAGAGTTTTTTGGACTCGTCGCAATACCATTGGTATATCTTCAAATTCGCAAAACGTTTTTCTTACGGCGACGTGAGAACTTTCTTACTCAGTATGAGAGATGGATGGTTCAGAACTCGGGCTTTTCGCACAGATTGGCTGCTCCAGGTATTGTGCTCTTGAGCAGTCTGTGTAGTGCAACGGCTTGGTTCTGGCTGAGTGGTGGATCAATACACGGTTCGCTGTATTTTCTCTTTTATGGCTTCCAAGCGGGAGCTACTGTGGTAGAGTATGCCATGATGCGCTTCCTCCTCTGGTTATTAAGATTTACCCCTTGGAATTACTCCCACTTCCTCGATTATGCATATGAGCACATTCTGCTACGCAAAGTTGGCAGAGGCTACATGTTTTATCATCGCCTGTTACTAGAGCATTTTGCTACGTTAGAGAAGAAAAGTCCCTAGCGCTGACGAGTTCCGCAAACAGCACAGATGGAAGTTGCTTACGTGTGGATGCAAGCTTGTAGTAGTGCATGTTCAGACACTGTCTAGGTGAAGCCACAGGAGCATTCAATCCGCTTTCAAGAGGAAAGAAATGCGGCTGTAGTGTGTCTGGGGGTTACCAAAGTACCATCTCATGCTTTTTTCTCGGGTCCGGTGCGTATGCGCGTTTTTCGTGTTGATGCCTCCGCCTGCTGTGCCAGTCGCGCTTCGGCGGTTTCCGCACGCAGTCGAGATTTTTCTGCTTGAGCCATTCTGCCACCAAGTCAACAGGCAATCCTTCGACCTGAACGGCGTAGGTTGCAAACGAGTGACGTAACAAATAGGCCTTGAGGATGATCGGTTTTCCTGTGCTGGTTTGAAAGGTCATGCTATGCAGGAGGAAACGCATACAGGCTGTAATAGCTTGATCTTCCAGGTGCTGATGAGCATGTTGGATGAGATAAGGAGCCTTCCCAAACCGATGACTCCTCCCATTGTGGGGATGATAAGCCACTTGTGGGAGGGCGTCACCCGCTTGCAATCCATAGTGGTGGCACAGCAGACGCGCCGTTTTTTCAATGAGCCGGACAGCTTCTTTTCCTACTCCATAGCTGTGAAGCGTGTCTGTCCGCTCCCCTTTTGGTAAGAGGCTGGAGTTTGCGTAGAATAAACTCAGAAAATTGAGCGAAGTTGATAGCCCGAAGGGGCCATGTTCCTGCCTTCTGTCACCTCACTGCTTGCCAACAGACGAGCTGTTACTCGGCCCAAAGGGCGAGAAGCTGATGATCCGAATCGGTGAGGGTTCCACCACGGCGGATCGTCACGAAACGAGGGTCGCGGTCTTTCGGGAGGATCATACCCAATACCCCTTCTGCTCGCATCTGCCCAACATGTAAATAGCTGGCTCATCTACCAGCATATCATAGATTATAGCATCAGGGAAGAGGGGCAAGTAGATGATGTGGAGCAGGCAAAATTGTGAAAGAATGTTTTTAGAGAGCAGAGCTGTGGCGACGCAGAAAATCGAGGAGTAGTTGGTTGAAGGCCTGTGGATTGTCCATATTCGCCGTATGGCCGGCACGAGGAATAATAGCATATTCACATTGTGGCTCTGCACGGGCCCACGCAGATGCGATTTTGCGGATATTGCCAGTGCGATCATGCTCACCATGAAGCAGAAGAAAAGGCACTGGAATCTGATAGCCAGGTTCTTCATGAAGGCCCTTCAGCAGTTCGAGGATGACCGTCGTAAATTCGGCCTTACTCATCTGTCCAAGAGCCTCGTATAGATAGGCACGAACCCTGGGACAATCGGCGCTGATATCGGCACTCTGCCGGCGGAGGAGGTCGTAGGGATACAAATTCAGCAAAGGGGCTCCGAGGCGGGCCTGCCATTTTTCCTGAAGGGAAAGCTTCTGGGTGTTACGAGTACATCCCAGGAGGACGGCGGCCCGCACCCGTTGAGGGGCACGAAAGATTACTTCCTGGGTAATATTACCACCCATTGAATGGCCGACTAAAATAGCCCCGTTAGCACCGAGACTATCCACTAACGCCAAGAGATCGTCGGTTGCGCGTGAGAGGGTAAATGGACGGATGGTTGGGCGCGATTCTCCATGTCCGCGCAC
>CAXTXB010000199.1:0-2449 GCA_964247965.1 uncultured Dictyobacter sp. | reverse complement strand
CTTCCCATTCTCTATGATCAATGCCGGCCGCATGTATAAAGACAACCAGCGGAGCGTCCGCAGGCCCGGTGAGCCAGAAGCGAAGCGCGCATCCTTCGCGGATGATTTCAGATGGCGGTATTATTGATTTCACTTTACAAAGCCCTCTTCCCTCTACCTATATAGTCGTCTATATATAGTCGTCTATAGTCGTCTGTACTCATCCGACCCAGAGGCCCAAGTAGCGACATGACTGCAAGGGATTATCACCACGCGGGGTGGCTTGATTGTGCACATCCTATGTCACAGTCTATCTGTTTCATAATATTTTAAGCAATTCATGTTACATAGAGAGTGTCGGACTCCCGTCTTCTCGGTCTTCTCGCAGCAATGCTGCGAGAAGACATGCAGATAGTAACTGTTTCATAAACTATATATTATCCTACTTCCTCCTTTACCTTAATTTGAACACGGTCGGCAACGGTTGGAAGGAGATAAGTGATGGCGAGGACAGCACAAAGGATGAGGCCAACGATGCCATGCCAGAAAAAGGAGCATACAAAGGCCAGTCCATAGAGGAACGGACCAATGCTGTAGCGCAGGTTTAAGTTGCGCACTATACTGTGATGCAAGGTGGGATTGAGCAAGCGGTGATCGTGAGAGGCATAGAGCCAGAGCAGGTTATAGAAGATGCCACCCACAAATAAGACGCCGCTATAAACCTGCACTGCCGTCTGCTGCTCACGCGTGCCGACGTAAAGCGCAAGTAGGGCGGCGGCAAAGGGGAGCGCGACGATATCGAGCAGGAGCAGCAGGTTGAGGACGACCAGGTAGTGGTTCGAGCGCTTGATGTAACTGAACATGGTGTGGTGATTGCCCCAGACTACTCCAACTATAAGAAAACTGAGGAGGAAGCTGAGATAGGTGGGCCACTGCTCTACGAGGGCAAAGAGCAAACTTTTTCTCGTTGCAGCAAGTTCTGCTAGTTGCGGGACATGAACATTGAGTATTAGTAGGGTGATGGCAAACGCGAAGACGCCATCACTGAAGGCAATGATTCTATCCGGCCTGATCTCTTCTTCCTGATCCTCGATTGAGTCGGTGGGCTTGCTCATAAAAGCGGAAATTTCCTTTTTGATGCCATTCTATCACCTGTCCTGCAAGGGTTGCAGCCCGCATGCAGGCCAGGTGATGAGAAATGCAAATCTCTGGAATTTCTCAGGCGGCTATGATCTGACAGTGTTCGGGGGGCAGCTCCAGCCAGACGTGTTGGTCTGGTAGAGGCTGGAAGGGAGCGAAGACGAAGAGCTGCTGGCTCTTCTCCTGGCCGATCTGCACGAAGGTATGCCAGCGACCACCAATGAAGGATGTGTGTGAGACGGTGCCGGGAAGAATATTGGGGCGATCCGACTGGGGCTCATCCTGGTAGACACGAACATCATCCGGTCGGCAGAGGAGGGAGCCGCGCTCACCCTCGGCATGGCGGATGGGTTCGAGGGCATAATCCGCGCTGAGATGCTGCTCTGTTGCCATATTTAGCAGGCGGAAGGCGGCACCGTGAGACAAGGCAGGCGCCGGAATGACTTCGCCCGGCAGGAGATTTGCCCGCCCCATAAACGAGGCAACGAAAACGTTGACGGGACGGTTATAAAGCTCGATGGGAGTCCCGATCTGCTCAACCTTGCCCTCACGTAAAATCATGATACGATCAGACATCGCCATCGCTTCGTTCTGGTCGTGGGTGACATTTATGGTTGTGATGTTCAGCTGCCGAAGGAGCTCTACCAGCTCAGTACGCATAGTCTCGCGCAGGCCAGTATCGAGATTGGAGAGCGGCTCATCAAGCAAGAGAACGCGAGGCCTGGTGGCGAGTGCCCGCGCCATAGCCACACGCTGCTGCTGACCGCCAGAAAGCTGATACGGATAGCGCCCACCCAGGCCCGGCAAGTTCACCAGTTCTAGCAGCTCTCCGATGCGATCCGCAATCGTACGTTTAGAATAGTGATGGAGACGCATACCAAAGGCAACATTCTGCGCCACCGTCATGTGCGGCCAGAGCGCATAATCCTGGAAGACCATCCCCATCTGACGCTCCTCAATCGGCGTCTCATGCCTCCCATCATAAAGCACCTGATCCCCGATCTGTATCCAGCCAGCATCCGGCGTCTCCAGGCCAGCAATCATCCGTAAGGTCGTCGTCTTACCACACCCCGACGGACCTAACAGAGAAAGAATCTCGCCCTCTTCTATTGCCAGATCGATATTTGAGACAACGGGTCGAGAGGCATAACTCTTACTTAACTGCTTAATTTGTAGATACATAGTTATTTTTCCACCTTTTCACCAGCGTAGTTCAACATATTTAATTAATCGTTAAGTCACTTTTAAATCTTTGTAAACCATGCTACAAGTAACAAGTATTACATTTAACTTGTGTTACACCTTCCCGATGTGTTACACTACCTGTAGG
>CAXTXB010000198.1:8358-9244 GCA_964247965.1 uncultured Dictyobacter sp. | reverse complement strand
GTATACAACAAACTTCTCAAAGTTTCATCGGTTCCGTCACAACATACCGCAAAGGAGATAGCACACATGGATGTCATATTAACCGTCAATCTCTGGTTCATTATCAGCCTCTGCCTCGTATTCCTGGTCATCGGTCTACTCTTAGGAAAATCCGGTGGTCGCGCAAGTGAGCGCTACCGCTAACAACACGGCTGAGCGGAAGAAAGATCTTCCCCCGAAGAGTGTCGGACGCCCAGCGCATCCACCTTATGCCCAGGAGGTAGTGTGCAGCTTTGCTGCCTAAAACAGTTTTTAGTGATGTTTTTACGTTTTTTACATTTCTCATACTTTTTTGTGCTGAGCACAAAAACTTGTAAAAGAATGTATGAAATGCAAAAAGCCCCTTAAGGATAGGAAAGAGCGGCGAAGCCGCGACAAGTCAGAGAGCGAGAAGGCGGATATGACGGGAGTCCGACACTCTCGAAGAACTCGAGTGCTTTTCTGTCTGATAGAACCTGACCTCAAGCGTACTATAAACAGGAGGTATTTTTTATGGTCACACACGTTGTCTTGATAAAGCCAAAAGCGGAAACAACAGCAGAGCAGATTCAGACGGTCCTTGAGCAAGCAAAAAATCTGCAACAGATCATCCCTGGTATCGTTGATGCGCAGGTCGGCAAAAACCAGGGAGGGCTGCAGCAGGGATACACCTATGGTCTGATTATGCAGTTTGAAAACATGGAGCGGCTCCAGGCTTATATGCCTCATCCCGCCCATCAGATAGTCGGCAAAGAGATCACGCGCCTGTGCGATAGCATCGTCGAGTTTGACCTCGCGCAATAATAAGTCATGCCAAAAATTTTTTAAATAATAAAAAAAATTATTTTTTATAGATTTTTTTTTTTTA
>CAXTXB010000198.1:0-8348 GCA_964247965.1 uncultured Dictyobacter sp. | reverse complement strand
CCTTTTCAAAAAAAAATATATTTAAAAAAATGTTTTTTTATATTTTTTAAAAATTTTGGGATGACTTATTATTGCCAGACATCAGAGATGGATGTCGCGGTTGCGCTATTGTTCGCGTATGGAAGCTTATAGAGATCTTCCAGAGTACGCAAGATGGAATAGTGGTCGATTGATTCACTATACGTACCCACCTTCACCATTGGTCCCACAAAAATCGTCGCGACCTGGTTAGCGGCCGAGCCATCATCCTCATCCCACGTTACGATAAGCAAGCTATTATGCGTCTTAGCCCACTGAACATAGCCATCCAGGTGATTCTGCAACCAGGTATCACCCTGCTGAATTGAAGCAGAGTGCATATCATCTAGCTGGTTGGGCACCACGACCGAGACGGTAGGCAAGGTGCTATAGTCAGTAGGAAAGCTGGTCAAGGGCATATTAATGCTTGTAGGAAGATCGGAAAAATCCACCCATGGGTTATGCTTACGCGCATACAAAGCATTCGAAGCAGTCGGAGCATAGCACGCGGTAGAACCAACTGCAGGGAGATCTTCAGAATAGCCACCAAAGCTGTAGCCTGCCTTTATCAACCCATCAGCCAGATTAGCCCCGGTATAAGTTACCGGACAGGCATCGCTCGTCAATCCTTGCGTCGAACCCGAGAAGAGGGCCAGGTAATTTGGTTCGCTCGGATGGCTAATAGCATGAGAAGCAGTAAATGATGCACCCTGTGATGCTAGAGAATTGATATAAGGAGCGCTGGCAGAGCCGATGATGTCAGAGTAGCTATGATTCTCTTCCATCACAATGACTACATGATCAGGTTTAGGAAGGGTTGCCTGCTTATGTACAAGCACAGACGAGAGTAGAGCACTACTATTCGAATGAAGAGGCTGTGCTTGTTTTGCTTGTTGTCCATGTTGACCCTGGAAAATAAAGAGGCCAGCAATCAAGCCAACAATAAGTATAGACCAGATGTATGTCGTAAATCTTTTGAAGATTGGATATTCCGCAGCAACAAAAGCTCCCGAACGTTTATTCACCAATAAACTCCTTTTTAGCACTATCGCCGATATCTACCAGGCACATTATACAATAGGAATCATTCGTAGACCCACAGATGAATAAACGAGGTTCTTACTAATAAAATGAGGAACTTTCGGCCAATAATGTGTTCACTTTACCTATTATAACAATGTTGATGTGATCTTTATGTTATCAGCATGTTAATGAGGAGAACAGAAGAAGGAGAAATCAGGAGAAGTGGACGTTTATCTCTTCGATAACAACTTCAGTTTCTGGCAAATAGATGATCATGAGATAGAAACCAGGAGAAACGGACTTAAAAACAATATGTCCAAAGTCATCTACTTGCGTGGAGAGAAGGGGGCCTTGAACATCGGTGCTATTAAAATCTGGAACGTACTCTCTAGTCGGGAAAGAGCTCGAATCATGAGCGACATACAATTCGACTTTCGCTCCCGCTAAAATCTCGATATGTTCAATTCCATTTCTAGTTGAAAGCTGTCCGAGAAGTAAGAGAATGCCCTGCTTATCGCGGGCCAGGTGCAGCGAGATACTGATTGTATCGGTTTGATATTGACGCGGCCATGACTGGTCGCGTGTAGAGTCGCTGCCGTTCCATATAATCGGTTGCCAGGGAATAGGGCTAGCAATGATATGCGAGGTAGCAGAAGGAGCAGACAAATTCTCCTGTGGGAATGGCTCAAATGTTGTAAGCAAGAGACGGATTTCAGCCACTTCATTGGTACAAAGAGGACAAAGCTCCAGGTGACTTGTCACACCCATTGCTTCATCCATAGACAGGATACCTATACAGTAGTGACTCAACATCGTCGCATCAGGGCATTGAGAGCGATACAGATGAGAAAGGATAAGACTATTTGTAGAAGCATACTCTGCAAGCCGCTGTTGACAAAAAGGACACTGTTCCAGATGCTCTTTTGCCGCAATGGACAGCTTCTCTCCATCGAGAGCATGTCGCAAAAGCTCCTCATCAGTAGGGGCTAGTGGGCGTAAGCATTGAGTCATGTATCGTTCCTCGCGTAAATTACTGATAAAGTTCCCTTACGAGAACTACGTCGTTCACAATGAAAACGTTTCAGAAGCCAATTTTTGGCACCTCGAATTGTCTTGCATAGAAATGACTCCAGAACATCTCTACGCAAGCACGCTTCCATCTAATTTCCAACGAATAATGTTGGCATTGCGCTGGACACGCTCTATGATATTGCGCTTCAGGCGATAGATCTCCTCCTCATTGCGAAACTCTCCAGGGCAGTACCGAATAATCTCGCGCGGCTTTAAGTTACAATGGAAGTGCAGGTAAGCTACACGCTGCTCTTTCTGGCCCGGCAAAATGCTCTTGATGGTCTCCCAGAGCTCGTCCTCGTAATAGTGATCCTCGACCTGGGGCTCGTCCGGGTGCCCATGCTCTGGAATGGGTTCGATGTTGGCGCGCGCGAAAGAACGCAGCGTGTCCATAATGGCACAATGTAAGCAGAGGCGTAGATAGCTGAGCGCACTTGCAATCGTTGTAAATGACAGGGATTGATCGCTCACTGCCTGCCAGAAGCGTCGAAAGGCATCATCGATATAGGTTTGCTCTGATTCATAGCGCAGTGCCAGTTCACGATGAGAATGTCCACCCAACCACATACGGACGTTCTCGCTAAATTGTCGCTGCAACGCAATCCATGCATAATTATCGCGAAGCACTACAGCACGGCGGAAGATCTCCAGGCAATACTTGTCATCACAAGGCTCTTTGCGACGATACCTGGCCATTTCGCGAACACTGTATTCCGTAAGGGTCGCGAGGCTCATTTCATCCAGAGGCTTTTCCATTCCAGTACTCATATGTCTTCCTTACTTCCTCTTCAGCGACGGCTGAAGTAGTACAGCTAAAAATGTAATCCACAAGGGTAGACGTAGATTTTTATACTTTATCAAAAGCGTTTTCTATGGCGAATACAATCATATAAATAGTAAAAGGAGAAAACAAGATTCTATTTCATATAAATATACCAATAAAAATTTACTTTATAAAAACAATCTGTCCTTTAAAAAGTGTTTTACCATTTGATTTAACTTGAAACGATCCTAAGTGTCTTTTTCGTACCACTCACAAAAGATAGTATAGACAATCCCAACCATAAAGGCGACGTGTCATTTGCACCATTTCTTGCCTCTTCTTTCTTCTCTATGAAGAAGATATGCTTGCTATTCCATATAGAGGATACGCTGAAGGCACAGCCTGTACAATGTCGCAGATAACTATAGGAATGTGAAGCGTTCCACAAAAAGATCGAATGGGTCATCCCGACCTTTTAAAAAATGATGTTCATCATTTTTTAAAAGGTCGGGATGACCCATTGAAGAGCCACATTGATCCAATAGAACTAGAGCAAGGCCATTAATTCCTCAAATGTTGTAACGGGAGCCTGGCAGGCAAAGTTCTGGCAGACATAGGCCGTTGGTTTCCCATCCTTTAAAGGACGATCAGCCAGTAAGGGGACGACAGGGGAAGTAGATTGCTCTGCAACTGAAGCGCTGGCCAGGACGCTGGCTGGAAGATAGCGCGCATTGATAGTCTGCAGGAGAGCCTGCAGGGCAGGGTCCTGGGGATCACCGACCAGAGCAATTTCTTTCGCCGCCGAGAGGGCGAAATCCAGCGCGCAAAGAACATGCCCAAAGGCTTGCGGATGCTGCACCATGATATCGGCAAGCGGTTGCAAGTAGCTGTCGGCACGCTCACGATAGGACGACTCGCCGGTAAAGGCCGCCAGGCGTAAGAGCACGGCCGCCGCCATACTATTGCCTGCGGGAGTGGCATTATCCATAATATCTTTTGGACGGCTGACCAGGGTTTCGTGATCATTGCCAGTGTCGAAGAAACCGCCGTTCTGTTCATCAGCAAATAAAGTGATGGCTTGATCCATAAGCGCGCGGGCTCCGACAAACCAGCGGGTATCAAAGCTGGCCTCATAGAGCGTCAACAATCCATCGGCCAGGAACGTATAGTCCTCCAGATAACCGTTGAGGCGAGCACGCCCATCTTTATAAGTGCGCAAGAGGCGTCCGTTCTGCTGTAGTGTGGTAAGTAAGAAATGCGCATTGTTCACCGCGACTTGTAGATAGTCGGCGCGACCAAGGTGGCGGGCTGCCTCGGCAAAGCTGCGCAACATCAAACCATTCCAGGATGTTAGAATCTTCTCGTCGCGGGCGGGTTTGATACGCTGCTCACGTGCGGCGAAGAGGGCGGCACGGCTCCGCTCCAGAACGGCCTGCAATTCAGCAACAGAAACCTGGGCTTGATCGGCAACACTCTGAGCATCCTGCTGTACATGAAGGATATTCTTGCCCTCAAAATTTCCTCGTTTGGTGACATCATAGTAATGCATGAAGAGCGCAGCATCCTGGGCTGGGAGAAGAGCTTCGACCTCGTCGGGCGTCCAGAGGAAGAACTTACCCTCCTCACCCTCGCTATCCGCATCCTGGGTAGAATAAAAGCCACCCTCCGGCGAAGTCATCTCGCGCACGACATAATCAAGCGTCTCTTCAACGATCTGACGATAAAATGACTCTTTGGTCGCCAGGTATGTATGCAAATAAATCTGGCTGAGCAACGCATTATCGTAAAGCATCTTCTCAAAATGAGGTGCCAGCCAGCGAGTATCGACGGAATAGCGATGGAAGCCACCGCCGAGCTGATCATAGATGCCCCCATGCGCCATGTGTTGCAGCGAGCTTTCGATGATCTCCAATTCCGTTGGGCTTCCGGCCGCAAGAGGGGCCGTAATCTCATCTATGCTACGATGCAGATGGACGCGCAGCAGAAATTCCAGCGACATAGTATTGGGGAACTTAGGGGCGCTACCGAAACCGCCATTCTTTGCATCAAAGGTCTCAGCCAGCTTCTGGCTTGCATCACTAAAAGATGTTAGAAGCGGCGAATCAGTTGTGACCCCCTTGCGGTTGCGCAACGGCGCATCGCTATGCTGGCGCAGATACTCGGCAAGCTGATTGGCCTGTTCCTCGATCTCTGGACGATGATTCGTGTACGCATCGGCAATGCTCAAAAGAACGCGCGGGAAGCCTGGCATCACTTGCTTCCCATAACTACGGTCGGCGGGAGGGAAATAGGTACCACCATAGAAGGGGCGACCATCGGGCGTCAAGAACATCGTCATCGGCCAGCCACCCTGACCTGTCATAGCCTGCACCGCCTGCATATAAATATTATCTAAATCGGGCCGCTCCTCGCGATCGACCTTAATCGACACAAAATGCTTATTCATCAAGCCTGCGATCTCCTCATTCTCAAAGGACTCGCGCTCCATAACGTGACACCAATGACAGGCAGAATAACCAATGCTCAGCAAGATCGGCCTGTCATCCTGGCGTGCCAGCTCTAACGCCTCCTCACCCCAGGGATACCAGGACACAGGATTGTGGGCGTGCTGCAATAAATATGGACTTGTCTCATTGATGAGATGGTTGGTATGCTTGTATTGCTCGTGTACCTCAGTCATAATTCTTCTCCCAGCTATTCAACAACGTATCTACAGTCCATTGCCCATTGTACGACACGAACAACCAATAGAGAAACAGAAAACACGACTGAGTTTTCCAGGATAGGTGGACAAAGAAAAGACGATGTTAAATCATATGCATATTATAAGCACAACATCTGATATAGAAGTACTATATCTGTAAACGATGTACCTCATAAATAGAAAGCATCTAACAAATATAGCATATTTTTATATGATTTATTATGGTATGTATGGAAGGCAATGAGAAGTGATATCCGTCACCCAAATGAGTGTTTGGCACCTAAGAGTGAAGTATGACATTATATATCTATAAATTCGGATTTAGAGAGTGTTGGACTCCCTTTACCTCAACTTCTTAGCGCATGGGCTCATACGGCTTCGCTGCACGATACATTTCTTTTTGTATCATTTGCTTTTTCTACATTTTTTAATTTCTACTCTAGAAATGCAGAAGCAGCAAATAATACAAAAAGTGTGAGCAGGTCTTCAGTTGCCCCTATCCTTAAGAAACTTTTTACGTTGTATACATTTTTACATTTTTTGCGCTAAGCGCAAAAAATGTAAAAATGTATACAACGTAAAAAGTTTCTTAAAACTCGTAAAGAGCGGCGAAGCCGCAACACATCGTAAAGCAAGAAGGTGAACACCATAGAGATCAAATATTATCTTAGAGAGGATCAAAATTTGGATATTTACCGCGTAGGACGAAGCAATGCACAAAATGAATGAACCGGCATGCTCTCTTTTGGTTTCCAATTTATAGAGACACGATGCGCGTTCTAGCTCGCTGATTGCCCTGCTCAGCGCGCCGAACGGCCCACATATACCAGGTCGCGAAGGTTCGATAAGGTCGCCACAACTCGCCGCGCTCATGAGCTTCCTTCTTAGAAGGACGTGCTGGAAGCTGGTAGGCTGTGCGTATGCCCTCAAGAAAACCGAGATCATCAACCGGCAGCACATCGGGCCTTGCAAAGGTAAAGATGAGACACATTTGAGCGCTCCAACGCCCAATACCTTTGACAGCAGTTAGCTGGGTGATAACCTCTTCGTCCTCTAAATCCTTTAAACGTTCTAATTGCAGTCGCCCAGAGTCAATATGCTCAACAAGGTTACGAATGTAGCTCGCCTTGGGCGTTGAAAGCCCCAGCGTGCGTAGACGATCAAAGTCAAAAGGAAGCAGATTTTCAGGCGTTACCTTCCCATCTGGCAAGGCAGCACGGACGCGTGCCATAATCGCATCGGCGGCTTTAACCGAGATCTGCTGCGAGATGATTGCATCGACCAGGGCATCAAAAATATCAGGGTTGGGCTGTAACGTACATAGACCAATACGCTCAATTGTTGCGCGCATAACCGGGTCAATATCGCTCAAGTAAGCCGAAGCAGTTGCCACAATGGTAGAAAATGAGGTTTGCATTGATATCTTATTCTTTTCTCTCTATACTGTACCTGGTAAGGTGTGCTGGTAGTATAAAAGGAAAGAGAACATTTGTCTAGTGTGATCCAGCAATGTAAAGGAGCACAACTCTATTTATGGCAACTCCTAACGAGCCTCGTCGCGAGCATCCCAGTACTTATTTTGTGCAGGATCGCTCCAATGAAGAAGAAATGAATCGCTTACGTATTCTGGATCAGATACTCACCAGGCGTATGGGTGGAGTATTGCCAGAACAGTCGGACCCAGGTCGCATTCAACGCGTCCTTGATGTTGGATGTGGGCCTGGAGGTTGGATCCTTGAAGCAGCCCAGACCTATCCAGGCATGTTGCTCTTTGGCATCGATATCAGTGGGCGGATGATCGAGTACGCCCGCGTCCAGTCAAGCGAGCAAGGATTCGCCGACCGCATCGAGTTTCGTGTGATGGATGCACTACGCATGCTAGAGTTTCCCGCTAGCTTCTTTGATCTGGTCAATCTACGTCTAAGTACTAGTTTTATGCGCATATGGGACTGGCCCAAGATGCTCAGTGAGTTGCAACGGGTCACTCACCCCGGTGGTGTCGTGCGCGTTACAGAAGCAGATGTTATTCATGACAGTAATAGTCCTGCTCTCACTCAGTTTTACGAGATGTTCCAATGCGCCCTATTTAAAGCAGGACACCTCTTTGAGCAAGAAACCACTGGCATAACTGCTCACCTTGTACCCCTGTTTACCCAACACGGACTACAGCAGGTGCAGACAAAAGCTCATGCATTAGAGTATCAAGCAGGAACTCACCAGGGGCAATCATATGCTGAAGGAGTAAAGAATATGTTTCGCACGCTTCGCCCCTTTATTCAAAAATGGGGCTGCCTCTCCCAGGAGTATGATACGATCTATCAGCAAGCCCTCGACGAGATGCAGCGCAGCGATTTTCACGTCACCTGGAAGCTACTCACGGTTTGGGGAGAGAAACCCAGCCGCTAATTGCGCCGGGTCTCTCTCCTTCTGAATATTTGTAGCGAAGTCAATCTTCACGCTTGATCTCCAACGACTTTAAGCTTGAGCCAAGCCCTTGAGTATGAACGGACCGGAATACGGTCCGTTCATACTCAAGGGCCATAAGCCGCTCGATTTTCTCTGCGGTCCCGGAATTGCTACGAGGCGAGTAAATCAGTAGTCGCAGGTCGCAGGAATCGACCGCCTGGAGCAAGAAAAAATCAAGGGTCAGTTCTCCTACAAGCGAATGATGTATCGATTTCCATCCTTCCGGCCTGTTGAGTACATCGTGACGGGCCCATAATTCCCGAAACGCCGGACTGATCCGAGAGAGTTCTGCGATCTGTGTGC
>CAXTXB010000197.1:9015-9264 GCA_964247965.1 uncultured Dictyobacter sp. | reverse complement strand
AAATGATGAAGACTGTGTTTTCCCTGCTCCTTTTTCTGCCTGAGGCAGAAAAAGAGCCTGTAAAACACGATGTTCCTCATTTTTGAAAAATTTGGGATGAGCTAGTATATACAATAATTAGGGGTGAACATGATATAATTATCGTGGCAAACTGGCAACACACTTTTTGGTGGTTCACCTCTATCTCCCGGAGAATTCGTGAGCGTCGTCAAGAGGGTTGTATCCAGGGAGAGGAAGAGAAGGCATTGG
>CAXTXB010000197.1:7675-9005 GCA_964247965.1 uncultured Dictyobacter sp. | reverse complement strand
CTCATCGTGGAGAACCACTCCTCACTCCCAGGTTGACATTCCTCTAGATACTTCTGAGGAAGTGACTAGAGAGCCATCCCAGGTCGATGATGTGTTGCTCGACGTGGCGAAATGGGTGCGGCGACTCCTTATTCCACTTTCGCTGCTAGCCTGGGCAAGTATCATTATTCTTGTTGTATGGGGTGCAAGTCACATCACCAGGGCGATCTTGCTGTTTGTAATTGCCTCTTTACTCGCCTACGCCCTGGCACCCCTTGTCGCTCTTTTCGCGCGATTGATGCCACGATTCCTCGCCACCCTCCTCGTCTATCTCATTGTCCTTGGTGGCGTTACTGCCTTAATCTACCTGGTAATCCGTACGACCCTTCAGCAGCTCACCTCACTCTCAGACTATCTTGAATTTTTATTGACGCCTACAAATGGGGAGCATCAAACGGCGGTGGAGCAGACACTGCGCTCGTTTGGCGTGTCACCAGGCCAGATCGCGTCGATCCGGACACAGATTATTCTCCAAACACAGGGGCTTGCGGGGAATATCGTGCCACTGATCAGAGGCGTGGTGAATACCTCTCTTGACATTCTTCTGGTCGCAGTCCTGAGTGTGTACCTGCTCCTTGATGGCTCGCGGGCAACGCACTGGTTCCGTCAAAACATGCCCAGGCAGCAGCGGGGGCGGGTCCGTTTTCTGCTGGAGACCTTACAACGGATTGTCGGCGGTTATATTCGCGGGCAGCTCCTGCTGTGCAGCATCCTTGGAGTCATGGTCGGCGTTGGCATGCAGATCCTGGGCGTCCCCTATGCCATCTTGCTCGGAGTGTTAGCATTTGTGCTAGGATTTATTCCAATCCTCGGAATGCTAATCTCGGGCGCGCTTTGTGTCCTGCTTGCGCTGACAAAGGGAGGCTGGGTCCTTGCGATCATCGTGCTCGCCTACTTCGTGGTAGTGCATGTGATCGAGGGGGATGTCGTGGGTCCCCGCATCGTTGGAAAAGCTGTGGGCCTCCATCCGATAGTCTCTCTGCTCGCACTGATCGTTGGCGGCGACCTCTTCGGTATCTGGGGTGCCCTCTTTGCTTCACCCATCGCGGGAGTCCTGCAGGCCTTTCTTGTTGCCGTGTGGTCAGAATGGCGCGAGATGCACCCCAAAGATTTTCAGAAGGCGAAGGACAAGATCGCGGAGTCCGTGGAGAACAACGTCGTAGAGAAGCCCATCGATTTGGAACCCGCCGCAAAGCTTCTCTCTGAAGAGGGGTAACTAAAACATTTGGAAGATGATAAATATGGTGTTTTGCCAGCTCTTTTTTTTTGGTGAAGCCAGTAAAAAAGCTGG
>CAXTXB010000197.1:0-7665 GCA_964247965.1 uncultured Dictyobacter sp. | reverse complement strand
TGCACTATCAAAAATAGGGGTGTACCCCTGCTCTTTTTCCTCCCCCCCCAAAAAAAAACAGCTGGGAAAACACCATATTTATCATCTTCCAAATGTTTGGAATGACCTATTCAAACATTTTAACCTGCTACTCTCCCTTTTGGAAGAGGCCCATACTCGCTCTTAGCTTTAGGAGGTAGAAGAGCCAGTAGATGGATGGAATGATAAGAAGCATGCCGACGCTGATTCCTATGAGCAATAGGAACAGATTACTGGATGTCGAAGCGCCCGAGTCCACGGTTATATCGGGTGGGACCAGATAGGGAATCTGCGAGACGCCCCAGGAGCTGAGCAGGAAGGCGGCCTCACCGACGACGAGGATGCGGGCGATGCGATAATAGCGCAGGTAGACCGTGGCCGCCGTCGCCAGACCGATGATCATGGTTGCGATGACAAGTGGGATCGTGTGGCCTATCAGGCCATGCCAGAGCAGGGGGGCGTAGATAGGCGAGAGGCCAAGGCCAGCCGCACCAAGGACGGCAGTCACGCCACCCGCGATCAGCGTGCGGGTGCGAAACAGTTCGGTGAGATCGTGTTTTTGGGCGTTGGTCCCCTCTACCGTCAGGTAGACACCAGCGATGGTGGCACAGAGCGCGACGGCCATAACGCCAATCACCAGGGCGAAGGGGCTAAGCCAGAGCGAACCGAGATTCGCCTGCGCCGGCACTCCTTTACTAAAGCGGATCTGGCCACTGGCAACCGCCGCCGCCGCCAGTCCCAGGCAGAAGGGAGTCAGAATACTCGAAAAGCTAAACGCGCGCGTCCAGAGGTGCAGGCGTCCCTCGCGCAGGCCATGGGTACGGAACACAAAGGCCGAGCCACGTAGGACCGTGCCAAACAGGGCCAGGGTGATGGGAATAAACAGTACAACCACGATCAGGGAAAAAGGGACCGGGAAGGCCGAGAAGAGACCAACCACCAGGAAGACCAACCACACATGGTTAGTCTCCCACACAGGTCCCAGCGCGTTATCGATCAGCGAATGCTGCTCATCCGCCAGAGGGCCTCGGGCAATCAGATCCCAGAAGCCCGCGCCAAAGTCGGCTCCACCAAAGGCCGTATACGCGATGAGCGCCAGCCAGATGATACTCAATAGAATATAGGGCAACGTAATCATATGTAGCTCCTTCTTTCCGCTTCATGCGATTTGAGCTTACGAGCCAACCTTTAGCTCCTGGTTGACATCTTTATTCTCAGGCTGCGGACCGCTCGCCACCTTCTCCCACACCATCTCCGGCAACGGCTGACGCGCCTGACGCAGCAGTAGAGTGGTCATCGTCACCGCCAGGATCACATAGACCACAGAGAAGATCAAGAAACTGATATTAAGGAAAGGAGCCGTCGTCACCGCATTATTTGTACGCAAGTAACCATAGATCACCCACGGCTGCCGACCCTCCTCCGTGACCATCCAGCCCAGCTCCACCGCTAGAAAACTCAGGAAGCCCGAGAGCACTATCCCCCACAATAGCCATTTCTGCTCCGGCATCCTCTTCTTCTGCCTGAAGTACAGAAACCAGAAGACCGCCGCCACCAGCAGAGCAAAGAAGCCGCTCCCAACCATGCCATCGAAAGACAGATGTATAGGAATAGGATTTGGACGATCCTGCACCGGAAACGAATCCAGGCCGCGAATAACGCCATCTGGACTATACGTTGCCAGCAAGCTCAACCCATCGGGAATCGGAATAGAAAAGTAGTATGTCTCAGTCTTAGGATCAGGAATGCCACCAATGTGCAGCGGAACATGGCTGCTCGTCTTAAACACACCTTCCATCGCCGCCAGCTTCGCAGGCTGGGCCGTCGCCAGATAGCGAGCATTAAAGTCGCCACTCACAATCTGCAGCGGAGTCGCAATAACAGCCATCGCCAGCCCGAGCATCAAGCCCTTGCGACGATACTCATCGCGATTTCCGCGCAGCATCGAGATCGCATAGATCGCCGCCACCCCAAAGCCACACGCAGCATAACAGGCCAGCGCCATATGCACCGTCTCATACGGCGTACTGGGATTCGCAATCGCCTTCAACGAATCGATACCGATCAACTGCCCATTCCTATATTGGAAGCCAGTCGGAGTATTCATCCACGAATTCGTCGTCACAATAAACCAGGTCGAGGCCAAGCCCGCAATCCAGATCGGGAAAGAGCACAGCCAATGGATACGTGGAGAAAGAGAGTCCCAGGTATACAAATAGATACCAAAGAAAATCGCCTCCAGGAAGAACGCAAAGCCCTCAAAAGCAAACAACGGCCCAATCACCGCCCCAATAAAGCGGATATACGTCGGCCAGAGCAGCCCAAGCTCAAACTCAACAATTGTACCAGAGACCGCGCCGATCGCAAAGATAATCACGGCCGCCTTCGCCCAGCGGCGTGCCAGCGTCATCCACACAGGATCTTTGCTCCTCAGGGCCAGCCCCTCCGCCAAACACAACAATAGGGGCAAACCCACACCCAGAACCGAGAAAACGATATGGAACACCAGCGATGTTCCCATCTGTGCTCGTGCAGCCAGGAGAGTAGACATGCGAAAAAACTCCTTCACCATTCATTCATACATCAGGCATATTCATAACCGCGCCTGCATAAGATCGTAATAAGACCACACCTGGAAAATCCTGGCCCCCACATAAAGCTCACACAAACTATCCCAGGGAAAAACCTCAATTTCTATTGTAGAAGAACATATGGAAGATTAGCAAGATCGGTAATTGCACGTATCACCAAAGAGAAAAGAGACAGAATACTCCTACCTTGAGGAGATGAACCGATAGCATCTCAATCACCGCCGCGGATCCTCAAAGTTCCAGGCATTTATCGGCTTCCTCATTCCAAGCCACGAAACCTCCACACCACTCACACCCGAGAGAGTCTGGAACCTGTTGCACGCGCGGCAACCTTAATTGAACCGATCAAGAGAGGTGCCGCCTTCAAAAATTCAGCATCAGTCATTCTTCAAAAATTGAGACACATCTCCTCATTGATCCTTGTTTCTTGCTGCTTGTTCAGTTACACTGAGTACCGGATACAAGAGTCCATTTGAAACATACATTGTCTCAAGTCAATAGACACAAAGGAGTTTTGTTCATGAACGAATGGGTAGCCAGAAATAAGGATGTGATTGAGAAGTTTCGTGCCAATGGAGGCAAGGTGGAAGGTTGGGCACCATTAATCCTATTAACAACAATAGGAGCCAAAAGTGGTCAGCCGCACATCGCGCCATTGATGCTGGTAGAGGATGGGGACCGCATCCTTGCAGTCGCATCCAAGGGTGGTTCTCCCAAACACCCCGAGTGGTATCTCAACCTGCTCGCCCATCCAGAGGTAACGGTTGAGGTTGGCAGCGAGAAATTTACCACGACGGCGAAAATCCTTACTGGCGAAGAGCGGGCAAAAGCATTCAAACGGGCGGTGGAAGTATTTCCTAACTATGCAGAGTATCAGAAGAAGACGGAACGCGAAATTCCAGTCATTGCCCTCGAACGACCTGCCCGCTAACTCATACCTATGTATGTATGACTCAAAGTCATTTGAATGATCTTTAACTTTTTAATCTGGTAAAAAAAGCGTGCTTTTTTTACCAGATTAAAAAGTTAAAGATCATTCAAATAACGGTAGCACAATGAAAGAGCTCTACCACATCAGGAACGACTAGAAGGAAACCTTATGACCATCACCCTCATCACCGGCGGCAACAAAGGACTCGGGCGCGAGTCCGCAGGCCAAGCCACGCCACAACGTAGCCGCTGGCAAATGTCCCAATTGGAATGCCAGCGAGAAAGCCCACACTCATCGTCCCGAAGATGCGGGCGCGCATCTCACCCGGCAACCGCTCCTGCATTACGGTGCGCATTAGAGGATTAATGGGAGCAATAGCCAGCCCGGCCAAGCCATGGAAGACTATAAGAAAGGGAAGAACAGGGAAGAACAGGATAGCGCAGCCACATTTGCATATGCTTCGTATTATGCATCCACGCTGGAAAATTCTCGGGCGTCCGAATGCTCACCGGTATGCTACGTCCACACTTTGGGCAGACGGTAGAGCCAGTATCTAAACCTATACGATAATGCTGATCGCACCAGACCGCAAGCCGCGAGTATAACGGCTTATAGCTCCGAATTCCCTTTAAGGCGGAGAGATGATTTTTATTCAGCACGTCATCCTTACCTGGACTACACAGCGGACACTTGAGCAAAAGCTTGCCCTCAGCTGGATCACGCTGCCCCAACAGGCGCTGCCGCCCACAGTTATAGCACCAGAGCGGAGTGAGCTCCCAACCCTCGGTTGATGCATCGAGAGTATAGGGCGCAATCTCCTGCTTCATCTCCTCAGTCAAGATGCGGCGCAAGATCAGTTTGCCACGCTGCAGGCGCATTGCCACCGCACTGGCATTCGTCCCTAACTCGGCCGCGATCTCAGCAAGCGGAGACTCCTCGACATAGCGCCGAACCAGTACGGTGCGCGTCTGAGTCGGCAAGAGGGCAAGCGCGCGATCCAGCAACTCAATCAACTCTTTTCGCTCAAGAACCAGCTCCACATCCTGATCATCGGCCAGAATCTCCTCGGGCTCGCTAAAGGTCACGTCTTCTCCCACTGAATGCGGTTGAACAAGATGCACGCTATCACGTCCATGCGTACGCAGCCAACGTAAGCAAACATTGCGCGCAATACCGAAGAGCCACGCACTTTGTCGTTCGGCTTCGCGCAACGTGGAGAGATTATCCATGGCTATAAGAATCGTCTCTTGCGCCAGGTCTTCAGCAACATCTCTATTTCTGGTTATACGGGCACAGTAGTGGACGAGTTGGACATGCTCCGTTTCGGCTATAAGAAATTCGTTTGCTTCTATGCTTTGCTTGTGCATATTTTTTATCCTGCTTGATGAGAATAGTAACTACTTATGACGGCCATTGTGTGCAGAGATGCCGGTTTAGCCTGCACTATGTACATCAACTTAAGAATAGGTGCGTATTAGTGCCGGTTTAGAACGCACAGGCCAGCTTTAGCCGAAGAAGCGCTAAAGCGGCACCTCTCTCATTGAGGGTTGCGATGAAGATTGACAGAGCAGTACGTGTGATAAATCGCCGACCTCGTTTCCGACACCTTATTTTTTAAATGGCATAATCAGCCCCTCTATTAGTAGTATGTCGCATATGGAGTGTGAAATATAACGCGTTTTTGGCTGGATGTTTGATGGAGCGTGTGCTGCTCCTGTAGCTATGCTGAGCTATTTAGGGATTTGATACGTATTGATAATAGTATATGATGAGAAGGGACATGAAAAATAGAAGAAAAGGGTCTTTTCTACATTTGGTTTTTAGGGTGCGGCTGCGTTTAAAGACTAATAGGATAAAGTTGATGGGTGTTCGATATTGTGATCTCGCGGTGTAGATGACGTTGTATGCTATGCGTTATGCATAAAGATAGAGAATTGTGAGGAGAACGGATATGATTGGATGGGAATGGGCGGGAATGATTGGAAGCATTCTGGTACTTGATCTTGCTTTGAGTGGGGATAATGCGCTTGTGCTGGGTGCGACGGCGGCGGGTCTGCCGCAGAAGCAGCGCTGGTATGCGCTCGTTTTTGGCGGGGCGGGTGCTATCGTATTACGCATCCTTTTTTCATCTATTGCGACGATTGTGCTCAATATTCCCTGGCTGCAAACGGTAGGTGCGGTGGTTTTGCTTGGGATCGCGGTTAAGCTGCTGGCGGAGCGGGTTCCAGAGCAAGAGGAGGAGGCGGGAGAGCAAGCGGAGGGAAAGGGTAGAAAGGGGAGCGGCGAGATGAGCTTTAAGACAGCGGCGCTGACAATTCTGGTGGCGGATGTGACGATGAGCCTGGACAATGTGCTGGCGATTGGGGCGGCGGCCAATGGGGACTTTCTGCCAATCATATTTGGTTTACTGATCAGTATCATTATTATCATTTGCGGCAGCGCACTTGTCGCAGCACTGATGAATCGTCTTACCTGGCTACTCGATCTCGCGGCCATCGTTCTGGCGTGGACGAGCGCAACGATGATACATGATGACCTGGCTCCTCTGGCCGCGCACTCACAGATACCCTGGCTGATAAGTAGCAGCCAGTCGATTCTACCCCTGCACCTCTCCTGGCTAATGCTGCTGCTGGCCGCCATAACGTGTGGCATCATCATCGCTTTTGACCTCGCCTATCGTAGGAAGGCTCGACGAATTCAGAGGAAGATTGCTTAACAAAATCTCAGGTAAAGAATGTTCGTATTGAACATGGACGGCCTGGCCCTGCGATTATGCAGGGCATATTTTTACTTTCTATACTATTGTAGGAATGGAGACGAATATTGAATCGCTGGCTCTTTCTACTCATCCTCGCGGTACCGGCGGCCATTATCGCCGAGTCGCTGCACACACCCTCACTCATTCCCTTTATTCTGGCCGGACTCGGGCTTATTCCGCTGGCAGGAATAATTGGGCTCGCGACCGAAGTGCTGGCAGAGCGGCTTGGGCCTAATATCGGCGGCCTACTCAACGCGACATTTGGGAACGCAGCCGAGATCATCATTGGAATTGCAGCCCTGGCCGCCGGTCTGCCCAACGTTGTAGCAGCCTCGCTGGCTGGCTCTATCATCGGAAATATCCTGCTCGTACTGGGCTCGGCAATGCTGCTAGGAGGCTGGCGGCATCGTCAGCAGATATTTGAGCAGCGTACAGCAAGGCAGTACTCGGTCATGCTTGCCCTGGTCGTGATCGGACTCTCCATCCCCTCACTACTCGCCACAGTCGGCGAGAGCAGTCGTCCAGGAGAAACAGTACTGCATGGAACCGAACTTCACCAATTGAGCATTGGAATATCTATCATCCTGCTCCTATGCTATGCCGCCTACATCCTTTTCTCAATCTTCCGCGTACGAGCTGAACCCGACGCAACCACGCTCAGCACAGATATACAGCCGGAAGAGAGATTGGAAGCGCACGATGAGTCAATTCAGACAGTTCCGGCAGAAAAGACTACCTTCCAATCCACAACGGAGGCAGAGGAAAAGCCTATGGCTATAGGAAGCGGGGGAAGATTCGCAGTTCTCGCGGGCTGGTGGAAAAACACCATCTGGTTGCCGCTTGTTGTCCTGGCTGTGACGACGGCAGTCACGGCCGTAGCAAGCGAGATCCTGGTGGGAACAATCGATCCCCTGACGAAACAGATCGGCCTCAACCCACTATTTGTCGGCCTGATCGTCCTCCCCATAGTAGGCAATGCAGCCGAACACTTCTCAGCCATCACAGCCGCCATAGACAACAAGATGGAAATTTCATTATCCATAACCGCCGGCTCATCCATTCAGGTCGCTTTATTTGCCGCCCCTATCCTGGTAATCATCGGAGCCTTGATCGGCTCACCGCTCGACCTCACCTTCTCCCTGTTTGAAGTCGTCCTATTCGGATTTGTCGCCGGGCTCTACGCGCTTATCTGCCTCGACGGCGAGTCCACCTGGCTTGAAGGATTGCTGCTGTGTGCCTTCTATCTCATACTAGCAGTTAGCAGCTTCTTCTCGCCAGCATAGTTTTGTAATACGGAGTGATCGAGAACTTGTAATAAAGGCTCATCCCAAACTTTTGAGAAATGAGGAACAACGTCTGTTTCCCTG
>CAXTXB010000196.1:7171-9306 GCA_964247965.1 uncultured Dictyobacter sp. | reverse complement strand
TGTTTGGGCAACTCGCCGCCGCCGTCAGGCTCAACGTCTGCGTACCAGGACTATCCTGGCCGGAAACGGCCGTAAAGAACATACTCCCAGTATTTAAAGTGAGGCCACAGCGCGGCTGCACAGTAAGCGACACACTCACAATCTGTGGACTATTAAGAGCACTGTGACCCCCACCAGAACTTAATGTGATTGCACTTGTATACGTTCCAGGTAGCAAATTCCTGCTATGCACTTGCACAGCCACCGAGCCAGTAGAACCTGGTACAACCATACCTGACGTCTGGGCCGCATTCAACCAGTTAACACTTGGATTTAATTCAGTCAGGTAAGAAGAACTATCAGATGCAGACATTTGTCGGCTGCCACCAATCGACCAGTACAAGGGTTGAGAGCCAGGGTTGTTTATAACCAGGGCCTGATTGCCAGGATCAGCCAGGCCATCAACGGAGGTGAAGGTGAGCACGGGTGGGGCTACACTCAGCACAGCGCCAGGATTGGGCGGCAGAGGCAGCACAGTCATATGTACAGTAATGCTCTGAGGCTTATCCACATTAGAAGAGAACGTAATTTTGCCCGTGTATTCTTTAGGTGTGAGGTGTGTACGCGACCCCGCAACCTGGATAGATTGATGGTCACTGAAGACACCATGATTAGGAGAGATCATCAACCATGCAGAATCGCTACTGGCAGACCAGGTAATAGAGCTGCCGCCACCGTTTCTTAAGTTCAAAGGCTGGATCGTATTCGCACCCTGAATTGACGAACCGAAATCAATTGTTGTCGTCTCGATTATCATACGAGCAGGACGAGTCGGACCAGCATCGATGCGCAGCGTTGCGCTGGCAGTATAACGCGTTTGTATATCTTCCGCCTCAATCGTATGAATGCCCGGGTCCCAATCGTTATCAATAAGCAGCTTAATATCCTTCGCACCATCCACACCAATCTGAACAATAGGATTCTCTCCAACCAGATGAACGCGCTCCTGAATATCGTGCGAAACCACTACAGAGGACGCAGGAGAAAAGTTTTTAAGATGAATCTCAGTAATTTCTCCATAGTGAACCACGCTTTTCGATAAAACAAGCGAGGGAGGAGCAGAGACAGGGAGCCTGGATGATCGATTATTTAGGGATGCGACAAGAACAGTATCAATAATTAAAGCCAGCAAGGCAAAAATAGTTGTGCATATAAAGAGGAGACGCAGGCATTTTTGTGGTCGTAGTCGAACAGCTGTAATAACACTTGAAATACCTTGCGCGATTGCCCGACGCAGGTCTTCTTCCTCAATACGTGAAGATTCCTCACTCGTCGGAAAATGGCGGGCCGATAGCGGATCAGTGCGCCAGGGAGGACTCTCGCTTTCTTCCTCTACCTCTAGCCATGGCCAGAGATCTGGAAGCTGGCCCGCGAGCAAGTTCTGTTCGCCGGGCTGCGTATCATAAGACGCTGAAGTGAGAGGAGTATTATCTCGATGGATATCAGCAGATATATCGCGCAGTGGAGTGAGCCGGTTGACACGCGGAGTATGAGGAGAGCGCAGCTTATAGGCCGAGTCGGGATCGGCAGCGATACGGCGAGCGGCATCATTCAGACGATGCAACGACTGCTCTACCATATTGTTATAGGCCGAATAAATATTGTGTTCGTCCGTCTTTTCCTTGGACACGTCGGTTACCGATGGTGCTAACTCCTGCACAGCCTTTTCAGAAGACTCCGCTACATATACAGAAGGTATAGGTGTTACGGGATCAGGCTGGTGAGGGAACACGCTCGGCAAGGGGCTCGTCTCAAGGGCAGATAGATCCAACTGCTCATCTTCAGAAACGTGTTCCAACAATTGCGAACTACACTGTTCACAAAGAGAAGAGGGAGCACTACACGGCTTGTTACAACGCAAACACTGCTTCATTTTTCAGCTCTTTTTAAAAATACGGCCTGCTCTCTCATCCATACCTCGCTTCATTCTATTTCGTTTTCAAAAAATAGAGTTTCACAAAGATGAGAGATGATAAATTTTCGCATTACACACAAACATTAACACACGATTACAAATATATTCATAATGATTAAACGCTGAAAATATGTTATTTGTCACATCGCTTGAGCAGAGTACTAGGTTTAGAGCCCCATAC
>CAXTXB010000196.1:3076-7161 GCA_964247965.1 uncultured Dictyobacter sp. | reverse complement strand
CATGTTTTTATACTTTTTATCAACCCCCCCCCAAACGTTAATCAAAGTTCGCGATGACTTATGTCTCGTCACGCCAAAGGCGTGCGTGTAATTTAACGGAGGACGGCACCGAAATCTTCATGCAGTATTTTTACAATACGCTCTTGAAGAGCGGCAGCCTCGGCATCAGTTAATGTACGATCCTGAGCCTGGTAGACTAACGAGTAGGTCAGGTTTTTCTTGCCAGGTGGAATTGGCTCACCTGTGTAGACATCGAAGAGGTTTACAGTGCGCAAGAGATCTCCACCATGACGAATGATATCATCCTGGATAGCTTGAGACGCTATCTGCTGATCTACGACCAGAGCCAGGTCGCGCGTCAGTTCCTGATGGCGCGAGATGGATTGATAAGCAATACGCTCGGGTACAGCGGCATAGAGCTGTTGTAGATCCAACTCACAGAGGTATGCACGGTGAGGCAGATCATAGCGCTGCTGCACAAGCGGATGCACCTCACCCATCACACCAACAGGGCTATACTTTTCTTCGCCACCCTCTGTAGCGAAGGCCAATTCCAGCAGGGCACAGCGTCCAGGATGAAAAGTAGGATGCTGGGTTGGTGTGAAGCGATAACCCCTGATCTTTAAACTTTCCAGCAACGTCTCCAGCACTCCCTTAAGATCGTAGAAGTCCGCCGGGCGAGATAAATCGGGGACCCAGGAAATCCTTGCTGGCCCACAGAGAGCAATACCTACAGATCGCCGCTCGTCGGGCTGCGCCAGTTTCTCCTCCGCCGGCAGGTAGCGGCGCCCTATTTCGAAAAAGCGTAGCCCCGCACTATTACGCCGACTATTCGACTGCAGCGTCTCTAGCAGATTACTCATCAGCGTCAGACGCATCACCTCCAGATCAGAACTCAGCGGATTAGCCAGGGTGACAGCACGAATAGTAGCAGGATCAAATGGAACAATGGTAGTCGAAGCATTTGTCGCCACCAGGCCTGCCTCAGTCTGAGCATCAGAGCCATTAGAGCCACCAGAGCCACCACAAGTCAACGCCCGGGCTGCATCCTCCTGCGGATAGGCCAGCAAGTTCGCCATACGCGTACGACTCGTCAAGGTATAGGTAACAATCTCGTTCAAGCCAGCCCCAACCAGCTGGTCGCGAATTTCCTGCTCACGCTCGAACCAATCATCCAGGATCAACTCTGGCAACGGGCCAGTTGGAATCGTACTGGGGATGCGATCATAGCCGATCAAGCGCACCACCTCCTCAACCAGGTCAGCCCCTTCCTCTATATCCGAGCGATATGTCGGCACCGTCACCAACACCTTCTTCCCCTGCGTATCAGGCACTACAGTGAAATTGAGCGCGCGCAAAGCATTGACCACCTCATCCTGCGTCACCTGTACCGATGTCAGCCACTCTACCTCGTCCGTCGAGAACTCCAGGGTGAGCGGCTGAACAGGCTGTGGGTAATTATCCAGCATACCCGGATTCACCTCGCCGCCAGCCAGTTCGACCATTAACTGACAGGCACGGTTTGACCCAGCCAGCGCCAGCTCTGGATCTAGCCCCTTCTCAAAGCGGCTAGAGGCATCCGTACGCAACCCTAATTTCGTTGACGTACGCCGAACATTTCCCGCGTTGAAGTTGGCTGCCTCCAAGAGAATAGTCGTCGTCTTATCATTCACTTCACTCTTCGCACCACCCATCACACCCGCAATACCCGTTGGCCCGGTTGGATCAGTGATCAACAACATATCGGGAGTAAGCATACGCCTCACATCATCAAGCGTCGTGATCGTCTCGCCCTCGTGGGCTCGGCGCACAATAATATGCTGCTCAGGCACCAGAGCATGATCATAGGCATGCAGCGGCTGGCCGAACTCCAGCATCACATAGTTGGTAATATCCACAATATTATTAATTGGGCGCATGCCAGCGGCGAGCAAGCGGCGTCCCATCCAGCTCGGTGAGGGGCCTAGCTTCACATTACTTACCACGCGAAAAGTGACGCGCGGACACAGGTCGGGTGCCGCGTTAGTCACCTGAATCAGTGAAGTGGTGGGCGTACCCTGCTCATGCAACGTAGACTGTGGAATACGCAGCGGCTGACTAGTCAACGCCGATACCTCGCGTGCGATGCCGATTACCGACGAGAGATCGCCGCGATGGGCCTTGATCGCGAAATCCAGCACCGCCTCGCCCAGCAGGTCTACCAGATTCTGTCCCAGTTCGACATCAGGATCGAGGATATAAATGCCTGAATGATCATTGCCCATCCCCAGTTCGCGCGGCGAACAGAGCATACCCTGCGAGACATAGCCGAATTTGCGTGTCTCACCAATCGTCAAATCGCCAACCTGTGCGCCGGGCAGGGCCAGTGGCACTTTATCCCCCTGCTTAATGTTGGGCGCGCCGCAGATTACATTGAGCTCAGTGGTGCCGGTATTCACATGGGTATAGTTCAAATGGTCCGAGCCCTCTACCTTTTCCAGGTGAGTAATTTGCGCTGTGATGATCTTATCGCCCCAATCTTTGCCAATATACTCGATACTTTCGACCTCAAGGCCAGCCATGGTCAACGTGTCGGCCAGGTCTTCAGGTGACAAAGATATATCTACATACTCTTTGAGCCAGCTCAAAGGAACCTTCATTGTATCTTCTCCTCCATAACGTTATTTTTACTTCCCTACATGCCTACATATTTATAATCCTTCATAGTCCCTTCGCACACATTCTGTTAGCATATAAACCCGCGCAGCGAAGCCAAACGATACAATTCTTTTAATCTTTTTACTGTTTCCATACAATTCCGGGCAGAGCCTGGAATTGTATGGAAACAGTAAAAAGATTAAAAGAGAGACGAGCGCCGAAGGCGCGAAAATGACCAGGTGAAGGGAAGCTGGCACATTTTAAAGCTGGCGTAAAAAGCGTAAATCGTTGCCGGAGAAGAGGCGTATCTCTCCGATGCCGTATTTCAACATTGCGATGCGCTCCACACCCATGCCGAAGGCGAAACCACGATATTTTGCCGGATCATATCCAACCTCGCGCAACACCTTCGGATGCACCATACCAGAACCCAGAATTTCGAGCCAGCCGCTATACTTGCAAGAGCGGCAGCCTTTTCCATCACAGAGTCCACAACTGATGTCTACCTCCGCGCTCGGTTCTGTGAAGGGGAAGTAACTGCTGCGGAAGCGCAGACGACGGTCGTGACCGAACATCTCGTGGGCGAAGCGTTCCAGGCAGCCCTTGAGATCGGCCATCGTGCAATATTCATCGACCAGCAGGCCCTCGATCTGGTGGAACATCGCCTCATGCGTCGCATCAATCGCCTCATTGCGATAGACCTTGCCAGGAACAAGAACGCGAACAGGCGGGCGGTTCTGTTTCATCGTGCGTATCTGCATCGGCGACGTCTGTGTGCGCAACAGTATCTGGCCCAGCTCAACCCAGAAGGTATCCTGCATATCGCGGGCCGGATGGTCCTCAGGAATGTTCAGGGCCTGGAAATTGTAATAGTCGGTTTCCACCTCTGGTCCCTGCACAATGCCGAAGCCCATACGCTCGAAGATCTGCGTCACCTCAAGAATGATGCGCGAGATCGGATGCATCGTCCCGGCAGGCAGGGCGCGGCCGGGCAGCGTCACATCAAGCCGCTCGCTCTCCAAAGCCAGCATCAACTCACGCTGGCTGAGTTGCTCACGTTTTGCCGCTAGCTCACGCTCCAGTTCAGCCTTCACAGCATTCATCTTCTGCCCAACCAACGGCCGCTCATCCTTCGCCAGCTTAGGCATGACCGAAGAAAGATTTTTCAGCTCGCCACGATTGCGCCCCAGATAGCGCGTATCCCACACCTCCAGGTCGGCCGAGGTATTGATCGGCTTCAGCTCCTCAATAGCCCGCGCCCGCAACTCATCGAGTTGCCCCAGCAACTGTTCAAGTTGTCCTAGCATAATAGCCTCCAAAAACCAAAAAACCGACACTCGTCAACAGGGACGAAGTCGGTATAATAAGCTCCGTGGTACCACCCGCATTGAATATGACTTTGATCTTCTTTTTGACTATATGAAACGCATCATAGAAGCACTGTAGCA
>CAXTXB010000196.1:627-3066 GCA_964247965.1 uncultured Dictyobacter sp. | reverse complement strand
CTAACGGGGACGGGCCGGGGCTGTCTACTCATTCAGGTCTTGATATCTCGGTTTCAACAGCCAGCTCTGGGGTGAACTTCAGCGAACGATCATGCAAAAGGGCTTGCAGTCGGTGGCCCCTTCTCCCTGCGCATTCCCTGAGCGCCTACTCTCCCCATCTTCGCTTTTCCACATCTATAACAATTCTTTGATCATCATTCTAACAGATCCACACAAGAAAGTCTAGCGGATAAAATTAGAATCTTTGTTCCTAAGTACTAGTATTACATAAATGGATATTGTAAAAGGTATTGTCAACAAAAAGTATTTGAGCGATACTACACCTATTAAAAATGCGTAGACATCTCGCTTAAGAAAGCCGCGAAGGAGCTAAAGAACGTGTTTCTGAGTGAAAAACAGATTGAGCAATCCATTAGAAGGTTAAACGACCTGAATCCGTTCTTCGGCACCGTATTTCTTGCTTTTAAAGAGGTAGATTTACCAGAAGGTGGAACGAAGAATCTACATTTTCTTCCTTTCTTAGACGAGTTTTTACAGAAATATTACCGACCCACAGACAGTTACAATGGCTTTTATATTCCGTTCAAAACTTCTAGTAAAAAGAAACGGTGGAACACGCATCAATATGCAAATACGCTGCATAGAATTACAGTCGATACGTTTTCAGACGTAATCCTTCATCCAAAGGGAAGTAGAGAATGGGGCTGGAAGACAGACTACATCAAAAATTTAGCTCAAGAACATCTTATAAATAGCCTTGTCCCTGCGTTTGACCTGGCAGTCTGGCTATTTCGAACGAGAGGCTGGGACAAAGATATACAGATCAATGGTATCATCGAAGCGTTTTTTGCGGAGTTCCACGTTAAGCAGGAAGAGCGCGTACTATTTAATACCACACCACCATTTTACAATGATCCATTATTGCAAGAGGAGCCAATCGGAGTAGAAGCACTTTTAGGGCTCATTGGTTATCCTACGAATCAAGAAATAAGGAATCGTCCTACAAACGCATCTTTATTCAATCACTCAAACACCTTGACCGAATACGGTGCAACGCTCCAGACATTAAAGCTCTTCGAAGTAGGTCCCTCAGAGGAAACAGAGCTTGATCTGGCTCCAAGGTTGAATGTAATTACGGGCGACAATGCGTTGGGGAAAACATTTCTCCTGGATTGTGCCTGGTGGGCATTAACCGGTACCTGGGCCTCTCGGTATCCAGCGCTTCCACGTCCTAAAGCTAACAATCCTAGTATTACATTCCAAATCAGTAAGGAATATCAAACAGATAGAACACAGACAATCAAATATAACTGGAAGTCACAAGCCTGGGCTGATCTTAAAAATCGCGATATACTACCAGGGCTATCCATCTTTTCTCAAGCAGACGGATCTTTTGCCATCTGGGACCCTGCGAAGTTCGATAGTCTACTACAACCTAGTGATCAGACAGATGCCTTTATACGCATTTCTCCAAAAGACGTTTGGGATGGTGTAAGAGAAACAAGAAACGATAAAATAATAGTTAGATGCCGTGGGCTCATAGAAGACTGGACAACCTGGCAAAACGCGGCAGATCCATCTCTTTTCAATATATTTTGTTCTGCCCTGAAAGAGTTATCGCCACACCCTCAATATCCGCTTCGACCAGGGGAACCGATGAGAATTCCAGATGAAGAGAGAGATGTGCGACCTATCCCGACATTAGAGTTCCCATATGGTCCAGTACCTATTATACTATGTTCTGCCGGCATAAAACGTATTGTCGCGCTAGCATATCTTTTGGTATGGGCATGGAATGAGCACGTTGTGAATTCAGAGCTTATCCGCGAAAAGCCGCAGAGAAGCATCGTTCTGCTTATAGATGAAATGGAGGCACATCTGCACCCCTTCTGGCAGCGCGCCATAGTTCCCGCAGTCATGAAAGTTGTTCAGGCCCTGGCCGAGGAGGTTAGTACGCAGATTATCATTGCCACCCATTCACCCCTCATCCTCGCTTCTATGGAGCCTGTATTTGATGAAGACCTGGATAGCTTATTCCATCTCTATATGGATCTAGAGGACGGGTCGGTCCAGCTGAACGAAGTTCCATTTGTGAAAAGGGGCAACGTCGACAAATGGCTAATATCGGACATATTTGGTCTGTCTCAACCACGATCTATAGAAGCCGAGAACGCAATAGAAACGGCCAGAGAAGTGCAACTTGCTGATAACCCGCCAGGTGAGGAAGTCCAACAGATATCAAATACTTTACAGAAAGTTTTAGCGCCCGATGACGAATTCTGGCCTTTATGGACACACTTTGCAAAAGAGAAAGGTGTTCGGTTTGATACCAGTCAAAAAACAACCTGAGCCACGTGATTTTTATGAAAAGGTTCAGAAGAAAGGTGAGGAAATTTTAGCACAAAACCCTCATCCTAGAGGGAAACAATTGACACCCTA
>CAXTXB010000196.1:0-617 GCA_964247965.1 uncultured Dictyobacter sp. | reverse complement strand
CTGGAGAGATATTATTCCAGAGCTCTATCACGCTTACTCAGAAATATGTGCTTATACATGCCATTGGATATCCGAGGATACCGGATCAAAAACAGTTGAGCATTTCAAACCAAAGGATTTCTATCCTAAACTAGCTTACTCCTGGGATAACTATAGACTTGTATGTGGAACATTAAACGGCAGGAAGGGTAACAAAGAAGATGTTCTTGATCCGTTCACGCTACAAGATGGCTGGTTTGTTATCCATTTCCCATCACTGCAAGTGAAACCAGGTAACAATCTAACGAAAACTGAGGCCGAAAGCGTAATGAAAACTATCAAAAGGCTTAAGCTCAACGACGAAACCTGTATACGAGGTCGCATCTCCTGGCTGAAACCCTATCTACTGGGAAAGTATGATATCGATCATTTAGAAGAAAGGGCTCCATTTCTGGCTCGCGAACTGAAAAGACAAAATATTGCCAATATTGATCACGCAATGTGGGAAGATTTTAAAAGATAGCTCAAAAACTATTGACTATGAGGACCATTTCTGTTAGAATCACCGTTGTCCCATCCCAATAGATGGCGGGGTGTAGCGCAGCCCGGTAGCGCACTACAATGGGGTTGTAGTGGTC
>CAXTXB010000195.1:5994-9323 GCA_964247965.1 uncultured Dictyobacter sp. | reverse complement strand
TCTAATTTAAAGTCATTTTTTTTTTATTTTATTTATTCCCAGAGCAAATAAAAAAAATAAAAAAAACATGACTTTAAATTCGAAATGGCCATGTTCCTATATTATCTAACGCCACGAATATAACGCACCGTCACCGTTCCTAGCACACAATAGACGATTGCCATTATAAAGAGCAATTGATAACCGAGCACAGTCTGCCCGTTTCTGGTAAACGTATCGATCAGCGGGCCGCCCAGAACGGGCGCGATGATCTGGGGCACTGCGAGCGAGATGCTCCAGACACCCATGTCGCGTGCATAGTCCCGCTGTGATGGCAAGACATCAGCCACCAGCGCCCAGTCTACGCTCTGATAGGCACCGTAGCCCAGGCCAAAGACTGCACCAGCAGTAATGACAAGGGGCAGCGAATGCGTGAGCACAAACACGAGGCCAACCAGCCCCATACACGCGCCCGAAAGATAGACCATTAGCTTACGCCCATAGCGATCCGAGAGCCAGCCGACGCCCAACGCACTGATCAGACTGGTAATAGAAACGATGACTGCGAAGTTTGTTGTCGCCAGTTCGGGGTGCGCGGCATGAACTACATCGCGCATATAGTACTGCAGAAAGGTCTGAATCGTGTATATACCCAGCATCATAAGCAGACGGGTTACAAAAACCCAGGCAAAATTGGGATTGCGCCTGGGCTGAAAGTCGAACAGGCGCAGGATACCAAGTGTGGCAACAAGCTCTAAGAGGACCTGCTGTACACCTATGCTGATCTGAATAGTCGTGAGATGCAGCCCATTCCACGCCTGTATCAAGCCCCAGAGCAATGCAATGACCAACAGAGTTCCAACAATGGTGTAGAGAGATGAGCGTTTCAACCACGCCGGTAGCAATCTACCTGGCGTCAGAGTTGGTGCAGGAAGCAGGATGGCATCCGTTGGGCGCATCCCTGGCCCCATCTTCTCGCGTACAGTGATGATAGTCACACACATCAAGACGAGCATTACAATAATGATTATGCCGTAGATGAGCCAGAGGCTTTGTTGATAGGCGATTAGGGGCCTGGTAGCATCCACAAACAGGCCAGCGACAATGATGCCGCCTATATTGCCGCCGATGGTGAGCACGCCCATCACACCCGAGGCCAGGCCGCGCTGCTGAGCCGGCACCAGATCGGGCAGAAGGGCATGAAAAGGGGCCTGGGCGGCATTGCTCGCGAATTGTACCAGGATGTAGGCAAGCGTCAAGGTTGGAATATTGGGCGCGGTCGCCATCCAGACAAGGCCGATTACATTTACCAGCGTACCAACCAGAATATATGGTCGTCTTCGTCCCCAGCTTGCTAATCTACCATGCATCTGATCGCTCAGCATACCAAAGAGGGGATTGGCGAAGAGCGCGACAAACGCGCCCGGAACCAGCACGAAGGCCAATGACTCCCCTTGATGAAGTGGCCCAACGAGCTTAAAGACCTGGCTGGGAAGAATAATAATGCCAAGGGCGGCCCAATGGAAATTGAGCGCAAACCAGAAGACGCTTATGGTGATGAGCTGCTTCCAGCTCAGCTTCTCTAGATGAACGTTCTGCTGCGGCGAGGAGAGCAGGTCAGTGTCCTCATTGCCGACGGTGGCCATATTTCATTCCCTCTTTATAGTACTTAAAATGTGTCCGACTCCCCTCGCACTCGCCTGCTTAGCTAATGATTTCATACGTTGTTCAATGCATTTACTTGCATTTATTATCTATTTTGCTTTTTTGCATAATTCGGGCATTGCTCAAATTATGCAAAAAAGCAAAATAGATAATAAATGCAAGTAAATGCATTGAGTAACAAAGCCGCATAAGTTCACACTATGAGAAAGCAATGGTGATGGAATTCCGACATACTTTTAGAGATATTCAGATAAGATAAACAAAAGATTACAATAATATTCGCGTGGTTTTCTCACATATACAATTTTATATACTCTGCTATTTCAAATCTTGTTATGATATTTTTTTTCTCTTGCATCTATCCTGAATGAATATTATCATACTTGATAGGTGAGATAGAAGTGCTTCTCAAATAAGAGTCCGCGCTGAGAGTTAACTATTAATAACCTTCTCCTACTAGACCAACTCACTTCTTTTGCGGGAGGCAAGCTCCGCGTCGCGACAAAGCACTACACGAAGGATAGCCACAATTGGAGAGTTCTATGAATACTGTTCCGCTTAGTTTATTTGCCTTGGTCCTCGATTGGGGCTGGCTGCGTGTCGGGCCTCCCTATATCTATATTAACATTGATCCCGTGCTTGTTCACCTGGGACCATTAGCGGTACGCTGGTATGGCTTGATGTACGTTGTGGGCATTATAGTTGGACTGCGGGTGATCCAGGGTTACACGCTGCGCAAGGGTATTGACGAGAATACTGTCTATCGCATCCTCTGGTGGTGTATTGGCGCGGGCCTGCTGGGTGGTCGTCTCTATTTTGTGATTCAACAGCCGGACCTGCTGCAGGGTTATATCCTGCAACCATGGCGCATCCTGGCCACGTGGGAGGGCGGTATGGCCTTCTATGGTGCGATCTTCCTGGTCATCCCTACGCTTATCTGGCGCGCGCGTCGTGAGCATCTGAATCCACTTGTATTGATTGATGCCGGAGTCTTGCTCGCGGCGGCCGGGCAGATCTTTGGGCGCATCGGCAATCTTATAAATGGCGATATTCTTGGCTATCGGAGCACGCTTCCCTGGTCCACAGTCTATCAAAATCCTAATAGCTGGGCCTGCCTGAATCCTGCTACCTGTGGAGTGCCAGTACAGCCGGCAGCAGGTTATGAACTTCTTGCTAATCTTATTGTTCTGGCTATTATGCTCTTCCTCTCACACAAAATAACTCGTCCCGGCATACTTATGCTCTTCTATCTATTCAGTTATGCAACTTCGCAGTTCTTGCTCTTCTTTGTACGCGATAATACAGTTGTGAGCTTCCTTGGCCTGAATCCTGGCTTGAAGCAAGCGCAGTGGACCTCTCTCATCGTGTTTATCGTGCTGCTGCCCGTCACATACTGGGTTGGACGCCACTCCAGACCTGTTCCGGCTGATAAAGTGGCAGCAACCTATGGCATTGAGCAGCGGGATGGGCCTGCAATAGAAGCGAGAGCACATAAAGATGATAGAGTGAAGACCGACGATGAGAACACCGAGCACGTTCAGCAATCTGATGAAGACGATCCGGCTGCACAGACAGAGGGTAAAGATTAGACTTTTTTTATAGTAGACTGATAATGGGTCATGGGGGGGGGGTTTTTAAAAAAAATTAAAAAAAGGCCATTTTCATGTGAGGGTTGGAGGCCTCAG
>CAXTXB010000195.1:2621-5984 GCA_964247965.1 uncultured Dictyobacter sp. | reverse complement strand
TCCCTATAAAAAAAATTTTTTATTAAAAAAATTTTTTTTATTTTTTTTAAAAAACCGCCGGCCATGACCCATTATTTCTAACCTTCACAGGCATGTTATAATGCGCGTGAGTGTTTTTCCGTTTTGCGATGCGGAAATGAGAACACAGAGATAACAAGCGTTTATTTTTTCTCACGTTCAGGGGCCAGCTTACTATGCTCATCACGCGTATCGAGTTAGAGAACATCAAAAGTTACCGTAACATCAGCCTGGACTTCCGGCGCGGAACCACCGCGATCAATGGCGCAAATGGCGCTGGCAAGACTACCCTTGTCGAGGCTATAGGCTTCGCCCTCTTTGGCTATCTCTCCTATCATCAGGAGCAGTTTGTACGCGAGGGCGAGAAAAGTGGCAAAGTCATTATCCATCTCATTGGCAGCGACGAGCGCCCTTACACGGTTGAAAGACGCTGTGGCTCGGGCTCACGCTGGCTCATTTATGACGAAGAGGCTGATCTGCGCCTGGAACAGCGTGCGGACGTGCTTGATAAGCTGCATGATCTCTTTGGAATCGAGCGCGAACGCGCACTCGACTCACTGTTCAGGGATGCGCTGGGCGTGCCTCAAGGTACCTTTACCGCTATTTTTCTAGAGGCCGCAGGCAAGCGCCAACAGACCTTCAACGGCCTGCTGCAGATTGACGATTACAAAGTGGCAGCCGATAATCTGCTTGAGACGCAGAAATATTATCGAGAGCAGATTCATATTCAGCAGATCGAGATTCAACGCCTGACACTTGCAACACAAGATCTGGATGCATGGCAAGAGCAACTGAAAGCCGCGCGTGTTCGCGATGAGCAGCAGAAGCTTCAAAACGCTCAGCAGAGCCAGATGCTTATTGAATATGAAGCACGGCTGGAGATCCTCTATCAACAGCTTGCCCAGCTGACGACGCTAGAGCATCGCTATCAGAACGCTGAGACAACCTATACACACGCCCAATCACTATTGCATGACCGCGAGCTACAGCTACAGATGGCTCGTCAGGCGCAACAGGTTGTGGCAGAGAATCAGGCTGATTACCAGCTCTACGAGCAGACACAGGACCTCTTGCGCAATCTGCGCCAGGATGTTGGCAAGCGCGATACTCTGCGCCAGCACTATGCCGACCTAAAAAATACTCTAACTCAGCTTACCGAAAAGACCAATAGCTGGAAGATACGTCTGGAAGAGGTGGCAAGCGCACGACAAAAGATCGTGGAGCTAGCCCCTTTTATCGAGCAGCAGATCGATCTTGAGCAGAGATGTGATGATGCGAAGCAAAAAGCTATGCGCTACCAGGATGTCGTGCTCAGCGGCAAACGGCTCAGCAATCAGTTGATGCTTCTTCAACAAGAGCGAGAAAACCATCAACAAAAGATTGATGCCATTGAACCTCTTTTACCGCTTGCTGAGCAGTTGAATGAGCGTGCGGAGGCCTTTACGCAGCTTCGTATACAGGCAAGCGAGCGCGTTGGGAAGCAGCGCCAACTGCAGGAGAAACGCACAACCCTGCGCGAAAAACAGTCGGAGCGCGAGCAGACAGCTGAGAGACTCCACCGAGCCGAAAATAACGTGTCCATCATTGAAGAGCATCGCCTGGAGGCGGAAGAGATGCCTACACTGCAGACGCAGTACGAACGGCTCACGGCACAGATAAATCGCCTGGAGGGCAACATTGAGGGCTACGCACGCTCGCGTGCCCAATCTGCTGGCGGTCAATGTCCATTACTACATGAAAGCTGCCTGAACATTGGTAAGCGCGGTATGGTCAGCCTTGAGTCCTACTTCGAAAATCTACTCACCAAGGAACAAGCCCAGGTTGCCCACGTCAATAAACAACAGAGCACGGTCAATGAGCGCATAAGCCAGATCAGGAAGTATGCCGAGGCCCTGGGTAAAGTTGATCAGTACGTGGAGAAGCGCAACATTCTCGCTGAACAGGCGAAGCGCACCGATCTGGAGGTGACACGCCTGGAAAGGGATATCGCTACCCTCATCCAGGAACTGGAGACGATCCAACAGGTCGAGCAGCAACTGAGCCTGGCCGAAGCGAAATATAATGAAAGTAAACAGGCTGATCTCAAGGTACGCGAGCTCAACGCGCTCTACAAGCAGGTTCAGCAGCTTGAGACGCAAATACGGCAGCTTGAGACCGACATACAAGTATTACGTGAAGAGGCTGCTACACTTCAAGGGAGTGGAGCTCAACATAAACAGCTTGAAGCCGAACTCAGCGAACTGAACGATCCACGCTCGCAGAGCCGGGTGCAGCAAAGCATCATCAGCCGAGAAGACTACTACCAGCAGCAATTGCAGGCCGAACAACAGCGTCAGCAAGCCACGCAAAGCGAAATGCAAGCCCTGACGGCGCAACTCGCCATCTATGCAACGCTGGACAGCGATCTCTCCAAACAGGAAGGGATCAGCCAGCAGAGCGCGGTTGGACAGCGGCTCTATCTCTCGAATATCAATACGGCACGCAGCCTGCCCGAACGCGAGCAGGTCTATCAGCAGCAGTCCCGGGTGGCGCTACAAGCGCAGCAAGAGGTGCAAGCGTTAGAGCAGGCCTATCTGGGCGCAAAAGCGGTCTTCAACCGGGAAGAGCTAGACACGCTGCGTACAGAAGTTGAGCGCTTGAGTCGTTCGCTGGCGGCTCTGGCACAGCAGATGCAGAACCATCAGGAGATGATTAAGGGGCTAGAGCAGAAGATTGCGGCAGCAGAGGCACTGCTTAGTGAGCTAGAGACGGCGCGAAAAGAGCGTCAGACGCTTGAAGAGCTGCAGACTATGACCGAACAGTTTCGTAAGTTGATCAAGGAAGCGGCTCCTCACGTCCTCAAGGCAATGCTGGCTGATATCTCGGCCGAGGCCAACCGGATCTTTGGCGAGGTTATGGGGGATCGCAGCGCGCAGCTCTCGTGGAAGAATGACTATGAGATTATTCTGCGCCGCCAGGGGGTGGATCGCACCTTTGCACAATTGAGCGGCGGCGAACAGATGAGTGCCGCGTTATCCGTCCGCCTGGCCCTGCTCAAAAAGCTTTCCACGCTCAATATCGCCTTTTTTGATGAGCCGACGCAAAACATGGATGAGCTGCGGCGTATGAATCTGGCTGAGCAGATAGGCCGCGTGCGTGGCTTCGATCAGCTTATTATTATCAGCCACGACGATACGTTTGAGCATAGACTTGATAGCTTGATCCGACTCAAAAAGGAGCACGGCGAGACGCTATTCGTTGACGAGGACGGAACAGTGCACCCTTCGGAGCCTGGACCGAATGCTGCACAGAGCAAGGCTGAGCAGCCGCTGTTGCTGGCCGACTAGTGGACCGACGCCGACCCGC
>CAXTXB010000195.1:0-2611 GCA_964247965.1 uncultured Dictyobacter sp. | reverse complement strand
TCTCAATGCTTGCCTCCCACGACAACCGCAAGGGATTGTCGCTACGCGGAAGGTCGGTTTGCATCGGTCAGACCACTAATTATCAGGAGGAAAATATGCTTCATAAAGGGAAACTGCAGGCCGCGCTGAATGCCAAGCGAGGGCAGTTCTCGCTCTTCGACGATTCGTTTAGTGAGCAATTGCAGATGTACCAGCATGCGCTTGAGACGCTTTACGAGCACTTTCCTTCCAGTAATCTGCTCGAAAATGCGCTGCCACCCAACGAAAGCGGCATGCCTTCGGCCGGTGCGCGGCCCAGCGACGAGTTCGATCGCTGGCTGGTACACGCGGCCCACAACGAGTATCACGGCCCGGTCTTCCCCTTTGGACGCGAGTTTACCAGTCATGAGCATGCACGCCAATGGGCGGAGTGTATCGAGGGCGTCACTACTGTGGCGGTCGATGGCAGTCAACTCCTGCCCTGGCGCGATGCGTCGGTCCCGGTGGCGATGGTCCAGGTTGGCTTCTTTGTGAATCCTCACGCTCAAGGCCGTCCCTATACAAAAGATGTGCGCATGGAGGTCCTGGCACCGGAAGAGATCATGGAGGACTCTAAAGGCGAGACGAGCGATCCCGATAGCTATCCCTATTCGGAGATGCAGGTCACACTACGCCGCTATCTACTAGAAGTTGAGACGCTCTGTGATCTTATGCAGCAGTGGGCTACAGCGCGGCGCACGGGTGATCCTGTGTACAGCCCGATTGTGTTTTTTGATGGCTCACTCGTCGTCTCGTTCGCCCTGACTATGCCTAATCCCTATCGCGAGCGCTATATCGCCTCGGCGGTCTCGCTGCTGCGTACCT
Organism: uncultured Dictyobacter sp.; assembly: GCA_964247965.1. Lineage (GTDB taxonomy): Bacteria > Chloroflexota > Ktedonobacteria > Ktedonobacterales > Ktedonobacteraceae > Dictyobacter. Next base: position 1,768 of record CAXTXB010000195.1, on the reverse strand, counting down.
CGGAAGAGCTGCGTGTCCCCCTCATCGGCTATATCGATACCAGCTATGCACGCGACATGATTACGATGCTGCGCCGCCTGGATGCTACCTTGAAACGGCCCGTCTTGCGCGATACCAAGAAAATTCATGATGCATTACTCTGGCAGAGTCATCTACACTGGGGTGATCGCACACCGGCGATGATCTGCGCACGCCGCGATATCCTGCAGAGCTACGGACCCTATCGCGATAGCGTCGCCTTCTGCTATCTCCAGACCACCGCCAACCGTCCTCCCACCCGCCTTGAGTTCCCCCGCTGGATGCTTGAGGACGGCGTACTGGAACCCGTGTTGGATATTGTGAGGGCCGAAATCATCGCTGGCAACGGCTATCCCTACGCAATTGAGACCGCCGATGCAGTATCTGTAATTACTATGCAAGACCGCAGCGAGTTTTACAACCACTTCCAGGCCTTTATGCAGAAACAAGGCGTCAAGTTCAGCTACTCAACTAAATCCTTGAGTAAAAATCGACGACGATAATATGTTATACTTGGTACAGATTACATCTCATTTGTTCCTAGAAAATACAGCGAAGAATTTGCCAATGTCTCGTTCAACAATACATAATTTTACTTGCCCCTGCGGCCAGGCCTTTACAGCGCAGGCGTATGAATACGTGAATGTCGCGGATGATCCGCAGTTGCGCTATGTGGTATTAGCGGGTCTAATCAATGTTGCGACGTGCCCAAACTGTGGACGCAGGGCGGCGATTGCAACTCCATTCATCTATTCAGATCCTGCGCATAAGCTATTGGCCTATGTGCATCCGCGCTCAGATGCGCCTGAAGATGCACGCTTGATGATCCTTGAGAAGTTGCGCTCGGTCTATATGGATGCCAGCAAGCTGCGCGAGCAGGCTGGTGAAGATAGCAATAACGGGGGCTCGCTGATCTCTGTTTCTCCGTCTGAGGCTAGAGAGATGCCGCCGCTCCAGGTGGTGTTTGGCGTTGATCAGTTAGGAGAGCTGATTAATGGCGTGCTCGATCCCGAAGAGAAGATGGGGCGGCTGGCTATGAACACGCAGAGCCGCAACGAGGCGGAGCGTGGCCAGTTTCATGATATTGCGCGCAAGCTTGCTTCGGAAATGGGCTGCTGCATCGAGGTTGAAGATTTGCCCGATGAGTATACCGTCTGGTGCTATGGTTCACGCCGCCAGATCGGTGCCCTTATGCGCGAGCTCGCACCACGAGGATAATACTACGATGATTACTGTTGGTGTGCTTACTATCAGCGATGGCGCATCCCGGGGCGAGCGAGAAGACCTCAGCGGCGCGCGCATTCGTGAGTTGCTTCTCCAATTTCCCGATGCCACTCCGGTCGCGGAGGCCATTATTCCGGATGAACAGGATCAGATTGCGGCGGTCTTGCGCGAGTGGAGCGATGAGAGGCGGCTTAATCTTATTCTGACGACGGGTGGTACCGGCCTGGCTCCGCGTGATGGGACGCCGGAGGCCACAAAGTCTGTGCTGGAACGCGATGCGCCCGGAATTTCAGAGGCTCTGCGCGCTATTAGCTTGAAATATACGAAGACGGCGATGCTCTCCAGGGGAGCGGCCGGTGTGCGCGGGCGGACGTTGATTATCAACTTTCCTGGCAGCCCGAAGGCGGTGCAGGAGTGCCTGGAGTACATCTTGCCCGTCCTGCCACATGCGATCAACCTGCTGATAGAGGGCCCCAGAGAGCATTAGGTATTGCTTTCGTCACTGACAATAGATATGCTCCCGCGT
>CAXTXB010000194.1:2763-9326 GCA_964247965.1 uncultured Dictyobacter sp. | reverse complement strand
GGGAACACATCATGTTTATCATTTTTCAAAACTTCGCGATGACCCATACTAGGACTTCTTGCTTTTCCGTGCTTTTGAGCGTCCTTATACGTTCTAGAAAAGTACTCCGAAGAAATACAAATGTTGACTACGAGGGGGAAATATTTATGCATCTCAGGACCTGGCGGAAATGGTTGGCCAGCCTGTGGCAAAGGCTCTATCTCTATCCTGCTCCTGAGCCGCTTCCATATACACGGCTGTTCTGGTTGGCGACTGCGCTGGTGACTCTAGCTGTGCTGCTCTTCAGCGTCTTCTTCCTGATTTATTTAACGCGAGGACAGGATGCGTATCTTACTAACGCTGAAGATATGGGCATTATGGACCAGGCTATCTGGAGTACTCTTCATGGGCAGGTTCTACACCAGACGGTGTGCAATATTCTTTCCGATACGAATTGCTATGGTCCACAGGGGCTTATGCGTTTTGCGATCCATGTCGAGCCTATCCTCTTCCCTCTCTCCCTGCTCTACATATTCTGGCCTGATCCAAAGACGCTGCTGGTAGTGCAAACGCTGGTGGTGGCGATTGGTGCGTATCCTGCTTTCTGGCTTGCCCGCCTCCGCTTGCGCAACGAGTTAGCAGCGGCAGCCATTGCCCTCCTTTACCTGCTCTATCCTGCCCAGCAGGCGGCCCTGGTTGATGATTTTCATGCTGTGACATTTACCGCTGCCCTGCTTCTCTTCGTCTTCTATTTCTTATACACGCGCCGCACCTGGGGGCTCTTCATTTGTGCAATTTTAGCGATGGCATGTAAAGAAGAGATTCCTTTAATTGTTGTCGGCATCGGGATATGGTCAATCGTGTTCCAGCGGCGCTGGCGCAGCGGCCTGGCTTTAACCGTTCTGGCCCTGGCCTGGGCTGTGGTTGCCCTGGTCGTACTCCCTCGACTCTATAGCCCGACGGGGCAAGCGCTGTTGGCATCGCGCTACTCTGAGCTCGGCGATAGTCCTGCCGCTGCGGTACGATCTCTTGTACTGCACCCTATTGAGACCCTCAAACAGAACGTTTTCGAGCCAGAGCGGCTCTTCTACCTGCGCGCCCTCGTTGTGCCGGCGGGATTGCTTCCCCTACTTAGCCCCTGGATACTCATATTGTCGCTGCCTTCCCTGGCCATTAACTTACTCAGTTCAAATGAACAGATGCATTCGGGGCTTGCCTTTTATCATTATGATGCTGAGATTGTGCCTGTTTTGATCTTTGCTACCATTGAGACCATAGTGTTGCTTCTGTTTATAAGTCAACGGCTCTATAATACAAGAAGGGTTGAAGGCTATGCTGTCAACGGCGAGGAATACGAGAACAAAGTACAACAAACACGGGTCGCGACACGGGGAGTGCTTGTGGAGAGAGAGGGAGGGCAGCATGTTATGCAGTGGTTACCTATTCCCTCCTCTACTCCCTTTTCCGTTGTCAAAGTGGGGCTGCTGACATTGTTAGTGGTCTATCTCCTCGCAATTGTGCTTCATTATGATACATTGCAGGGTCCAATGCCGATCTCCAAAGAGTTTCAGTGGCCAACGATTACCAGTCATGAAGTTCTTGCACAGGAATTTGTCAATGCGATTCCAGCTACAGCCTCTGTATCCGCCCAATCCGCCCTCGTTCCGCATGTCAGTCATCGCTCGCAGATCTATCTCTTCCCATACGGAGATGGTGTAACCACGCCTGCCTATGCAAGCTATATCTTTCTGGATATGACTGGTGACCCATATCCATACTATGATACAAATACATACAAAGGCGAGGTCAAAAAGGTCCTTCAAAGTGGTAAATATGGCATTCTCAAACAAGAGGATGGCTATATACTGCTCAAGCAAGGTTTGTCTAGTTTACCCAGAGCAATATCTCAACCAGCATTTAGTACCAAGTTACTAATTTAGGAGCAGAAGAGCAAATTGTTGGGTCTGGCATGATACCATTGCTCTTGTGAATACTTAATCACTTTATATCAAAAACATTTAGATCAGATCAGAACGCTCCGTTGTGACTGTCTTTTCTTTATATACTAAATACACTGGTAAAATTCTTACGTTCATCAGCCGGCATGTCGCCCGGGCATATGCTCGTCATGATGAAATGTCAAGATTTTTACAATGCAGCAAGTACTCATGAGAGAAGGGCTTCATTTGTTGCAGGATATCCATTTTCGGTTTCGGACTCCACGGTCAGGCAGCAATTGATGTATAGACATATTTATGTATGCTGTACCTGACTACCAGATGTCTTACTCTCTTAAGAGCAGACATTCTATCTCTATTAAATTGAAAGGTATTTAGGAAAGAGATGCTGACAAAACCACGAGTGAACTCAAGGCCGTTAGATGCTTCAATGTACAGCTCTAAACGGACGCGGCGCTTATCGCCACTTATGCTGGGTAGCATCATTGTGCCGCTAGTACTCGCACTTATCGCGGCAGGCGTATTTATTTTGCCTCGCATCGTGTCACATGCTGCGGCTGCCAACGCCAACTGCTCGCTTCAATTGCCAAATGAGCCTTTAACGGCACAAGGGTTGGCCACGCCCTATCAGCTTTCCGCCACCGACCCGGCTCAAGGTCCCTGTAATGAGGCCAATGCTGGACAGTCGGCCTTTGCCCAGGCAGTCATCTTCGACCCGAACACGAACACACTCTCTGCATATGAGCCCCTGGTAATCGATCGGGGGACGCAGCCGGCGATTCAGCCTATGGTGCCTCAATTGCCTAGAGGTTCCATTGTTGCCATCTGGTTTGGCTTCAACGGCACGTTTCTGCACCTCACAGGTGGCGTCGCCAACGCTCGCTGCGTCAACGGCCTGCCAGGTTCAGACTTCGGTCAGTTTGCCTATTGTAATGCGCCACAGTTCTTCCAGGTGGCCAACAATGCAATTCGGATGCACAAGATCACCGTTCCCGCCCTTGGGACGGCCAACGACGGAATGGATTGCCCCACCACACGCAGCTTTTCCGTTGTGGATATGGATCAGAGCGACAACGTACAGACACAATATCTCGCCAATGCCAATGGTCAGACGGCTCAGCTCTCCGCAGCCAACCTGGTGAAATTGAGCAATGCCCAAACCATGCAGCAAGCGATAAAGCTGGGAAATCCAAGCGATAATGCACTTGTCTCGCGCGTTCTTGACCCTGTGTTGGGCTGTCATGCATGGGAGATACCCGACCTCGTCAATAATGGAACAATGACTGCCACGCTGGCAACCGACGAGCTGCAGGCCGCCGCCGACCAGAAAATGCCTGTCGCACTGGTCCCATCCGCTGACGAGATGGTATTGCTCAATAATAAACCTAGCCTCCTGAAAGTAGATGCCTATCGAATTGGTGTCAACCAGCCCTTCGCTTTCACGCCCAATGGTGCCAACACAACGACCTACTGCACCAATCTCGTCAATATATCCCCGGCACATTTGAATCAGGACATGAATCTGTTCAAGGGACAACCTTCGCCCGATGGTGGCGCGACGGCCAACTCACTCTTCACGTTCCTGGCCAACCGACTCAACGCGACGCTAGGAAATGGCGGCCTCAACTGTGTGGGCCTGCTGAACATTAAAAATCCTGTGACATTGACTACCGATGGCAATGGCGTCGTCACCGATGCTACTATTGCTACAACCGGTACAGGAACCGGAACAGTCACCGCGACCCCAACGACCACAGGGACGACGGGAACCGGAACAGTCACCGCGACCCCAACGACCACAGGGACGACGGGAACCGGAACGGTCACAGCAACTCCAACGACCACGGGAACTGGTACGACGACTGGCACCGGTGTAGGTATCACAACCGGCAATGCGCCAAACTGTAACATCGATGGTACGGTCATAGCTGGTTGTCTAGGTACTGTCAACATTAATGGGCAGGCCTGCAAAATCTCATTCGCAAATGGAACAGTCACCGAGACTTGTGCAACTAACGGAACCGGGACCGGGACCGGCACTGGCACGGGGACAGGTGGAACTGGCGTCGGGGTTGGCACCGGTACCACTAATATGAACCCATTAAACTATAACAACACTGGCATCAGCAACGACAATACTCCGCATGGAGGAAACTTTGATAGCGTAGGGATCAGCTACTCGGAGCAAGCACTGCAAAACGCTGGCGTCACGCCTGGGAAAATGATCTCCTTCAATGGAGTCAACTTCTTCTGGCCGGCTTCAGCACCAAGTACACCTGATAACGTTCTGGCGCAAGGACAGGAAATTACTGTCAGGTCTGTACCAGGCGCGACCACGCTTGCATTTCTGGGAGCCTCGGGCTTTGGACCATCAACGGGTACCGCAACAATCACCTATACTGATGGCACCACCCAGAATTTCACGCTGGCCTTCAGCGACTGGACGCTCAACAATGGTGAATCATCCCCACTGAGCGGCAACCAGGTTGTTGCGACAACATCGTATCGAAATACACCAAATGGTGGCATAGATCCACATATGCCTAACGTGTTCTATACGGATGTAGCCTTAACAGCAGGGAAGACCATCAAGAGTGTGACCTTGCCGGGCAGTGTCGATCACGGAAATCTGCACGTCTTTGCCATCGGCACTAAATAACGCGATGCGTTAGTAGTCTAAACATAAATACAAGACAATCAGCGGTAAGCTGATTGTCTTGTATCTTATTTGTGTACTTGTTCTGTCAAACTTCATAATAACCCAAAACCTACCTACGCGCAGTGAGCCGATCAGATGAAATGGATCGGTCCAGTATCTATACTCCAAGATGCATTACGTACTCCAAGATCCATTGTGAATAAAGAGTAATTTCTATGCTATTACCCATATTGATCACACTAGCACTTGCTTTCTAGCGAAAAGTAGTGCATTCTGGAGCTAGAGTATGTTTTGTTTTGTATAAACAAGAGGGTAAACACATCCTTCACAGTACAAACCTTTAAAGTTTCTTGGAAGTCTTATTGGGATGTAGGCATCCTGCCTGGCAGGATAAGCGCTTATAAAGGGGAATATGAATCTTATGGCTGAACCGCATGAGCATCTCGTTGATAAAACTGAGATTATGGATCGAGCCGTATCGCTAAAGTGGAATAAATTCACGTGGAGCGGGCTTTTGATTATCGGCATTGGCTGTCTCATGATTGCCATTGGTCTCCTGCTCCACACAGGTGCCTATTCCGCTGAAGGACTACTGCTCGGGTTTGGTGCAATAGTTGTCCTTGTTGGCATTGTAAGAATTTTTATCGGCCTGATCAATCCCCTTGCGCCTGGAGACCTGCTAAGACGAGGACGACGACGAAAGCGTGAGGAAGATCCTATCCTGGCTGTAGTGACTGAAGATCCTCCAGAAAAGTAGAGAGCAGAACATCTGCAGTAGCGCAACGAATAAATTGTGTTATGCAAGTTTTAGTGACAGATCAAAAGCTTTGGAAGGGCCGCTTTGCTGCATAGGGCCAGGGGCGAGAAGTTAGAAGAGTGCTTCTCGCCCACCTCACGAGCGTCTGACCTTGAGAGTACAGGCGTCGCTTTGAGGAGGCGTGGTCGTTATAACAACCACGACGGTGAGGAAGATCGGGAGAAGCTATGGGGGTTATGGAAAGAGTCTGCCACCCTGCTTCTTCATACGGATAGATGTATTGATTTACGTTCTTCAGAGATTGCTTCCTCACTTTCATAGTAGCAGTGCTATGTTAAGAAGTCGTTATTTCTGAGTTAAATGTTCTAGCGAGTTCTGCTTAAGCAGGCGCAAAAGTCCTATATAGTATAATAACGACACAAACCATTCGGGCCATTTACAATGTTGGAACACTGTGTTACACTTCGGTTAAGATTGCTGGACTGAAGAGAAGCTTCTGCTCATAAAAATCGGAAGCGATTGCAGTCAAATAGCCGGGTTGTAAGCTCCGTTTTTGATATGGCAGTAACTTGTCGTAGGGAGCAAAATACAATCTTGAGCGTCCAGATCGAATTGCCGTTTGTGGATTTTCAGTGTTTAACAAGGAGACGCGTCATGGCTGGCTGGGAAGACGAACTGTCCGCTCTACTAAACGATCTGGGTGTAAAGCAAGAGGAACCTCAGACCCGGTTGCGGCAGCGAAAGCCTATGCGCAGCGATGTCAAAAGACGGGACCAATTCGCTGATGCGCTTCTGTGGAACGATGATGGCGAGTTTGATGAGGATGATGATCCCTGGATGAAGGACCTGGATGTGATGCGTCACGAGGTTGATACAATCGTGAGCCAGGTTGTGCTTCTGATGCAGCGTGGTGATCTGGATGTAACACTGAAAGAAGATGTGATGATGGTGCTGCGCGCGTTGCGTCGCCGCGTTCCTAATGCTTTGCAATCAGTTAATAATGATGAAGCTTATTTAGAGTCAGCCTCCGCTTTGTTGCATTTTTGCCGTCTCGTCTTACAGTTAAGTGAGATCGCAACTGAAGATTTCTAACCTCTCTTTAACCTCTAACCTTTCTTCTCCCACTTTCTCGCAAAATAACATATCGCTGCTACGCCGCTCTTTAAGAATCTTAAAGAAGGAGTTATGGGTGATCACCCCACATTTTTAA
>CAXTXB010000194.1:0-2750 GCA_964247965.1 uncultured Dictyobacter sp. | reverse complement strand
CGCCTCCCCAAAAAAAAAACAAAAAAAAAAACCCGTTGTTGGAAATTTTAAAAAATTTGGGGATGACCCATAACGCGCGGTTGTAAAAGGATTGAAGTTCTTGTTTGTTGCTTTTCTGCAACGAGTGTTCTATACTTCGTGGTATATATTTCCCACAATCAACTGTAGATAAACAAGTATGCGTGTGTGCTATGAGAGGATTCACCCGATAGATTATAAATGATTATAATTAGAAACCGCATTGATACTACATCGCATAAAGAGGTTGAATCGTGTTCTCTATAGAATGACGCATTGCTTTAAATAAGGAGGATACATGAGTTCCGATAAGAAAATGTGGCAGGAGACCAGCCGCTGGCTGCGTGTAGGAGCGCTCTCCGTGAGTGCTCTCAGCCCGTTTATAAATATCCTGTTAGCCCGTTTACGTGCGAACGTTGAGGCGGAAGAAGCCATTGTTCAACTTGAGAAAGACGAGCTTGACGGGGTAGAGCAATCCACACAGCGCGAAATTAACCTGGATTGGCAGGAGCGACTGCAAGCTGTGGGTGCAACCGTGAATGATCTATTGCTCGAAATGCAGGAAAGCCCTTATGGCCAGAGGCTGCAGCAGCAGGGCGATGATCTCAGGGAGCGGGGGAGCAAGCTCTCGCAGGCCGTTGCGGAACGAAGTAGTCAATTGACGCAGGACCTTGCTGATCGAAGCAATGATCTTAAAGAGCGAGGGAGCAAGCTTTCGCAAACGGTAGCAGAGCGCAGCGGCCAATTGACACAGGATCTCGCCAACCGCAGCAGCAAGCTTACACAGAATCTTGCTGAGCGTAGTAGCGAAATTTCGCAGGAGCTAGCCCAGCGCAGCCGTCAAGCACGCCGCGACCTGGCTGGACGAGATCCTAACTTCTGGATTTTGCTCGGCTTTGGTAGTGGATTGGTTGCCGCCGCGATTGTCACCTATGTGCTTATACGCCGCCGTTTGCAGCAGGCGGCGGACCAGGAGCCATCAATCCAACTTTCATATAATAATGATACCGATACAACCGTTGAGAATGCATTGGTCAGCCAACCACGAGGCAACATTTACTCCATTGGGGCGAATGGGACGAGGTTGGAGTCACAAACGGTCGTGGCAGCCAGTAACGTGGATGCAGCGCCAGAAACAACAGCCTCGTTCGTGAACGAAACTTCAGGGACAGTCTCTCCTGTAAGCGCCAGTGCAGATAAACTATCTCCCACAACAGAGACTTCTGGATCTGCATCTGATGCTGCCTTTGTTGGTGTGAGTAGCACAAAGCAATATTATCCCGTGGAAACTCCATTAGATCAGCTTCATACCATTGATGGAGAAGCTGTGGATGTCATTTACTTTTCCTCCGAAGACGAGGCACAGCGCCAGGGATTTACTGCCGCCGTGGGCGGCAATTTTAATAATAAAAAAAAAACCCCCCGCTTCCCCCCCTCTTTTTTCCCCCCCCCCCCAAAAAAAACTTTTTTAAAACCCCCGATTTTTATCATTTTAAAAGTTCCGGACATTCACGAGCATACCGCTATTCTCTCTTTTTGCACTTCCTCAGCCTATCGCGCCTTGCGTGATAGGCTGAGGAAGTGCAAAAAGAGAGAATAGCGGTATGCTTATTTTTGTCGGTACTGCTCCGGTTCCTGTCCCTCTATAAAACCCTCGTTGTAGACTCCGCGTTTTACCAGATAATGTAAGAACGTCAAATGTTGTTCCTCACTAGAGGATGATGAAATATCGCCCGTAAGCAGAGGGAGCTCTTTCATTCCACTATTTTGAGGGGAAGATGCATCCTCGTTTGAGGTCGGCTGGTAGGACTGAGAGATGCGCTCAGAGTAGTCATCGGCAGAAGATTGATGAGCTTCAGGCATCATATCATCTATACCTTGCTCGACGACTACCGATGTGATGCCTGGCTGCGGCACATACCCATCCACTGTAGTCCGCCACACCAATTCTTGTGTCGTGCCCCTGTTCAAACTATTTGCTGAGCGGGCGTAGTTTATCCCGTTAGACCGGCTCCATGGCCACCACGCGAATAGTTTATTCAGCCAACGTTTGAGCGTCTGCGTGATCATATTGTTTCTTGCCCTCGTTTTGTAGGGTTGACTGGCACTGTGTCAGTTTAGTTTAGATAGCGCTACAAAGTAAACACCCAACTGCACAAAGAGGAATATAGAAACATAGTAGCATATCGACGAGATCTCGTCAAACACTCTTGCAATTTTAGAGGCAGCGTGCCATAATCAGAGAGATTAGGCCTTGTCGAAAGTTCTCTTGCGTGTCCTCTACTGTATATCTTCAAACGCGAGTACCAGGCAGACAGGCCATATCTTTGAGCAATGCTGTAACAGCAAAAGGCTCACGAGCGTTCTAAGAGAGAAAGGGAGCGCACGATATGCCTTTTGCCTTCTTGTATTATTGAAGCGTGTGTAGCCCTCGCCGATTGCCTGAGGCGGAGCACGTTTATTCCTCTAGAACCTTTACAGGGGTGACAAGCTATGCGAATGCGCTATCGGTATGTGACCTATCGCTATCATGACGGATCACAAAAGCAACTGGAGCAGCATTATCGTCAGCTCTTGAATGACGCGCTCCGTCAGAGTCAGCAGTCGATATTGCATCGATCCACCACGTGGCGTCCCCTGGCGGATATACTTGAATCGCCAGAAATGATCAGGGTGAAGATCGAGCTTGCGGGAATGCAGGAAGAAGAGATAGAGGTAACCCTGTACGAAGA
>CAXTXB010000193.1:8703-9375 GCA_964247965.1 uncultured Dictyobacter sp. | reverse complement strand
ACTTCGCGTATCGGATCATAATATGACACGACGGTGCAATCAGCCACAAGCACCGCCAATGGAGCGTTTCGCAGGTTGGTCAATAACCCATCGGTTCCCTGAAGGGCCGCAGCCCTATCGAGCGCGCCTCTCCCCCTAATCTCCTCCGTGACGATGGCGATGTTCAACCCTTGAACCAACTGCCCGATGGTGATGTCCTCTAGTGCGACCCCAGCAGCGCGGCAAAGGCGTCGGCGATTTTCCAGAATGGACTGGGGATCATCAGGTGTGCTAAGTGCAAGATTCAGTGTATCGTATGGGGATGCGCTTACACCACCCAACCGAGTTGAAATGACATTTGCCACGTTCTCGTGAGATTGAAAGAGACGATATGATAATAATGGAAGCTGGTCATGCCAGTTGAGAATCATGGGTGTATCCAAACGTAGATTGTTCTGTTCCTGTAAGAGCGGTTGCTGCATTCATTTCTCCTCAGTATGGATGTGTCCAGTAGAAATTATTATTAGTATTGTAACATACCCATTTGGCTCCTCCCTGCGCTAGATCTGGAAGGCCCAGAGTTAATGAAAGTCGGTAGCGTGCCCTGCTCCCGGCTCATTTCGTTACTGTATGAGTAACGGATGTGCTTAGATCAATTAGCGTATTTGAGGGCATCTGCAAAAGCTTCTATAC
>CAXTXB010000193.1:4920-8693 GCA_964247965.1 uncultured Dictyobacter sp. | reverse complement strand
GCGCTCTGAAGACCACATGCTCCAGCGCTGGTGAAATTGCTGGTACTTTCGCACGGAGCGATGGTGGGGGCGAACTCACATGCTGCATGGCGACTTCAACTGCAGAATTACCCTCGAACGGGCACTGGCCGCACAGCCACTCGTAGACAACGGCGGCCAGTGCGTACTGATCGCTCGCCGGTCGTGGCTTGCCGTTAATTTGTTCTGGAGCCATATACGCAACGGTCCCGATAGCTTCCTGGAGCTTGATCGATTGCGTTCGGTGTGCGGTTACTGCTATGCCGAAGTCACTGAGCGTGAGGGTATTGTTCGACTCGATGAGCATGTTGTCCGGTTTTACGTCGCGGTGGATCAGCCTTTGATTATGGGCATACTGGAGCGCGGAAGCGACCTGATTGACGTAGGAGCGGATTACTGCCAGTGGGAGCGCTTCTCCCTCGCGATGACGCTGGCGCAGTGTACCGCCAGGTGCATAATCCATTACCAGGTAGGGGGTCGATCCCTCTACGCCAAAATCGAGGATACGGACGATATGAGGATGTTTGAGCAATGCAATGGTTTGCGCCTCGCGGATGAAGTCCTGGATGTTTTGTCCCGCCATCTGCTCTCGCATGACCTTGACCGCTGCATACGTGTTCAGGTACTTGTGTTGCCCCAGGTAGACATCGGCGAAGCCCCCAGAGCCGAGAAGGCGCTGAAGGTGATAATTTCCGAGGGTTGCGTGAGGTAGTGCTTGACCTGGCTGACCGGCGACAGTGGGTTGATTTGCGAAACCGTGAGGTTGTACTGGAGGTAGCGGAGCGGCCACAGATTGCTGCCAGGAGGGCACGGGACGAGGTTGCTGTATCATAGGTGCCTGGGGAGCTGCCTGTACTCGGATAGTGACATACAGGTCACCTCTTTGCCCGCCAAATAATCCCATGAGCCCTTCACCTGGAACACGAAGGCGCGTGCCTGCCGGGGAGACACCTGCTGGTATCCCTATTTGAAGGCTTCGCTGACAAGGAACAATGCCCTGCCCCTGACAGACATCACACTTTTTAGGAAGAAACATGCCGGGTGTAAGGCCCTGTGCTCGACACATGGGGCAAGCAGTATTGGATCGGAAGGTGATGATACAGGTGGTGCCGTTATAGGCCTCTTGCTGCGAGATATCAAGAGGGACCTCGATATTGTTATCGCTTTGCGACATGACATCGTTGAGCAGATCCTGGTACATCGTTTCTTTACACCGCTTCTTTATGTCAGGCCGTCGCTGATCCGCTCAGCTCGATAAGACGGGGGTAAGACGCATGATCTCATCGAGACATTGGCCTGTTTTCCTATAATACTAGACGCAATGCGGGCATGAATATCAAAAAAACAACACTCTTTCTTGTACAGCATACACTATTCCGACTGGAAAAGTAAAGAGTACGTACCGTAGTGAGAGACTGCTCACCCACGTGCAGCCAGAGGCGAAGCAAAGAGCGCGCCTCCATGCTTCAATGTGCTGTTTCTCAAGGGGGTTTTTGCATATCCCCCTTGAGATGATCTAGGTCATGCCTTTTGCTCAAGTTATGATAAACACAGGTGAAGCCAAATCTGCGTAACCCGGCTCTCGTTAAACGCCGCCAATCGATTACTTACCGAAAAAGCGCTGTGTGAGGGTGGCAATGAAGGTAGCTTCTAGCACAAGTCCCACAAAGGCTTCGATGGAGGCCAGGATCGTCAAGGTATCATCGAGTTGGGTGACACCCGGAAAGAACCCTCTTCCGTGGAAGCTAGTCATGCTGAGTCCCAGTGCATTCACAAGTGAGAGAGATGGTTTGAAGGAAGCTCCAAGCAGGTAGTAGCCCATCGTAAATCCTATGATCACCAGTACGTAGGCGAGGAAACTGCGCCACAACCTGTAGCCATACCCAGAGATGAGGAAGAGAAACCAGGAAAAAAGCCAGGCTCCCAATGCTTGCCCCCGTTGACTCAATTTCACGCCGCCCTGGATCGTCTCAAACCAGAAGACGCGCCGCTGAAGCACCTGTGCACGATACGCAAAACGTGCAGCATCTTCATTGAGTCCTTGATTTTGAAGTGCAACAGCGAGTTGTCGATATGCTCGCACTGCCGTCTCATATTGTCTGAGTACCGCGACCGGTTCATTTGTATGTCCGCTAGAGTCGATGTGTCTCTGCGCATTCCGTTCATCCTCAAGGACGTTGACCACAGACCAGTTCACAGGAGCAAGGTTGACGTTATCCCATCGTACATCTGCTACTGCGACGGTGCCATCTTCCTTACTTGCTAGTGTCGTTAATTCTAGTTCTGACTCAGCGTTGAAGAATGCGCGCCGTAAGCTAGCGCCCTCCAGGCGCGTTCTACCCATGTAAGCACCTTCGAAGTGCGTAGCAACGAGTTCAGCATGCTGGCAGTATGCATTATATAGGTTTGCATTATCCAGTCGAGCGCGAGCCAAAGAAGCACCTTCTAGATGTGCAGCAGCCAGATTAGCGCCCTCTAGGTGGATCACTGCCTTTTGACTCTCTTCACGACGGGTGGCAACACGTTCTTGGTGGGTCAGCCCACCTTGCATACGGGCGAGCGGCAATGCTCGTAAATTCAATCCTGCTAGAGAAGCGCCTCGAAGGTCTATTCCCTTCCGCTCGCGTTGCCTCTGGTCATACCAGTTGACTGGGCCTCGAAATCCGTCGCTCTCATGCGTAGCAAGCAGCCACTCTAAATCGGCACGATTTAAGTGAACATCCGCGCTACTGAATGGATAAATGCCCTCTTGGATTGTTGGTCGGATAGCACGCCGTTCAGTTAAGAATGCTTGCCGTTCTGCATCGATTTCTGGCTCAGTACGCCAGGGTTGACCTTGTGCTTCCCAGTAGGCACACCATGCCTCACGATCATGGACAGGAGGCTCTTGTGGGAGCGCAACAAGCTGTTTTGATGAAGCTTTTGTCAGTCCTATTATGGGCCGGAGCGCCACGTTGAGGAGGTGCAACAACAGTGCTGGTTTTCTCTGCATGAGCATGTCCCTCGTCTTTCAAGTAGGTGGCGCAATGCCGTCATTCGTGCTTCTTGCGCTGCGGTTCATTCTCTACTTGAAGAAACGCAGCTCAGCCAAAGAATTCAAAGAGAGGAATCACGTACACTAGTTACCATGCTCTTGCTGTTGGACCTGGATGCACCCCCCCTCGTTTATTATTCCTAACCCGATAGATGCCATATCGATAGCCCTTTGTCGGTAGTTAATGACCGGTCTAATATCGGATTCCTATTTGTCGGTATCAATAGTCAATACCGACAAAAAGTACCCTGAACCCGACACCCCAAAAGCAGTCGCTTATATACGGTATTGACTATTGATACCGACAAATAGGAATTGAGCGTAGGCGGGGATTTGCAAGTGAGCGATTAATGACCAGTCAAGCGGTTCCGATTAAGGCACCTGTCGCTTCTTGCCTATCGGGTATGAACTACTGAATGGGTGGCATCCTTGCCTGTTTACGGCTAGCGCTCCTGATCCGGTTGCTGGTCGCTCTGGTCGCCGCCTTCGTCCTCTCCCTCGCGAACCTCTGGGATCTCGGTAGACACCTCATAGTGGGGGCAATCGGGGCAGATAGTGTAGGGTTTACTGGCGCTCTCCCAAAAAACCACCAGCCGCCCCTGCAACTCAGGGGAAAGCCAGCGCTCTTTACTACGATCCTTTGCACCCCGGTCGAGCAGGAGCGGCTCGATCTGCGCCTTGGTCAGGTGATCGAGTCCGGTTGTGGTCGCAATGCTATGCT
>CAXTXB010000193.1:1331-4910 GCA_964247965.1 uncultured Dictyobacter sp. | reverse complement strand
GAGAAAGACGGTTAGGCGCACGCTGCCAGGGGGCGGATCGTTAAATATTCCCTGGTCCGCTGGATGCACCGACTCCGGCGGACGTCTCTGTGTCTCCACGTCGGTTTCTACTTCCGCCTGGCCATCCGCACCTATCTCAAGCGATTCCCCCAGACGAACGGATACCAGTCTCTGGAACTTGGCCAGGTCAGTGCGCAGGGAAAGGATTTGTCCTTCTGCGTACATCAGCCTCCTGGCCAAGCTCTGAGCATCCAGTTCGAGTTTCAAAAAGCGGGTGACCACCTCGCGCAGGCTCATGGTCAAAGCGGCTCTCAGGCGTTCTACTTCTTCTAGTGGGATAAGAAATTCAGCGTTGTCGTAGTCGTAGCGTCGCTCTATTGCCTGGACGCGCCCCGCTTTGATCCAGCGCAACATCGTTTTGTAGCCGATACGAAGCAACTCGCTGGCTTTCGCGGCGTTGATATAGTGGTCATCTGGCCCCATCGGTTCCATCTTCAGCCATCCCTTCTCTCATGATCGGGCCGCCTCTCTCCTGCTGGTGTTCCTCTCATACTGCACAACGAATAGATGATTGACCGGTCACTATCTAGCGACTGGTAGAGCGACCATCGCTTTTGTGATATAGATCGTATATTGTTCTCTTGATATGATGAAACGTATAGAGTGCTTGCTCATTGTTCCTGATTTATGTCTCTCACGGCCTGAGAATGGTAGCTTTAAAGATCAATTGAGAGATCGCCCAGGAGGATAGAGAAGCGTAGCCTCTCTCGATCCACCCCCTGTGTGAGCACGACCATTGCATCGAAGAGCTGGGCGTGTGTCAATTTGAATGCCGGATCTGGTTTGAAGTTCAACGTGATCTCTATCGCGGACTCACATAGGTCGTGAATGCTAAATGCAGGGCAGTCTGCGAGCATTGTCCCCTCGCACCCCTTTTCTGGGTGAAGGAGATGGAGGATGTTATGCGCAAGCACAAGCAGGATCGCCACTGCATCCTGTTTGAGGTCAGGAAACTCGTTAAGCCAGCGCAGTACAAAGCGCTCAACTTTCAGATAGAGCGCACTGCTACAGGGCTTCTCTTCCCCGTGGTAGCGGAGGACCGTCTCTTCCCTGGGCGCTGTTTTCTGCCATTGCCGCTTCGCGCGTCGCCGTTCATTGCGGCGTTGTCGCATCTCTTCATAGTGCTTTGCCATCTCCATCAACTCGTCTATGCTCATTTCTTGCATGTCCTTCTTCCTACGCATCTCTTCAGCCCTCTCTTCTGTTCTAGCCTGGTCCTTCATCCAGCTTGACGCCAACATGAGCAATCCTCATAGTGAGTAGTACCAAAACAATTATATGCTTTTTGTCGAATAAAGTTTGCATTTACAGGCTATGTAGTAGGTAGACTGCATAAGTGGAACAGCAAAAAAGCGAGAGGCTGACCAGTGCGATTCGCAGAGAGAGTAGTTCATGCCTGGAAAATTGTACAGAAGCGAGGGTGCTCAGAGCACTCGGAGGGATCTGGGTGCTCTGAGCACCCAGACGGCTGGAGGACAGCTGATGGTAGTTATTTCGGATCATACTCTGGACTTTTCGTAATTCATCGCGATGGTGTGATGGTGCGATGCTGAGACGTTGGCACTAGTCATTCAGTTCCTCTTCCGCCTCTTCCTCTCCAAGTACCCCTTCCTCGCGAAGTTGTTTGAGGCGTGCTCGCCAGATCGGGAGGCAGGCTTTGAGGGTCTGTTCAACAATATCCCTCATATGGACCCCATACTGCCCCGCCAGGAGCTTATAAGATTTGTGCGTCCCGTGAGTGACCTGCATACCACCACTGCGCCAGGCGGCTGCATTCAACTTATTGACTCTGGGCTGAACCAGAAGTGCCTGCATGAGCTGCGCTACAGCATCTTCTGGCACTGATGCAAGCATGCTTTCTAGCGCTGCCGCCTCATCACCCTGTAATAGTGCCTCGTTATCAGGTTGCACCGTTTCTGTGACTATACGCTGCTCTGTCATTGTGTCATCCTCTCTCTGCTTTAATTGAGCAGCACTCTGAGGCGCTACAACATTTCTTGATTGCAGCGATGTGATGTCACTGCTTTCAGGCTCTACAGTAGGAATGCCAGATTGCGCTGATGAGATATTCTCCTGCACTTCTGTGTTTGTAAAGCTTTGCTGTTCCCTTTCTTCATCGCGATATCGCGATATCGCATTGTCGCGATGAAGATCTGCGGTTGTACTGCTGCCAAGCACTGCCTCATCATTGTTGCTACTTATTTCAGTAACAGTATCTTGTGGTGGTTTTGCTATGGTATGCTGTTGCTCTATTGTGGTATTGACTGAGGATGCTAGCTCTACACCACTGGATTGCATCAACGCAGCAGAGCTTTGTACTTCTGTCGCTATATCATCCTGAAGAGGTGCCTCTCTAGAAAATTGTTGCGGAAAAACAGCATCATGTTGTTGTATCTCTGTTGCAACAACATGCAATTCTGCTGGAGTAGTAAGAGACTGATTTATCACGCTATCTCTTTGCGGTAGGGCAGTCGCAGTGTTTTCTTGCTCTGTTTGGATACTATTATATGAGACTGGAACACTGGTGTTTGGTTGAGCTAGCGATACTTGCCTTCGTGTGCGGCCCGCAAGTGCTGCCCTGGCACGTTCTTCACGCGTTGGCTGGTCATTAGTGGGTTGTTCGTTCATATTCCGAACCTCTTGAAAAATTCTCTTGCAAGATTGCTATAGGCCTGGGTCGCTGCTTTTGTCGAGCTAAGCGTTGGCTCGTAAAACTGGACTGGCATGCCGTAGAGTGGGGCATTGAGGATGGAGGCGTTATAAGGAATTTTCGTGTTGAATACTTTGTCGCCATGCTCCTTGCGAGCTGCCTCCTCTATGATGTTAGCGACCAAAACAAAGCCCTGACGTGCATCGAAACGATTGAGAATGAGGGCTGTTAAGTTGAGTGTTGGGTTGGCTTCATTAAGCAGTTCGATGCGGGCGTTCAGCTGGTCCATTGCGTCCCAGGAATACACCCCCATATCAAGAATTGCGAGGATACCATCTGCTGGTACCGACGCGTTCAGGAAGAACTGACCGAGACTGGGTGGTGGATCGATGAAGATGATGCGATAGCGATCTACCGCCTGTTCGACCTCATCGTTCGCCGTCTCGCCCTTTGCCTGGTATAGAGCATCATAAAGAAGATACTCACGACGCATGACCTGATTGGAGATGAGTGTCACCTCTAACTCTGACATGAGAGCGCTTGATGGAAGGATATCGACGCCGAAGGGAGTGCGATGCACGGCGTATTCAATTCCTTTATATCGGTTTGTTAGTACATCATGCATGCTCTTATCGTCCTCACCTAGCACGATGCTCAAGCCTCGGGACGCGTTTTCTTGTGGGTCCATCTCACAGAGAAGTGTATCATTCTGCGCAATGTCGCGCAGGTCTGGGATCGTATCAAATAGGACATTGATGGTTAGTTCTGTGACGCCTTGTGCCTGGAGCTGCTCAGCAAAGGTAGGATCGATTGCATCCTCTTTCAGAATGGGTTGGAGGATAAGATCGTGAGTCAGCGGCAAACTGAGG
>CAXTXB010000193.1:0-1321 GCA_964247965.1 uncultured Dictyobacter sp. | reverse complement strand
TCCAATTCCTTTGAGAAGAAATAGTTCCGTGATAATGCTAGAGAGCACTTTCACGGTCATGCCCTTTTCCACGCGGAGCAGAAGTAGGAGCTTTTTGACCTTCTCTGCCTTGATACCAGAGGACAGCAATTTTCGCTCCAGCAACTCTAGTGCAATGGCAGTGAGCAAGTTGATGCTCGTTGTTGTTTTGCCTGGCCCCCCTTTGGAGTTGGCAAGTACGAATACCTTCCCTCCTCTTGTCTGGATAATCCCATCGGCGTGTGGCTGTGGTACTTTGTTTCTAATATTCATGATGCTACATAGCCTCCATTTCTGGCTGCACTGTTTGCCATCGCGTTGTCGCGATATCGCGATATCGCGATGGCTTATTCTTGTGCTGCACTGCTACGAGTATGTCGCATTCTGAGAACTCCGTCAAGTAAGCATACCGAGAGTCATATCTGGTGTGCCTGGCGGCAAATGATGGGGCTGCCTATGATGGATTTTGTGGACAGGAGCCTGGTTCGTGACGAATAACCAAGGGTGTGCCGTATAGCACACCCTTTACGCTCAACTCAAAATAAAGGGTGTGCCGTATAGCACACCCTTTGGAGCAAGAAACAATCGTCACAAAACAGAATGCTAGAAGAGCTTCTCTTGTTTCGGCCCTTCCTCAAGGATCGTGCGGTATTCACGACGGAGGAAATCCATCACTTCTTCAAACCTATCGTCGTCGATCTCCTTATAGCTTGTGGCAGGTCGGAAGTGACTCTTCAAACGACCGTAGACCATCCGGTGGGCGATCTGGTCACTAATCGAGGCGTTTTTCTTCTGGATCAATCGAACGATGTGCCCGACGGCGTTCTGCACTTTGATCGCGTGATCTTGAGATAGTCGCTTCGTTCTTGTATCCACGCGTTCGAGCTTCTCCTCGATATCTTCCTGGCTTTGCAGGTAACGGCTCAATAGCTCGACAGCTTGCTGCAAGTTGAGCGTGTGTGAACTAGCGATCTCTAGAAGGCTCTCCAGTTGGATGGACTGTGTGCTCACGATCTCCAGAAGGCTCTCCAATTTAATGGCCTGGGAGTCTGTGGCCCCGAGCAGGTCAATAACTCCCTGATGGATGGACGGGACAGTGCCAGCGAGGTCGTTAAGCTGTTGAGCTATCGTGATGAGGATCGGGCTCTCTGGCTGGATCGCTGGTGCAGTCGAAACGGGTTGGAGGCCTTCATTGAGCACACGTAAAAAGACCTGAGTGGCGATGGGAGCTAATTCTTCTTGGTATCTTTCGATCTTCTCACGTAGGAAGCGTTGCTTTTCCGTGTCTCTGCGCATCTTGGTC
>CAXTXB010000192.1:3417-9398 GCA_964247965.1 uncultured Dictyobacter sp. | reverse complement strand
CAAAAAAGGTAAAAAATTTAACAAGAAGGGGTCAAACACTCTCTTAGAGACGACCCGCCGTGATTCGTAGCTCTTGTTCAACTGCTTGACCTGTAGATACAGAAGCCGTCTTTCTTCGTGCGTTGCGCTGTCTTAGCTGTCTAACCAGCCATGGTGTAAAGCGTAGCAAAATGAGTGCAATTGTAACGATACCAACGTTGAGCATTGAGAGCGCCATACCGGGACCAAGCCTGAAATTATTAAAGAGACCAACTATGCGCACTGGCAGCGTCGGTTCTCCTGGTGGATAGAGGAGCTCAGAGGCCGCTAGCTCGAACATGGTGCCTGTAAATACTAATAGCCAGATTGAGGTCAGGTTCGAGCTTAAGAGCGGTCCAACGATGCGTATCAGGAGTTGTAACGGATTGGCTCCCTGTACTTGCGCAGTTTCTAATAGACTCTGCCCTATCTGATCGAGGCCTCCTATGCTTAAACGCGTTGCATAGGGTAAGCTTCCTCCAATATAGGCTGCGAACAAGAGCCAGATTGTTCCGTAGAATTGTATCCCCTGGTCTCCGCCGATGCCGATGTATGCCAACCATGGAGCATTCCATGCAAAAATATAGCCACAAGCCAGAATGATGCCCGGTACTGCAATCGTGATGAGAGTGAAGAGGCTTAGAAGCCGGCGTCCAGGTAAGGTTGTCCGTCGAATAATAAACGCAATTGGTAATCCTACAAGTGTTGTAACGGTGGCAGTTCCCAGCGCTAGCCAGAGAGTACGCATCAGCGCATCAAGATCGTCTGACCCTTGCGTAAGCACAGTCTGGTAGTTATCCAGCGTCCAGTTCGTCGCTGTGAGTCCCTGCCCAAATGCTCGTAGAAATGAGAGCAGCAGACACATTCCTAATGGTATGAACAGCGCGAGTACAAAAACCAGTAAACAGAGCCCGGTGGCAGGCCATTTCCATATCCCCAACTCTATTGTATGCACCGGACGATTCTTGCCACTGATCACTTGAAATGAACGTGTGCGCAGAATAGCGGCCTGTAGAAGCATGGCAGCTGTAATCGCGATAAAAAGCAGGAGCGAGAGAGCTGCGGTAAGCGCAAAATTCACTGGTGATGTGTTAATGGCAGTGTAAATCTGATAAGTAATGAGGGTAACGTTTGCGCTTTGTGCGATGGTGGCAGCCGTGCCAAAATCCGAGAGACCCTCGGCGAATGCTATCAAACCTCCTGCGAAAATCGCGGGCAGTAATAATGGAGCATTGATACTGAGCCACGCCCGCCATGTGCGTGCTCCCACTATACGTGCTGCATCTTCGAACTCCGAGCCGAGCCAGTGGAGGGCGGCGCTAACCGAGAGGTACACAAACGGGAAAGTCTTCAAACTCAGGATGGCGATTACTCCTGCTGGCGAAAAAAAGAGGTTGATCACCCTGTCTGAGAAATGGAAGTATTGATCTGGAATTCCTCCGCGCAGCATCGTAAGCGACCACGCTTCACCAACCAGGAATGATGGCACGAAGAATACTATCCACACCAGCGTGTCCATCGCCCGGCGCAACGGAATATCTGTTCGTCGTGCCAATATTGCCAGGGTTGTGCCTAGCAAGCTTGCTATTATTGCCGTAGCGGCTGCCAACCATAGTGAGTTGAGCAGAGCTTTGTAACTCTCGGGGTTAGCGCTTACCTGTTTAAGAGCATCAAAGCTCGGGATAAAGCTGGCTGGCGTCGCATACAGCTGCGGAAAGATGCTTTGCAGAATGATGGCTGCCAGTGGATAGAGCACAAATAGGACGAGTATAATAATAGGCACGCCAATGATGAGAACCTGGCTGGCGTGTCGTAAAAGTGCTTTTGCTGGAGTTGCAGAAGAGGGCGTAGGAATGCTCTTCACTCCGCCCTCTTCCTGGTCCCCGGCAGTCGTTATTGAACGATGTTTGTGTGGAACCATTGTTTATATTCTGCCTCGACTCCAGCCCACTGCGGGACATTCAGATTGATGTAGTTGATACCTGTTAATTGTCGCTTCACGATCGGTGTTACGTCTTTGACGACTGGAATAAAGTAGGTGTCACCATCTGTAGGATCGTGGTGTGTCATGACTGCTTGACCTGCCGAAGAGAGCACCCAGTTCACGAACTGTTGTGCACATGCCTGATGCTTGCCATGGGCCGCGACACCAATAACCCCAGGTAGTCCGACTACTCCAGAGGCGGGATAGATGATACCTATTGGTTGACCAGCTTTTATCGCACTATAGATAACTGAGTCCTGGACGACACCAAATTCACGTGCCCCGGTCTCGACGCTATTCATAGTAGGGTCGTTCGTTTGGAAGTTTTTGAGTCCGTTTGCCTTCAGTTGGGTAAAGTATTGTTTGCCCTGATCTTCACCACCCATAATTTGCGCAACCCCTGCGATCAAGGGATAGGTTGGTCCAGAGAATGCCGGATCGTTCATCGCTATGAGATTCTTGTAAGCGGGGTTGAGCAAGTCTTTCCAGTCCTTGGGAAGTCCGGCTGACGGAACATGCCTGGTATTGTAGGCAATGGCCCCGACTGTCGTGAGACCTGTGGGATAGTAACTTCCATCCTGTGCCACATATTGCGAGCCTAGAGTTGTTAGATTACTCGCGCTCGGCGCGTGCCATTTTAATAGCAGGTTCTGATCATCCAGGGTCTTCATCGTAACATTCCCATCAAACCAGGTTACATCCCACTGTGGATTGTTGCCCTCGGCTGCTATCTTTGCAAGCAGGTTGCCTGTGCTATCATCAACAAGCTTGGCTGCAATGCCCGTCTGCTGCTTAAATGCTTTCGCTGCATCTGAGTCATAACCCTGTGCAGAGTAGAGCGTAAGCCCTGTAGCCTTATTGCAGCTCGCAGCCGTTGATCCATTCGTTGATCCATTGGAGGAAGTGGTTGAACTATTGGATGTAGTGGAACTGCTTCCACCACATGCGCTCAGAAGAGTCACGAGTGCAATAAGCGAAAAAAATAGCATTGAGTACCGTGTGATCGAAAAATTAGGTCCCCGATTAAGATGTACATGCATGAAGAAATATCTCTCCTTTTTCTAGCCGATGTGCTTAAATCTCCTAAGATCAGGCACTGAGAAAGCCGACTTGCTCGCTCTCTTGAAAAGTTTAGATGGAGAATTTTAAATTAAAGTTAAAGGCAAGTAAAATAGAGTATTCTCTATAATTTTGAAATACACGAAAAGAAATAATAGACAATTAATCAATTGATGACGTTTAAATAGTTGAAATAAAAAGAAGAATTTTTGGTAAGCTTCAATACGCAGATGCCGCTCGGCCCATGCGCGTTTGGGGTCCATGCCTAGCCGTATATTTCCATCGCCCAAAAATGGCAGATCTTCCACTCCCGCTGTGGCTGATCACCAGCAGGCTCGTAAACCGTTGCATCCCCATCTGGGCTAGCTTCGTCATAGTATCAGGAAGAGTTTGTACTAACATATTCTATGTGTGTACCGAACCAATGTTCTATTGTCAAGGGGAAGGGTTAGGAACAGTAACATTGAGAAAAATCCATGTAGCCCCTGAATTTTAACGTTTCGTCAATGATATCTTTACCTTTTGGCCTCCTCTTTCCAAGCAATTTCTCTTATACTTGTATTGAAAATGGTAAGATGCAAAAAAAATAAATTTTGTAAAAACATGAAAAACTTTCTGTGATCCGTTTTTACTAGAAGTAATGATATGACAAGACACATTCTATAATGCGGTGGAGAAAACATTTTTATGAGTACAGAGAGACCTATGTCTCCAAATGAGGAGACACAGGGAAGAAAGAGGCTACAAGCTTCTTTAGATCAATCTTATCGTCCTTCAAGGTTTTTCTCATGGTGGTATCGTCTCGCTGCCCCTCCAGAACAAGGGATGTATGCGACCTCTGCACAACAAGACCTCGTCCGTCGAGGGCGGCTCGCTAGTATTATTCTCCTGTTCATGTTTATTGGTACTGCTGCATTTATTCCTCTCGCCATTGTTAGTATCAATCCTTTGCTCACTCCTATTATTCTAGCCCTTCTGGCGATCTGTGGTGTCGCGATATTTCTTAATCGGCTTGGGCAAGTAGCACTGGCAGGCACTCTGGCAATGAGCGCCCTCAGCCTTACTATTGTGCTCAACCTGCTTACATCACCTCAAGGAATCCTGAGTACAAATGGTTTGCTTACCTATGATCTGCTGGTGTTGTCAGAGCTCATTGCGGTTTCCGTTCTTCCCCCTCGGTTTGTCTTTGTTGTGGCCATCCTGAATAGTATATTTATGTGTGTGGATATTGCGCTTCAGCCCCATGCTCCTGACCTCGAACATCTTCTTCATGTCTCTACTTATACAATACTTATACGACCTGTTTCACTGCAGCTTGTGGTGGCTCTTGTCACATATCTCTGGGTGCGTAGTGCCATGCGTGCAATCAGGCGAGCCGAGCGTGTTGAAGTGATTGCAGAATTGCAGCATTCTATCGCGCAACAGAAACAAGACCTGGAGTTTGGAATACAACAGATCCAAGGTACGCTTGTACAAGCTGCTAATGGAAACTTTAACGTTCGTACTCCATTGGCTCAGGATAATGTTCTCTGGCACATCGCTGTCTCGCTGAATACTCTTTTAACACGCTTGCAGCGTTCGAATCAATCAGAGCAAGAGTTGCAGCGCATACGAATAGAGATTGGACGCCTCGTGACCATTCTCTATGAAGCGGAAGCCAGTCATTTGCCCTTGAAAACTACTCCCACTGGAACACTCTTAGATCCTCTCTTACAACAGCTAATGGGGCGTTACCTTGTCCACCCCTCATCTTCAGGTGATCGGCCATCGCGGCCTGGACGTTCCCTATCGTAAGTTCTCTATAAAATAATGAATATCTCCACTTCCGCAAAATAATACATAGGTATATTTATTATTTTTATATTTGCTGCCCTTCTATACTCAATTTGACGCTACATAGTGAATACAAAGATGAACAAGTAGTCGAAATTGCTCATCTTATGTTCCTTGTATGCGGTTGTTTTCTTCAAAGAAACTATAGAGTATGGAAGAAGGAAATTTTGATGCATCAATCAAAGAACGTCGAGACGTCTCTATCCCGCGCCGGACTATCAATCCGGGTTTTTTCCCTTTGTTTGCTCCTTATGGGGAGCATACTTACCTTTATCTCTGCGATGGCTTCATCGAGTCAAGTATTTGCGCAGGGATCGCCAAAAATGAGTATGTACCACCTGACGACCGTACGTCCTCATGCAATTGTGTCCTCGAAAAGAGTTTTGCAACCGAAAGTACATTCAGCTCTCCAAGCTTCTAAGAGCGATAAGGTACAGCAGGTACTAAAGGGAAGATATGCAAGCCATGCGGTAACTCCTGTTGATCTTAGTTCAAACCTTTCCACTGGTGCTACTAAAGTTCAGCAAATTCCTGCCCCTGGAACATCCGCAACTATTGGGTCTCCTGTGCAGGAAAGTATTAATGTGACAGTACAAGCAACGGGAACTTATAACCCGTCATTGCCTACTGGCTCGACCTTTACCCTTAGCGTCGTGGATACTACTCAGAGCCTGAGTAATACTCGCCTTGATTCCACCACCACAAACTGGGTGCTTACTAGCACTACCCCAGTGGATGCGAATGGAAATTCTACAGCGACCTTTACATATACAGGCGACCTTACTTCGCTGCAAACAGCTACTCCGACAAGTCCAACTATTACGCCGCTTATCGTTGATGGAGATATCATTGGCTGTCCGTCTAATGTTTCCGATAGTGCTCAGGTAAATCTTACGATCACTAACGGAACTCCTCCTACAACATCTCCTGTAACTACAGGACCAGCACCAACGGGTACAGCCAATCCAGCAGTACTCTCAGTCCCTGTCAACAGTGCTACATGTCCTACACCGACGGCCACTGCAACGGCCACCGGGACAGCGACACCGACAGCCACTGCAACGGCCACCGGGACAGCGACACCGAC
>CAXTXB010000192.1:0-3317 GCA_964247965.1 uncultured Dictyobacter sp. | reverse complement strand
CCGGGACAGCGACACCGACAGCCACTGCAACGGCCACCGGGACAGCGACACCGACAGCCACTGCAACGGCCACCGGGACAGCGACAGCCACAGGGACACTAACAGCGAATAAGCCTGAACTGTTCATTACCGATTCAAATACAGGTGGCAATCTCTATAATGTTGGGGATCCTATAACCTATAACCTGACTGTTTCTGATATGCCATTCGCTACCGCAGAAGGTCAGATAATCACTGTTAATGATGCAATACCCACTGGTATAACGAATCTGGCTGCGACGGGTAGTGATTGGAACGTCAGCTTTACCAGTACAACAGGGCCAGCTATACTTACTGCAACATATATTGGTACGTATCCCGTTGCACCAGGTGCAGTTCTGCCTACGATCACAATTACCGGTAACCTGACACCTCAAGCCATTCCGTCTTTCACGACTGCTTCAACCGTCAGCTCGGCAGATGATCCCAATCCAGCATTGAATACGTCGATCAATACAATTTTCGTGTCTCCCGGGTATGGAACACCAACGGCTACAGCTATACCCACCACGGTTGTGACAGCCACACCTTCGATGACGGCAGTAGCAACGGGAACGCCGAGTGGCACTCCTGGTTTAGCTCCTGCTCTGACAATTGTAAAAGTCAATCTGAACGGAGACCATTTCAAGGTTGGCGACAAGGTGACTTACGTCATTGTAGTCCAGAATCTAAATTCGGGTGGTTCAGTAGTTGCTCCGAATACTATCTCGGTCTCAGATATCCTTCCTTTGGGTCTGACTGACATTAAGGTAGATGTGGATGGCTCGCAGTGGAACTATACATCTAGCGACAATAACGGTCCTGCGCTCCTTACCCTTGATTATATAGGTGGCTACTCTGTCGCACCTGGTCAGGTTCTTGCTCCAATCACAATCACTGGTAAGTTGACGAATGACGCTGTTCCCTATGTCACTAATAGCGCTACGGTTGATACTCAAGGCAACAGCATCGTGAACAATTCTGCCACGGATACTGTTTTCGTCGATCCAAACACTAATAAGAGCAACCCTGACAGGAGCGATAACGGTAATAGCGACAAGAACGGCAACAATAAGAACAACAAAAACCATGGTGCTAACAATCACCAAAGTAATGGAAGTGGAGGTTCAAGCAACAATAGTGGAAGTGGAGATCCAACCAACTATAGTGGAAATGGGGATCCAACCAGCTATAATGGTAGCGGAGACCCAACTAGTGGAGCGGGTACTAGTGCCCTTCCCCACCTGCCATTGACTGGCGGTGCTCCACTAGCTGGTTAGCGTCTTCCTTTAAGAGATAGCTTATCTCTTGCTAAGACCCTCCAGATATAGCTGTTTCTGGCCTACTCCTGATTCTGCAGTGTTAGAGAGAATCTCAATGATGAGACTTGCAGTAAAAAGAAGTAGGGCAGGAACAGCTTTCTCATCTTAAAAAGCTTGTCTGCTACTAACCTTTTCCGTAGTCAGGTTGACGCATATCGCAGGATGTGCTAGCTTTATAGATGCATTTTGTCTCAGTCACATACGTCTTTGGTGCGTCTTCAAAGAAGCTTTGTAACGCCTGCATGTACTGTACAAGGTCGGAGTCATTACTCACGAAGAATCGATATATGGCTCTTTACAATAGATGAACACGGATATATGGACCTTTGAACTCTCAAGAGAAACCTTCCAGTAAGAAAAATGTTATCGCAGTCCTTGATGGTGTGCGTGCAATCGCTTGTCTTAGCGTGGTTGCTTATCATATTAACCGCTTCGCACTGTTAGCGCGAGTGTTAACTCCTGGCTTAGGTCCGCTCACGGTATCTTTTGCGCTGGCAGGCTCCTCAGGGGTGACGCTGTTTTTTGTTCTCTCGGGTTTCTTACTTTTTATGCCTTATGCGCGTGCGCTCTTGTTTGATTCTGGCTGGCCTTCTGCTCGTCGTTTCTACACCCGGCGTGCTTTTCGTATTCTCCCGGGCTACTATGTTTCCCTGGTTTTGCTCATCATTTTTACTTCAAGCTTTTTCTATCTCCAACCAGTCCATTGGAAGGAACTGACCCTGTTTCTAACATTGTTCATGGACTCCAGTTCGCTGACCTATCAAGCGATTAATGGTCCTTTCTGGACGCTAGCTGTCGAGTGGCAGTTCTATTTGCTGCTGCCCCTACTTGCCTGGATCTTTCGCACGTTTGTGAGGCACGGCCCTCTTCAGCAGCGGCTCATCAAGTTACTGCTCTGCCTGGTATCTTTGACTGTATGGGGAGTTGCCACACGCTATTGGGGGCGCTCCTGGGAACTCAATCCACACCAGCCTACCTTGTTGCCCACTTTTTTGCATAATCTCGCCTTGTTTTTTTTCTATGGCAGCAGCGGCAAGTTTCTTGAGGATTTCGCGGCCGGCATGCTTCTTTGTGTCTTCCACGTACTCTCCCAACACGTACACGAGCATCGTCTCATAGCTTTTTTACAGCGCTACGGCTGGTGGTTCTGGGGCCTTGGGATTCTGGAGTTGTTCTATACAGCGACCTGGTCAGCCTTACCTGGTGGTACATTCCTCGCATCTTTTATCGGACCACACAACTGGCTCAGCGAAATTGTGCTGGCCCTTGGTTTTGCCCTGTGTATTGCTGCATTGCTCTTCGGACCCGCCCAGCTTAAAGGACTGCTGGAATGGCGGCCATTACGCGAAACTGGCCTCTTATCCTACGCTATCTATATCTGGCATTTGCCGCTTTTGATCGTTTTCGTAACACTCATTCTACCATATACTACGGGTTGGTGGCATATCTTTATTTACAGTACATATTGGATATGGGTTTTCCTCATCATAATTCCCTTTTCCTATTTGTTTTATCGCTTTATTGAGCTTCCATGTATACACATCGGGAGCCGTGTCACGAGTACAAAGGACATATGATATTTTCTAGAGTTTATAGTACTCTACAGCACTCTAAAGAGATAGAGTTCTATATAACAAGGATGCAGCTAGTGTGATATCATATCGAGTAGTTTTATAACGTTTCTACTTCTTGTAACGAAGTCAGTTAGTAGCTAGCTAACAGTATCTTCTACCTATTGCTCTTGAAAACCTGCACACGTCCTGATAATCTTTCCAAGACGTGCTACAATTATGTTGGGGCACATCTTTAAAGAAGAGATTGAGTAACAAAGAAGAGATTGAGTAACCGAGTACCAACTCCGAGTAAGTTAAGAATAATGCTGGATAAACAGACTTTCTCCAACCTCAAAAATAGTGAAAAAGATCAGGAGATACCATGAGTACTGAGCAGCAAAAGCGACCAGATGGACGCGACGCC
>CAXTXB010000191.1:5959-9455 GCA_964247965.1 uncultured Dictyobacter sp. | reverse complement strand
GCTGCGCATCCATATCCCCCGCAACAATTTTACGTGCCAGGTACATTTCCTTCTCGGCTGTCAAAAGCGGGAACTTGCCAATCTCGGCTAAATACTGCCGGATAGCATTCTCGACCTCATTTGGATCATCTTCCTCATCTTCCTCATCATCTAAGTAATCATCATCTTCATAGCGAAAACCTGTCGCTGTGCTTTTATTGCGCCGTGTAGAGCCTTTCTGATTTGTTGTAACAGATGGAACGCGGCCTGTGTCATTGGCGAGCGTCTGCTGTTTCGTAAAATCCTGCTGACTCGTTCCACGTGAGTATTTTTCCTCACCATCTCCAATAGCTGTAGGTTGAGTATGCGTAGTTTTCTGCCTCGTAGTAAGTGACTGAGTACGACAAAGGCTAGTTGACGTGTAGTGATGCATACCCGAATTCGCGAACGTTCCGACCTGCACTTGCTTGGTTATGGCTACCATATACCGACTCCTTATACCTCAAATCCCATTCCACAACTTGGTAACCGGAGAAGAGTGATGCCAGAGCTTGCTCCACGTTCCATGCTAAAGATGGGATGGAGCTTACAGTGCAACACCGTACCTGAAAATTTTTCAGGCAAATCCCCCTATTTATATCTCCTGCAAGATATGTGCCAATATAGAGGTGTAGGGATATAGAGCGCCCAATTTCCTTGAATTGAGCAAAGTATTGAAGAAATAGAATGTAGCGATCGCGAAAGCGAGCGACTAAATTGGAAATTTTTTCAGATAATGCGGAAAAATCCGCAGGCATGCGTGGGAGGGTGCTTGAGATGAGAGGGCGAATGAAAGTAGAGAGGCTTGAATGGAGAAAGAGCGACAATTTACTCTGAATGCTACGTTCACTTGTGTAAGATAGGTGTCTGTAAATAGCTCTAGCTGCAAGAACATGTACGTTGTTTTAGAACAAGGAGGTATGAGCATGTCAAAGTCGAGCCGGCCTGATAGAAAAGGGTTTCGGGATAGTGGACGCTTCATACAAGGAGAATATAGCCCGGCGCGTAGAACTCCACCTACGACAACTATTCCTCCTCGTGCCTCAGCATACCCTACTGATGTTGTTAAAGTACGTCCAAGATATCCTCGTACATACGTTGGTACAGGAATACTGGAACGCGACGTAACGAGGATTCCCACGATGCCACCGACAGCAGCGATATGGCAATACGAAACTCCACAATATGAGGCAGAGAGCAGCCTGTCATCGCTTTCACTTGCTATCTCTGAAGCCACCCGCGTTCATAATCCGTCGATTGATGAACTGGATACAAGCCCTCCCCCACTAGATTTTCACACGCTGGGAGGAAGAAATAGGAGCGCTAAGCGCAAATATCCTCCGACTGCTAGTCAAGAAATAGATAGGACGAAGATAAAAACGACGCCAGAATTTGTCGGGCAGCAGGAAGCATCCGGTGTATCCATTTCAAGCCCTTTTGATCAATTCCGCTGGTGGTTGCTGCTGCCGGGGCGTATTGAGCTTCTATTATGGATATGTGGAACCGTGCTGCTTCTATGCGTCACAGGGTTCCTTGTATTCATGCTCGCTATTAGCACTGGATTTTTTTATAGATAATTCCCCTCTTTTACATAAACATTTGCCCTGTGGATAGAGATTTGACGCAGAGAATGATCTCGACGCTAGAGTGTCAACGTGGTACAATGCCTTGCATTGATGCTTGCCCACCAGGGGTGGATATACTCCTACGCATAAGGAGAGTAAATGGTCATGTCGAGAGGACGAAAAGGATCTCCTCAGGAAAGTGTTGATAGTATTCTACTCGCTATCAGCCGTCGTGAAGATATTGACGTAGACACAATGTCGCATTATCTGGATCGCCTGAACGAAGAGTGGGCTGAAGGAGCAAGAGAAAAAGTACTCCATTTGCTGCGAAGTAACGATGGAATGGCCCAGGCAGGAGCGTTGCGTATTTTAGGCGAGTTGGCGACAGACTTTGACCTTGAAGGACTGGAAGATTTTGTGACAGATCCGACAGTGAGTGACCTTGCGAAGCTCTCTCTTGCGCCTATTTTGAAAGAATTAGGGTCGGAGATGGCTGATGATGGAATCGTCGAGTATCTCAATGATCCAGCAGGTGCCATTCGGCAGATGCAAATGCGGCTGCTTGAGCTTGTGGGGCAGAACGAGATGGGCGTAGAAACGATTCTGGAAGATGTGGTCTCGATGCCTGTGGAACGTCGTTTCGCATTTATTGGCTGGCTGGGCGGCAGTAGTGATCCCCGAGCCGCCAACCTGCTTATTCCTCTACTTGAGAATCAGGGTGGGAAAATCCTATTTGCGATCATTGACGCACTAGAACAACTAGGACCGATAGCTGTTAATCAAACAATACCTGCATTGAATTATCTTATTGCCAGCAGTTCAAACCGGCAATTGAAGCAACACGCACGTGCTACCCTTGGACGTTTAACCATGCAATCAATGTTAGGGACTGAAGACATTGCGATGATGGAAGCGAAACAGCATCTGTTGCCAATATATGAAGCGCGTGTAAGCACAGTGAATGGCTCGGGCGCACAGCTCATCATGCTCTCTTGGTCCCGAAAAGATGGACTGATCAAGGGAATCAACGTACTCTACCAGGATCAAAAAGGGATCAAAGACTGCTACGGCGTGGATGAGATGGATGTGGCGCAGTGGGACACGCTGGTAAAAGATCTGGGAGAGCAAGGCTTCTCCAGCTTTTCGGTGCCCTTTGAGTACGCACGTGCGCTTATCATCGAGGCGCGTGCGCTCAATAAACGATCACGGTACAAATTATCTATCGCATATTCAATCTGGCGGCCACTTATCGAGGCTGGAATATATGGAAAGAAGAAGCTGCAAAAGCTACCCACAACCCTCCTTGAACCATTGAAGCTTAGTGAAGAGGTAGTAGCATTGGCGCAAAGAGGTGAAGAGATGTACCAGAGCAAAGAATTCTCATCATGGTTGTATGAACCTCTAGAACGCATTGAACCTTTTATCGCCAGATACTGGACAGGGTCGGCGCTCTCATCGTCAACGCAACGAGGACGCAAAGGGAAGTCGAAACTGGAAGAACAACAACACCTACTGCTGGAGCAACTTGTTGATGAGGCGTTAGAAGAGTTGGTGGATGACAAATGGCGTCAACTCTATGATGCACGTTTGAGACGCCAGGCCGCGCTCTTTCAGATTGCTGATCGTAAAGAGGCAATGCTGCTACGTGCAAGCGCTGCATTGCTTCATCCTGATTCAGCCGTTCCATTAAGAGAACAAGCCTTTCCAAGGGCGCTGATGCGCCTTTCAATAGAGCAGGGACCCCTGCGTTTAATGGTCGAGTCCTTGCATAACAGCAATTCTCAAGTTCCCACTTTAGATTTTTTTGGTGAGGAATAATAAGCAATAACAATGACTCATGCCGAATTTGATACCGTGGCGGGGGTGTTTTTTTTTGATGGGTTTTTTTGGGGGGGGGGAAGAGAGGGGAGGAA
>CAXTXB010000191.1:4604-5949 GCA_964247965.1 uncultured Dictyobacter sp. | reverse complement strand
CCCCCCCCTTCCCCCCCCACCAACAAAAAAAAACAAAAAAAAAAAACCCCCCCGCCACGGTATCAAATTCGGCATGAGTCATTAATTAATGGCTCGAAACATATCCTGGCTGCTTCAGAACCTCCTGTGCCGCAAACTCTCCACTATGCATTGCCCCCTGAATACTACTGGATTGAGTGTACTCGCCTGCCAAATACAGTCCTTCAACGTTTGTATGATTAGTCGGCAACCTATCGTAGACGCCGGCTGGTTGAGAGAACTGGGCGAAAGGAATACGATAGAGGGCCAACAGTTGCCAATGGCTTAAGT
Organism: uncultured Dictyobacter sp.; assembly: GCA_964247965.1. Classification (GTDB taxonomy): domain Bacteria; phylum Chloroflexota; class Ktedonobacteria; order Ktedonobacterales; family Ktedonobacteraceae; genus Dictyobacter. The sequence goes on along the minus strand of CAXTXB010000191.1, from coordinate 5,640 downwards.
CGTAGTTGGGGAACCAGCGTGCAATTTCAGCGCGACTGCGTTCTGCAATGACTTCATCATCGTCCTTTGGATTCCCAAGAACCGTCACTGAGAGCAAGTGTTTGTGAGGAGGAGCGTAAGTTGGGGCTATATTAGTGAGTAAGACAGCATTATTGACATAAGCGTGAGGATCAGCGTTCAAAAGAATTTTGCGCTGCGGGTATAAGCGTTCATCTCCCGCAAAGTACAGATTGACTGTGCTCACTGGCGTTGAAGGTAGCGGTCGCTGAATAAATCTTTCTGCAATAGGGCTGGAAGTTGCAAGCACCACTTGTTCAGCAGCGATCTGTTCGCCGGAGGCCAAGCGTACTCCTTGAGCGCGATTGCCCTGTATGAGCAGCTGGTCCACCCGAGTATTGCAACGAACAGAGCCCTTCGGCAAGTATGCGGCCAGTTGCTCCGGAATGCTTTGAATTCCCTCGGCTGGTGTGATAATGTCTCCTGCCGCTAGCATTTTGAAGATAAACTGAAACAGACGAGCACTGGTCTGTAGCGAACGATCCAGAAAAATCCCGCCGTAGAAAGGACGAATAAAGTTGTCTATAAACGCATCGCTGAAGCCTATACGGTGGAGATATGCATCTGTAGTTTCATCCTGACCATCTGTTTGATACTTACCGGCAAAGAGAGCACCTGTACTCTGTTGCAAAAGCTGGGCACGCAAGGTCAGGATATGCACTTTATCCTGAACAGGAATAAGTGGGTTAAGCAGGCTGGGAAGTAGGCCCGCCGGGTCGCGCAAAGGGTCAGTAATCTCATAGCGCTGCCCATTTTTCATCAATATTGCGCCAGGATCAAATACGCGCTGCTTTAGACGATCGAAGTTAAGATGTCGCGCGGCAGCGGCGTAAGACGTAAAGAGCACTTGAAAGCCACGATCCAGGCGATAGCCATCTCTGTGATAATCAGTACGCAGGCGTCCGCCGACCTGGTCTTCAGACTCCAGAACAATGACATCTTGCTTTGCCTCAGCCAGAATTTTCGCGCAAGTTAAGCC
>CAXTXB010000191.1:2944-4594 GCA_964247965.1 uncultured Dictyobacter sp. | reverse complement strand
GTTAAGCCTGCCAGCCCCGCACCAACAATAATAATCATAGCAAAAAGCTCCTTACCATAGAGGATTCATCACCAATCCTGTGATCAATTTGGGATAGAGATAGGTAGATTTTTGTGGCATACGATCGCCTGCGAGCGCCACATCACGCACCTGTTCAAATTGAAGGCCGTTCAGAAGGATAATGGCCTGTGCCTCACCGCTAGCTAATGCCTGCAGCGTTTGCTGAGTATCATGAGAATAGCGGACATATTTGCCAGCGGCGATCTCCTCGTCGGTAACTCCTAAGATTATATTGAGAATTAAGTGCTGCACAATCGCGACATCAAGAGTATTCCACGCAGCCGAATGTCCGCTCTGCTCCATACGCTGAAGCCCTTGCTCATTGGGTGTAAGCAACAGTGCCTGTTCGGCTGTTTTTAGAACAAATGAGGGCTGATGAGCCTGGGCCAACTGCTCCAGCATAGAGGACTGCGAATCAGAATCCTCTATAGATTGGACCGTAAAAAAGCGTGCAAGCTCCTGTGATGTCAGCGAAGCAAGTAAGTGTTGAGGAAGATCAACCAGCATACGATGAGTAGGCAGAACAAGCATCCCAGGATCATCAAGCGAGATCAAAGCCATAAAAACAAAATTAGCGCCATCCATAGGATCAAGCTGTCCATGTTGTTTTTGTATCTCATCACGGTACTGCAATGTCGTTGTATAACGATGGTGACCATCGGCTATATAAAGTTGACGCGATGTGAAGAAATCCTGAATCCGGGCTATATGGGCGGGGTCAACGATTGGCTCAAGGCGATGCTCACCGCCGGCTTCATCGAAAAGGTCCACCTCGGATCGTGCTGCATAGGAAGAGAGCAAGCCGCGCAGAAGACCCTGAGAATCGTCATAGATACACATAATCGGGCTAAAATTGGTTGAGCATGCGCGCAGAAGCTGCAAGCGATCTTCCTTATCTTTATTGCGTATCTGCTCGTGCGGCAGGACGACGCGGGCATCCCATGGCTCAAGGCGAACACGTGCCAGCAAACTTGTGCGTTTATAGGTCAGGCCACCATACGTAAAGATTTGCTGGTAGAGATAGTAGCAAGGAATCGGCTCCTGACGCAGAATTCCATTCAGACGCCATTCGGAGAGCTCAGCAGCCGCACGTGTATAGACAGTATTCAACGTGTTATCGGTTGGATACTGCTGACCTAGCTCTAAGCGAATAACATTATAGGGGTTACGTTCGTAGTAGCGCCTCTGAGCATCCCTATCGATCACATCAAAGGGCGGTGTAATGACCTGGGCGAGATCATGTACCTTATCAGCTTGATAGCGCAACCCACGGAGTGGTTGAACGTCTGCCATACATAGTACTCCAGTTCTTAACATACACAAAGCGTTGTCTACAATGCTCGTAAAGTAAAAATATGAGGGAATAGTAGTCCTTTAAAAGATGTTACAGCTTCGCTGCTCGATATACTCTTTTTTTATTTCTTCTATTTTTTCACATAATTCGGGCTTCACCTGAATTGTATAAAAAAGCAGAAGAAATAAAAAATCAAGCAAGCCTCAGGAGTTTACACCTTTTTTTCTGTAGTTTGCTTTTTATTTGAAAAAGGGGGTTTATAAACAAGGGGGGGGAAAAAAAAAAAAAACAAAAAA
>CAXTXB010000191.1:0-2934 GCA_964247965.1 uncultured Dictyobacter sp. | reverse complement strand
TGAATAAAAAGCAAACTACAGAAAAAAAATTTATCGCGCAGCGCAGCTATAGAAGCTCATCCTTCAGAAAAGCAATGACGATGAGGAACAAGCATGCTCTTGAAGAGCAGCCTGTTTCTCACGGTCTCGTAAAACGCACATTGCCTTCATTGTATCATGTTCATCGCAGGTAGTCACAACGCGGATTGAAGGGTAAAAACGTCCCTTCTATATATGTACATATGGATGTACGATTAAAGCTGAAATAGAAAAAATTCTCCGCGAAAAGGCTTGACAGAACAGCCTGGGTAGAGTATTCTGTGTATATAGAACATGTGTTCGTGTGAAATTTGAATTTCACGGACGGACGAGTTCTAAATGGCTCGTGCTTGGCCATTTCCTTCGATCAATCCTCTGGGTACTCTCATCTGGCGGTTGGGTTTTCCTCTCTCTCCCACCCAACCGCCTGGGGGTGGAAGAGTATGGCGAGCGGAGTGTGGGGAGTAGATCAGGTTAAGAAATGCTCGTTTTAATAACCACAAGTCCTACTTTACGGAATGCAAATTGACTCACATTGATACAGAGTGTAGACTCAGTTTCGAGGCGTACAAAAAACTGACATATACTGCATCGAACCGAGAGCTGGAACACATCATAGTGTATGTAAGGAGTCGCAGCGTGCGAAAGACGCGCGGTATGCAATGCAGTCATCATTTACTGGCTGCCGAAACGTGTCTATCATAAAGTCGAATTGATAGGGACGCAGGCAAAAAGTAAAAATGTCGTTTGCTGTGTGTAGTTTGTACTTTGGGAGAGACGTTGGATGCAAACACCATCTGTGGATCAGCTTGTAGGGCAAGTACTAGGCAATTACCGTTTAGAACGTTTTCTGGGGAAGGGGCGATTAAATGCCGTGTACCTGGCGCGGCAGCTCACATCGCAGCGCACAGATGCCCTTGCGCTCTACCTTATACCCGAGCGTTTTTCAATAGATGCGCGCGACCTTTTTCTTATGCGCTTTCGCAAGGAAGCTGCGGCCATCACTACGCTAAATCATCCACACATACTGCCGGTCTATGAATATGGAGAGTATGGAAGCTATCCTTATCTTGTCACGCCTTATATGACACAAGGTTCGCTAGCTGACGTACTAAAACGCAAAGGTCGTTGTGATCATGCGTTTGTGCTTCCTATTTTAGAGCAGTTGGTAGCGGGTATTGCGTATGCACATAGTAAGGGATTTATTCACGGGACGCTGAAGCCTGCGAATGTATTGCTGTATACAGAAGACACGATGCAAGTGGCTGGATTTGGCCTTATGCATATGCTACAGCAGCGTGGAATCGAGCCGAACGCCCAACCCTACACTCATCTGTTGAGCATTGCGGACACGTTTCTTGCGGCTCCTGAATATATTGCGCCAGAGGTAGTGCAGGGGCAGGCAGTAGATGCACGCTCAGACATTTATTCGCTTGCATGTATCTTATTTGAGTTATTGAGTGGGCAACCTCCATTTCGTGGCGAGAAGCCGCTCGAAGTAGCCAGGCAGCATGTCACGCAGTCAATTCCTTCGTTGCGCAAGCTTTCCCCTGATGTGCCAGTAGCCCTTTCTTCTGTTGTGCATCAAGCTCTTGAGCGTGACCCTGCGCAGCGATTCCAAAATGTTGCAGAGCTCGGTGAAGCGTTTGCTCAAGCATCGAGAGGGGCTACAAGTTATCAGACGGGACGTGCAGCGGAGAGTACTGGCGAGATGAGCCGTGTGCATAACCGACAAGATACGCCACAGGATGGGTACGCGGCAGGTAACTGGCAGCTGCGGCCCCCAGTCGTTACGGGCCATGTCCCAGCTATAAAAGTGCCGATGCAGAGTCCCGCTGCACAATCTTCTCGTATCGCTGCAGGTACTACTGACAACTGGCAACTTCTCCCACCAATTGTAACAGGACGAATGCCAGCCTTAAAGTCTCTGTCTGCATTAGCGCCCCCCACCCTGCCTCCAATAGCGCCGCAGGAGATAGTTCCACTGGCTCAACCAGTTCCCGCTAAGCCCGTGACAACGCCTGTTCCCCGAACGGCTCCTACGAAAGTACAAGCCGACAACTCTATGCCAGGAACAAATGCTGATACATCCGATCTTGTAAAAGCGTATGAGTGGTGGTCTCCGTCTGAACCAGTGCAAGCACCTGTGGCCCCTGTGCCCACACCTGTGGGCGAGAGCATGAAACGACAACCACTCGCGAACGAAGTAGACTGGACGGCGGAGCCGCTTGCTCCTGAATCTACTCCACGTGGAAGAAAACAAAAGTCAGCGCAGGGTGCGAGCAAGATACAGCGCCGGAAAGTATTTGCCTTCATCGCTGCGGGCGGTGTTGCCGCCGCAGGTAGTGCGCTGTTCCTGAACTTTGGGCATATTGTTGGTACGCCAGTCGCTCAACCAGGAAGTCAGAAGAATGCACCTGCTCAGCAGACGAACGGCAATAATAACAACAACAAGCCCGCCGCACAGCCCCAACAAGCGGCCAATCAGCAAGCAAATAATCCTGCCCCTGCTAAAAACGGACAGATGACCATGCAAAATGCTCCAGCAGCGAGTAATGGTGCTGTGATAGGTTCGGCAAAGCAGATGGGTAATAGCAGTGTAGATTTTACTAACCCTACTGACAAGAAGATGGGGCTACTCATTCACATGCCTGATGGCAGTTTTACTGCTTACGAGAGGGCCTGCACTCACGAGGGTGTCAGCGTAAACTACGATCCTGCGACAAAGACGCTGATTTGCCCTGCCCATGGAGCAATTTTTGATCCTGCCAAAGGTGGAAGCGTGGTGCAGGGACCCGCGGAACAACCTCTGCCAACCGTCCACGTCAAGGTAAATGCAGATGGAACCATCACCGCTGTCTAGACCATTGGTGTGGTAAAATAAAGACCATATCGGATTTGATAGTATTAGAGGTC
>CAXTXB010000190.1:8482-9480 GCA_964247965.1 uncultured Dictyobacter sp. | reverse complement strand
GTGTAATGGATAGAGTATAATGTAAAAAGGAGTCAATATGCTTAGGAAGTACTTAATCAGGCAAAGGTCAATCTATGCTATATTACTTATAGGTACTACATTGCTGCTTCTCACTGCTTGCGGTTCAAATAGTTCACAGCCAGCAGAAAATGTTGTGGTACCTACAAGTTCAACTGTAAACGCTGCGAATGCGATTATTAAACATAGTCCATCTGGTACTGTGGAGTTGATATGGAACCCCACATCCCATGTGTTAACTGTTCGGCTTGCCCTCACTGGTCTGGACCCGAAGAGTGTTCACCCATCATTTATAAGTAGTGGAACTTGTAAGAACGCTGGGAAAGCTATCTACACCCTATCAAATGTGACTGCGGATACTATTGGTTTCGCGAGCGCCATTACAAAGGTCAAGGATGTTGCTAAGGGTATCCCGGAATCAGGTTGGCATGTAGATGTTCATAACGGTCCAGACATGGGCACAACAGCGCGTGCAATGTCTATTTCTTGTGCTGATATCTCTAACTCGACGAACTCCACCAGTTCAACGGCGACGCTTAGCGAGGCATCCACACCCAATCAGGCTGCTAGTGGACTAGCAGAATTAACAGTTACCAATAATCGATTAGCCGTAACTGTCACAATGCAAGGTCTGGAGCCCAACTCGAAGCACGCTGCACATATTCATATTGGAAGTTGTGTGAGTCAAGGGAAGATCGTCTATCCACTCAACCCGGTTGTCGTCAATGCCGTGGGAGATGGGAAGTCCATAACAACCATTGATAATGTGACAGCGGTCCCGCGTAGTGGTTGGTATATTAATGTTCACCTGGGAAGTAATGTAGACGCCTCTACCACATCCCAGACCGATATGGATCCAATCGACTGTGGAGATTTTACGCCTAGAATCTAGAGAGTTAAAGAAAAAGGCTTGAGGCACTTCAATGACTCATCCCGAATGTTCAATGCCGTTGGAAAACTTTTTTCCAACGGCATTGAAC
>CAXTXB010000190.1:6034-8472 GCA_964247965.1 uncultured Dictyobacter sp. | reverse complement strand
GGTTTGAGTAATTGAAGTGCCTCAAGCCTCACTTACTACAAGCAGGAGCGGGTTGGCCTGGACCCAGGTTAGTGCCATAGTCTATAATTTTCCACTTTGAGTCATCTGGTTGTGAGCTTTGTTGCAGTCTGACGTGCAGTTGATAAGGCTGAGCTAATTTGCTGCGTGTGATTGTGTATGTATAGCTCTGAATATTGTTCTGATTTGCTGCACTATCCATAACTTCAGAATATGTTTTAACTGTACCGTAGCAACGATCCAGAGCCTCCGCTTGTGTGGCGAACTGTTGTTGAGTTGTAGAAATAGTAATCGCGGGGCCAAGGTCTGTATAGGCTTGCTTATAATCTGTATTTGAGAGAGCCAGGAGAAAATCACTGGCGACTGTCCCTGGTCCAGAGCTATTTGTCAAGCCCAGGCCGATGAAATATCCAATGACGCCTGCGATTACCGCCGCAATTGCGAGCACGCCACAGAGAATAAGCAAACGGCGGCGCAGACTGCTGGGCTGTAGCTGTTCACGTTGTGGTCGTGGTACACGAGGCATTTCAGGAGGAGTTTCAAGACGCGTCATACCAGGAGGACGTTGTGGGATTGCGCGCTGCTTACTTGTCCCGTTCATGGAGGGAAGCCCTGGCTCCGACGGCCTATCCATTGGCCCTTCACCCCGTCCTTGTCGTCCTTGCATGCTATATTCTGCCTTTCAAAACGTGTGAGAACGTATTGATTCCGGTGAAAACATCCGGTCACTATATAGAGACCCGCTCCATGAATGGCCCCAGCCGGGCAAGGAACCTCAAAGAAATTCCTGTTTGCTCGCGTTACTCCTCTTTTCCGAGGAAAGGCGGTTCTTTCAACCACTTCTTCTTTCTGTAACGGGGCCTACTCTATCAGATAGTTCCGCTTGTCGTCAACCTCTTAAAAACACTTTCCATCGGTTTAATCACCATTTTACGCAGTTTTAACCACTGTTATTATGCTTCTCGTAAATATGGAATCTTTATCAACTATTCAGCATAATGAGCCCTGCGACTTTCGCATGGACACGTTCTAGTTGTTCATGAGCTTTTCTTGCTTGTGCTCTTGTAGTCTCTCCTGCTACAATGAGCAGAAACGTCTGATCTACAAAGGCACTAATAAGTGCAGCATCGACGCTTAAAAGCACGGGTAAGCTATTAAAAATGATCAGGCCTGCCTGATCTCCGCCGCCTTTAAGCAACTGGTCCAGGCCATCAATTATATTTTGCATTTTGAATGAGAATTGCCGACTCATATCCTGAGCTTTCTGTGTTTTTGAGCCTCTGCTGAGCAATACTAGGTCGGGTATAAATGTCTTCTGTAGATGGGGAGCAATCTTCTGAGGAGTAATGGCATCTTCCATCAAGAGCAAATCACTCAAGCCAGGATGCCCCCCTAGACCGAAGCATTGTTGTAGATCTGTGGCGTGTATGTCAGCGTCTACCAGAATAGTAGGATACCCATTCTGGGCGGCGGTGATTGCAATGTTTGCAAGTGTCGTAGATTTACCTGTATAAGCTGCTGGAGTTGTAAGCAGGATGGTGTGCGACCGTCCAGGTGTGGCAGTCCAATTGAAACGAATATTTGTAAAGAGAGCCTGATAGGCTAGATTATACGCTGATTCTACATCATATTCTGTAAGTAGTCCGACTGGCTCTTGTTGTGATGGCGTGCCCACAAATTACTCCTTTGTCCTATCAAGTACGGAAAGAGGCGGAGACAAGAGCGTCGGTTCTTCCGCACTTTTTTCCAGCAGTAGACCATGTTAATATAGTCGCTCTTTTTTCCACTGTCAACATTCCATATCTGATAGGGTAGCTATTATGCTGATATTTGGCGTTGTTTAGATTGCTTAGAGAGAGGAGGGCGGGGTATCTCTCCGTAGACGGGTAGTTGAAGCAGTCTCACAGTATCATCTGTACTACGAATTCGATCGTCGAGGTATTCAACCAGGAAGGCAAGCGCAAGAGCAATGATGAGTCCAACAGCGAGTAATGCTAATAGTAGAGTAGTTTTGCCGCCACCAGCCGAGGGATCTATCTTAGGTTGAGTTGCATCGCTAATGATCTCTGCAGCCGCTAAAGGATGATTTATATTACTCGTTCCATTTTGTCCACGCACTTCATAATCAAGATAGCGTGGTACGCTCGCCTGGCTTACCTCACCAACAGCATGTGCAATAGCCCAGGCACCCGCTTCCGTATTCCATGTAACATCTATAGTGACCAGAGTATGGGCGCGTGTAGGCTTAAGTGCGGCTGTAATAACGGTTGGGTCCTGTAACGAACCAATATCTGGATTCGGTCCAAAGCGTTGGGTGATCACACCCATATCATTTTGAATCTGCTGCCTCACCCTCATACCAAAATCGTCCGAGGTGAGTAGCGGTCCTGTAACAAATTCGTCCGCCAGCGTCTCTGAAG
>CAXTXB010000190.1:0-5967 GCA_964247965.1 uncultured Dictyobacter sp. | reverse complement strand
CTGATTGGCAGCGCGATTATTGTCCTGGAGCGCAATTCTCATTGTGATACTAGATTTGTATGCCCTGGCTGCGTTAGCCGTCCTGTGGGTCGTGTAATATTGATACCCCACGTAGAGTGCCACCACCCCCACAACGAGCGCGATAATCCAGAAGCGCCTCTTAATAATTGCCCAATATGCACGTAGTTCCACAGTCTTGAACCCTTTCTGGGGATATTCCTGGTATTTTAGCGAGTAATATCATTCGCAGGTAAAACCGTCTCCGTCTTTCCCTCGCTCAGCTTTGCTTCGACAAATTGCAAAATGCGGCGACGGAAGAGAGGCATATCAAATTCGAGGGCGTGACTACGGATGACATTGGGATCAAAGAGACGTTCATCAAACGCTGCCAGCACAGCCGCCAGGCTCTCGACAGTCTGCTCTTGAAAGAACACTCCAGTGATACCATCGATAATCGATGCCAAAGCTCCACCTGCCCCGTATGCGATAACTGGCCGGCCGCAAGCTTGAGCTTCTAAAGGCGTAATACCAAAATCCTCTTCGCCAGGGAACAGGAACGCACGGCAATGTGTGATATAGTGGATTACCTCTTCATCCGAGAGTCTCCCCGCAAAGCGAATAGTTGGACCTGCCATTTGCTTTAACCGATCCAGGTCGCGTCCTCCACCGATAATTACCAATGGCAATTGTAGTTGATTACAGGCCTGTATTGCAAGATCAATGCGTTTATAGGGTACTAGTCGGCTAAGGATAAGAAAATAGTCATCGGGAACAACATGAGGATCGAAAGAGAAACGGCTTACATCGACTGGCGGTGGAATATAGGCCGCTTCGCGTCGATAATACTTGCGAATACGTTCCGCCACCACTGGAGAGTTAGCAATAAAATGGTCGACACGCATAGCACTCGTCTGGTCCCAGATGCGCAATCCTGTGATCATCAGAGGGAGAACGCTACGAGCAACCTTGCCTAAATGTTCCCGCTCCACATATTCATCATAATTCCAGCACCAGCGCATTGGTGTATGGCAGTAACAAATGTGTAGAGTCTCTGGCCTGGTAATCACACCCTTCCCAAATGCGCTTGAACTGCTCAAAACCAGATCATAACCCCGAAGGTCAAGATTCTCCATTGCAAATGGATAGAGAGGCAGGTAAGGTTGATGATGTTTCGTCACCAACGGTAATTTTTGCATAAAAGATGTTCTTATATCCATTGTTTGGAATACAGGATCGACGCGTTGAGGATCATAAATAGAAGTATAGACAGGGGCATCAGGGAATATTTCATGAAAAGCCATTACAACCCGCTCAGCTCCCCCCATTTGATTTAAATAGTCATGCACCAATGCAACTTTCATGCGCTTAATATGCTCCTCGACTGAATAAAACTGCTGGAATTGTGCGCAATAAAATCTGGATATACAAACGCAAAGACCAGTTCTCGATATAGTAAAGATCCATCAAAACGCCTTCGTCAAAGCTAATATCGCTTCTGCCACGCACTTGCCAGAGGCCGGTCAAGCCAGGTTTGATAGCCAGGCGGCCTTTCTGCCATTCTTCATAAAGAGCCACTTCGCGAGGTAGTGGTGGCCGTGGCCCCACAAGGCTCATATCTCCTCTGAGTATATTAACGAACTGCATAACCTCATCCAGACTCGTACGGCGAATGAATTTTCCCACAGGAGTGATACGCGGGTCCTCTTTCATCTTGAATAAAGGCCCCTGTGCCTCATTTTGAGCCTGGAGCTGGGCAACCCGCTGATCAGCGTCCTTATACATTGAACGGAACTTGTACATAGAAAAGTACTCGCCATTCAGACCAACACGTGTCTGTTTGAATATAATTGGCCCTTCCGACGTAAAGTGTATAACAAGTGCAATGCAGAGCCATACCGGTAGCCCTATAAGCAAGACACCTGCAGAAACGCATATATCGACAAGACGTGTAATAAAGCGTTGTGCCTTATTGAGAGAAATTTGTTTAATACCAATCAATGGAATACCCTCGATGGCTTCCATATCAATACGAGAAAGATTCATTTCATATAAGTCAGGGATCAGTTTGAAGGAAGCGCCGAGCCGCTCACACAACTTCACGCTGCGAATAGCGTGTTGATGCATATTCGAGGGAAGTGCGATGATAACCTCATCCACATGCATGGAACGAATAGCCATGCCGATATCATTGATAGTACCCAACATTTTGAAGCGGCCGAAGTCACCGGGAGGCTCATTAAGATCGTGGAGGAAACCCACAATCGAATAGCCTAGATCAGGACTTGCAGCAATACACTGCATCACCATCTTCCCAAGCCGCCCGGAGCCCACAACCAGAACTCTTGTCTCGCCGAGCCCCATACGGTGAAGCATGCCCATCACTCCTGAAACGATCAGGCGACCTATACTTAATACTAAAATGGTGGCCACCCAGATGAAAGGAACAAGGATGCGAGAATTGGGCGAATTGATGGCGATAGGTGCCATCTGGTGAGGATTTTGAAAAAAGAAAAAGTAAGTGATTAAAACGCCCATGCCAATTGTTGTGGCCACAACAATTGCCCACACCTGGCGAAACCAACTCCCAGTTAAACGGAAGTTGTAGAGCCTGCGTGTGGCAAAGATGATAAGGAGTCCAGTGACGACACATATTTCTAATAGCGCAAATTGTACATCAATTGCTTTTCTTGGTGGAATCGCATCTCTTCCACCGATAAAGTTGCTTCTGAGCAGGTCTATGATATGTCGAATAGGCGTATATGGGATGATATCATATCGTAGTTTATAGGCTAAATGGAAAGCCACATACAAAAGGAACGCATCCAGGATAACCATAATAATGCATTCGGCAACGCGCCATTGACGACGATGCGAACGCCGCTCAGAGATAACCTTCGTGATAGGCCCTGTCGCTCCACCAATCATCTCCTGCGTCGTTCCTGTATTTATTTTTGGTGCCGGTGATACTTCACCGCTATTTACAATTCGAGCCATTTCTTCTTACTATCTCTATACTATCGATCTAACACAATACGTTGTTGCGAGCGAAACGAGGCCGCTTGCTCGTAGACTGCAATAGTTTTCTCGACCATTGCCTGAGCAGAAAATTGCTGTGCAATGGTAGGTGCCATCGCCTGACAGTGTTTACGCAGAGCGTCGTCGGTTAATGTTTGATAAAGTGCTTCAGCTAAAGCAGAGATGTCATAAGGATCGACACAGAGGGCGAGGTTTGCCCCTGCCTCTGGCAAACTGGATACATTTGAAGTAACAACTGGAGTGCCACATGCCAGCGCCTCTGCAACCGGGATGCCAAAGCCTTCGTAGAGGGATGGATAGGCAAAAGCAGAAGCCGCCTGGTACCAGAGCACCTGGTCGCTGTCTGGAACAAAGCCAGGAAAGACCACCTCTGTTTCTAAACCTAGTTGTTTTACTTTTTCAAAGATCGTCTCATAGAGCCAGCCTTTACCGCCAGCCAGTACTAATTTTTCTCGCACTCCATGCATCTGACGCAAAAGAGCGTAAGCATCAATTAGTGTATCAATATTCTTACGTGGTTCGAGAGTTCCCAGATACAAGATGAAACCCTCTGTCAACTCATGCTGCTCTTTAAACAGACGTAGCTTTTCTTGTATAGAGACGTTTGAGAAGCGCTTATCGATACATGTATAGACGGTTCTCATGCGCTCAAAAGGAATACCCACGAGTTCGTGTGCATCGTGTTGAGTGCTATCAGAAACGGTAATAATCATTGTTGCGCGGCGCAGGCTACGAATAGTAAATGTGCGATGGTAGATACGCTTCGCCGGTGTTAAAACTGCGGGGAAGCGCAAAAACGCTAGATCGTGAAGTGTTACGATGGTCGAACAAGTCCCTGGCATCTGTTCTGGAAGTACATTGACGGGCGAATGTAAAACATCGATATGCTTCTGACGTATCAATGCTGGCAGCGTAAGTTGTTCCCAGGCCACGCGCACTGCTGGCCGTGACTGAGGCCATGGTGCAGAAATATAGGTAATCTGGGGATGCGAGGCAAGCTGTTCAATGACATCTTGTCCATTCACAAAAACTGTATAATTGTGCTCTCCAGGTTGCTTTGCAAGTTGAGTTAGTAGATAACGTATATAACGGCTGACTCCACCATTACGATAGTTCTGACCGTAGGATAACAACTGTGCGTTAATGCCTATATGCATACTCGTTGTGTTCTCCTCATCAGGCTTTCAATGCAAATGTTGCTGCACGAACTGTTGCCGCTGCGTGCTTGTATTGTGTGCCGGGCACACCTCCCAGTATACTCTGGAAACTATAAATGGTATAGGTAAATGGCACTATTGGCAGAAGATGGTTTTCTCTCTATTAAAAAGAGTGACTACATGTTTGAACTCTCTGCGATGTATTTTTCAGTGGATTTCATTTGCTCCTTTAGCCATGATGAGGGTTTGCTGTTTAATATACTTCATAAGGCTCTCTGTACGAGCTCTGGTGAAAAGCTCTGAGGGTTTGGGGACACTAAAAGAAAGTGGAATGATTACGGTTGGAAGCTTACTATTTTGTAATAGATGTGGAGAGATGAGAGGAAGTATCTGTGGTGGTTGACCATAAGCGCTGGTAGTTGCCTGGATAACGAATCTGACAAAAGGATCTGATAATGGTGTATACGTTGGTCGAACTGCACCCAGTAACCGTGTTTGTACATCTGTGTGGTTCTGGTTAAGCAGGTGATTTTGAAGTCTAGCGTATATATCAATCGGATCTTGTCCAGGGACCAGCTGAAAATCAAGTTGTGCGCTGGCTGTTTTTGGAATAAAGGCTTCATAATCTTTTATTGGCTGTCCGCCCTGGATAGAGGTAATGGTGCAGGCCGGCGTAAGAAAATAAGCACAATATTGCTGCAAACCCTGCAGCCCTAAGAATGGCTCCTGAAGTCCCCAATGGCTAGAAAGTGATGGAAAGTTATCAACCAGATGGGTTAAAGCTTCGATGACATCATCCTCTATTGGCAGTAACGCATCATAAAACCCTTCGATGAGAATATCTTCGCGCCTGTCTTTTACCGTAGCTAAAGCCCATAACAACTGCCATACTGCGTTTGGAGCGATAGCTCCATATCGAGCCTCTATGAGTGTGCTAGCGGCCTGAACCGTTAGCTCTACACGAAGAGATCCCTTTGTACCTAGAGCAAGGAGTGGAAGGGCATCTGCAGTAAATGGTTTTTGCTCTGATACATACAAGATGCACCTGTCGGCGTAGAGTAAGCTGCTATAATTCGTCCTATCATACATAACGTTGCCAGGATCTTGTTGTATGCCCCATCCATCAAATACCAACTTGATATTGGCTGGAGGAGAATCAAGGACAAGGAAACATGTATCGAGTGCAGACTGATAAGAGATAAGAGCCGTAGCGATAGAGGATGCAGCCATAGCGGGAAGCAGATCAGGTAAATCTATATAAAAGAGGAGCGTCTGCTCTGCTCCAACCTGCAATTCAGCATAAAAAAGTGGTCGATCGCTTGCCAGGAATTGGACGGACATGCCAGAATGTCGCAACCTGGTCATCACACACTCTTGCATTTCTGGTAGAGTGAGCGTATAAAGTTGAGTATAAAGATCTTGCCAATGCTTGGTATAGGACAAAAAATGCTCATCGATGTGATGGAGGAGCTTTTGCTGAATACTGGATATCATACTGCTATGCATCTCCTGAAGGACCATGCTAGTACCGCAGGCTAAATATCTTGCGTGCTAAGATTTGAAAGAGTATACTCAGGTACATCGGTATAATTTGTAGGTAAGTGAGAAGATTGCAACGAAAGAAATCACACAACGTTGCGTTTTTCTTCACATCGGTGTATTATAGCCTAAAGTCCCAGCAACTGCCTAGTGGGCAGTGCGCACAGATCGAGAGCTACTGAAGTACGGGAGAAAAGCGCGTTGTCCAAACAACTCCGGCTCGATGTCGCACAAC
>CAXTXB010000189.1:0-9489 GCA_964247965.1 uncultured Dictyobacter sp. | reverse complement strand
TCCTCAAATTTTTTGTGGGTGGGGCCGTAAGCGGCTCGGTTAGCATAATGAAGGCAAAGAAAAACAGTGGAGACTGAACGAGCAATTGATACAATTCAGTAGAGACTACTTTTCCCTGTACAACAGTAATAATGCAAGCAAAAACGAGTGCAGCCGCACAAAAACTCCACAATACATCTTCCATGCGCACCTTTCGGACAATCAGCAATCCTCCAAGCAGCACAAACGGCAGCATGCTGACAGTACCCACCCACCAGCTCGCAGACTCACCAAGAGTAAAAGAGGTGATGACCACCGCAATCGCCGCAGGA
Source organism: uncultured Dictyobacter sp. (assembly GCA_964247965.1). GTDB lineage: Bacteria > Chloroflexota > Ktedonobacteria > Ktedonobacterales > Ktedonobacteraceae > Dictyobacter. The sequence goes on along the minus strand of CAXTXB010000189.1, from coordinate 9,178 downwards.
TTAAAGATATGTTTTTTGTTAAGGGCAAGCACATATTTCGAGGCCATCGCCAGGATCGCCGCCCAGCCAAGAAACTGAAAAGCGTTCGCCGATTGTGCCGGGTCAATGATAAGTGCCAGAATCAGGGCAGTAATAGTCGCTGATTCAATGTTAGTCGGTACTTCAAAGACATATCCAAAGATCGTATTCATCGCCCAACACATAAGCACCAGGAACGTAGTCGAAGCCAATAGTGCCAGAGGAGAAAAGGCAAGGAGCTTAAAGTACGCCAGGACGCCCGCTATGCCGATCAATCCAAACAGCACATAGAGTATCAGCCGATACATCGTCGTACGATCTAATATATAATCTATTTTTGCAATCATCGTCGAAGTACATAGCTTTCGAATCAACTGGTAAACGTCGCCCTCGCCTGAGCATCGATCATATAGCCTTCAAAGCCAGCCAGTTTTTCAATAAATTGAATCCCCTTTTTCCCCATCGCGAACGCCGCAGTGGCAAAGCGGTCGGCCTCATAGATATTGGGGCCGATAACCGTGATGCTGACGACATCTTGCAATGGCGTAGTGGGGTTATATGGATCATAGATGTGCTGGCCCCGAATGGCTGTGCCGGAAGTCGCAACACCTTGATTAGTAAGCTCAAGGACCTTCACGTGCTCATAGCGATTAAATGGATTCCGAATACCAACTCTCCACATCTTGCCATCTTTGTATCCGGATACCTGAATATCCCCACCTGCATCAATATAAAAATTGGAATATCCTTGAGCCTTCAACATACCTGCAGCGTTTTGAATAGCCCAGCCTTTAACGATTCCTGAAGGATCATACATAGCGTTCCGTTGAATATCGAAGTAGCCATACGTCTCTTTTTTTGTTTGCTCGCTTAAAGCCAGGACAGCTTGCATCTCCCGGCTGTATCCTGTAGCAGGAAGCTCGCCTCGATTTATTTTTGAGATCTCACTTGTAGCCTTGTAGGTGCTAAAGGTCTCATCAATAGAGGAAAAATAGGCAAACACCCTATCTATCTCCTCTTGTGTGATAGTAGCATCTCCTACTTCGATGGTAATGGGCATTCCCATAAGCAGACGTGTCTGTTTCATGGCTACGCTTTTGCCTGCGCAAGGGCATCTGAGAGCGATTGTATAAACGCATCACTCGAATCAGTTGCTCCAGTTACGATATCAACCTGCGCGCTCTGCGCCTGAATCGCCTCGCTGGCAAGCTGTGGATCAGCATACGCATTAATACTTATTGAACGATTGCGATCATTAGGAGCCTGTAAAAACTGCACGTCCTTTATTTTGCCGTTTTGAATAATTGCTTGTACTTGTAAGTTGCCCCATTGCGCGTCCGCAACGCTTCCAGTATATGAACCATCCTTATAAAGCGCACCAGGAGCACTTGATGCACTTGAGGTAGGTGTCGTACCTACGGGAGGCGTTGTACCCGCGGCGGGTGCCGTACTTGCGGTTGGGGAAGGACGCGAAGAGGAGCCTGCTGAAGAACTTGCCCCATTATTTGGAAGTGCCACAGGATTTGAATGATTATAAAGAAGGCTATAGAAAATGAAGCTCCCCACAACGAGGACGGCGACAATGAATTTCTTCACTGTGAATGAACCTTTCGAGATATTCTGAAGCGTAGTTTTCCTTACAGAAGCTTTTTACAGAACTGAGATCATGTCCAGGCTTTATAGGCTGATGAACTCATGTATATAATCTTGCTATTTCTTGCGATCGCCATAGGATGCAGCATAGCGTGTTTTTATTTTATCAGCATAGTATTAATTCTCCATGAGAAACGTGTGGTTGCCCTATTTCTCTTGTAGACCAATGTCTATTAAAAGCTATGATAGTTTATAGACATCAAAAAACATGCTGAAAGCTGTAAAAAGTCTGTAAAGGAGAGCGTCAACAGATACCGAAAGCATTGTAACGAAAGCTTTGCTTAGACTAAGCGTTCCTGTTTGAAGGAGGAAGTGCATAGTTCCCGTTCAGGTCTCTACTCAAATTTACTTGTTGTGGAAAGCCTAGTCCCCGGTTTGTTTGTGTTATGGCAGGACTGCCCTCAGAGATCATAATAGGTGTAGAATGGTCCTCTCTAAGCTTGAAGACTTCTACCGATATAAGCAATCGGCCTGCAATCTGCGCCAGATTTTTTATTTGCTGCATTGCTTGATGTGTACTATTACTTCCCTGCTCCATTGAGTTCGTGACCTGTTGCATAATTTGCTCAACACTCTGAGAGGAGTGAAATTGTTGCAGTGCTGCCTGGTTTGTTAATTCTATCTCGTGAGCCTGGCGCTCGACCACAGCAAAAATCGATTCAAGAGCGTTGCCCACTTCTCGCGTCAAAGTTGTACCTGTTATGACTTCTTGCTCAGTCTCCTGGATAGAGCGCTTCGCCGTATTAATATCGTCAATGACGCTATCCACAATGTGCCCAATTCTTACCATCTGTTCTTTTGAACGCTCAGCGAGGCGTCGAATATCAAGTGCAACGGCCCCAAAGCCTTTCCCTTGATCACCTGCTATCGCCGCTTGAATGGATGCGTCGAGCGCCAGACGATTAGTTTGTTGAGCGATACCAGCCATCACATCTACAATAGTGTCGATTTCACGCGAACGTTCGTTCAGCATCACAAATTTCTCGGTAGTTGCATGGACATTGTTGTTGATATGAGCCATCTCATCAACCGTTTGTTGCACTGCAGTGCGTCCCTTCTGAGCAACCAAGCGAGCCTCGTTGGCTACGTTGGACAAGACGTGGGTGCGTTCTGCAATCTGGCTGCTCAAGGTTGACACATTTCCAGCTTCCCTGGTGACTTCTACAATATGCTGCATCTGAGTATCAGCGTTATCCACCAGTTGTTCCATGAGTCCGAATGTTTGTGACGTTGCGTTCTGAACTCCTCGTGCTAAGGTTTTCACATTTACCACCAGATTGTTCAGTTGCCCGGCAGTCAAGTTGAAGAATTGTGCGAGCCGGCCTAATTCGTTCGGTGTAACTTCCGCCTCTATCCGCAGATCACCTTCACCGATGCCGTTGACTTCCTGGATTAGCTTTCCTATGTTTACCTGGAGATCCGTGTGGCGATTCTGCGATTCTTGCATCAGGTTGCTGGTAACATCTAACATACCATTCATGGAAGTTGCTACGAGTGAGATTTCATCGCGCCCCGGCAGATCTGCTCGTGCTCCAGTTTCTCCTCGTGCGACGCGACGGGTTAATGCGACCAATTGGTTAAGAGGACTGATAATAGTAAAATTGATCAGGAATCCGGCGGCAATAATGACGAAGAGCGTAAAAAGTAAGGCAACAATGGCATAGCCGATAAGGGGATTGGTGAGTGAAGGTCCAACCTGTGTTACTGTCGTACCCATTATCGTCGCCGTGTCTACGACCTGCTGCCAGCGATTTTTTAGCTCAAGGAAACCCAGGTCGGCCTGATAAAAGTCGGCATATGCTGTCTGATAGAAGGTATTTGTTTCGAGGTCTTTTAAGACTTTATGAAGAAGTGTTTGGTAGGTAGGCCAATTTGAACGAGCCACTGAATCGAGAGCGAGATGTTGCTCTGTGATCACCTGCTGACCTTTGTCAGGGGCATCGCTCATCAGAACTCCTCGAATGTCGCTCATAGAAGGGGAAGTAGCGAGCTCGTAGTTCATTCGATAGCTGACCAACGTGTGCGTAAATTCAGTTTCAAGAGCATTCACATCGTTTTCTGTCAATTTTCCTGAGGAGGGGTCACCTTCGAGGAAGAGGCTGCCTTGTGCAAAAACCTGAGCGAAGCGTGCCTGAAGGAGTGAATTCATCTGCTGTAAATTTATTTGTTCCCGTGTCGCTGTATTCTGAGCATCGAAGCTTTTGTGGACGGACTGACTACGCAGCTCACTTGATTGTAGGGAGAAGTTCGCCTGTAGCAGGATAACAAGGGTGGGCACGAGCGCAGTAATGACGAACGCAATTGCGAGGCGACGAAATATAGGTATATTGCTAAAAGCTCTAAACATGTCCCGTAGTGTCCTTCTTTATTCTTTCAGGATATTAAGACAGGGGATAAACAAGTTTTGCAGTTGCCAGACGGGCAGGGTAAACAATCTGTGTTTGTCCGTGCTGCCACTGCACCATGAAAGTGGGAAGTGCTGACGTATGCCCACCTGGTCCCTTTGCAAAGTTGACGGGGCCGACCACATATGTTTTATTTGTCTGCCCAATAGCCGTATTGATAGCCTTCGCATCGAGCCTACCTGCACGTACGATGGCATCCATAAGAATCTGAGCTGATGCATAGGTATCAGCTATATGCTGGCTGTACGTCAGTCCGGTATCGAGCTCGAAATGCTGACGCAGGTCTCTGGCTCCTGGATAGGGAAGTGTAGGGTACCAGTATCCTGTAACCATAACCCCCTGAGCCACCTGGTGTAAAGCGGATGTCCACTCTGTAGGCTCAGCCCCTTTTTCCAGGAACGCGGCCGTTGGGTGATAGTTCAAAGTTTGTATCTGTTGCCATAGGGCAATGGCATCCGGAGTTACCATTTGAGCGATCACAATCTGTGCCTGAGACGCTTGTGCGCGACGAATCAGATCGCCATAATCTGTGGTTCCGACCGGGAAACTCGCGTGGTAAACGACATTGTAGCCGTACTTCACCGCATTCTTTTCCCATAGGCTGCCCATAACGACACCGTCTTGTTCATTGTCGGTAAAGAGGGCAACCTTGTGATTCGAGCTCACTGTGTTCATGGTCAGAAACTGCTGATTCGTCATATCTAGTTCATCGAAGAAGACATCCCAGGCGTAGTTCCACTTTGGGCGAGCAGCCAGGAAGGCTCGTATCGGTGCAATGCCAGTCACCATCGGAATCTGTTTGCGCTCAGCGACATCCGCACCTGGTAAGACCAATGGCGGGGTAGCGGAACCAAGTAAGGCACTCACTTTGTCCTGCAGGATCAGACGTTGGGTATTGGCCACAACTTGTTCTGGGCGGCTTTCGTCATCATAGGTAATGAGCCGTACCGGAACTTTCGTGTGAAACTGGGAAAGATAAAGTCCACCTGCCTGATTCACTTCATTAATCGCTGTCGTGTAGCCCCATTCCTCATAGAGGCCAAAAGCTGCAATTGCTCCACTTTTAGGAATCGATGCGCCTAGCAGGATCTCCTTTGGAGCACCCTGATTTATGCTAGTGGTTCCCTCGCAGGCAGAGAGAAAAAGCAATATCGATAAGATCGACAGGATGATAGCTGGTTGAGACATCCGCCTGTACTTCATAGTTCTTTATGTACCTCAGATTATTCTTCGATAACGTAGTGCACCATAGTGAGAAAAGAAAATCACTGAATGCAAGTATTCTGATTTACAGAATCTTTAACCTAAAGTAGGTTTAGCTGACCTTAACATGAAAATTATATTTATGTCAAGAAAAAGCTGATTTGGGCTATAGATAGCTTTTTGAATGATGGGTTGGGTAGCAGCAACTACTGCAAAATATGTAGCCTGTATAGATTGATTATGCCTTTCGCTTTATGCATCTTATACAGCATTTATATCTATCGATATCATTAAGAAGCTACTACAATCCGAAATAGGCCCGCCTGAACTCGGCATTTTCTCGAAGAGACTCGGCGGTGCCCGAGAGCACAATATGTCCGTGTTCGATAACATAGGCGCGCTGAGCAATGCCAAGGCTGCGTTGGACGCTCTGTTCGACTAATAGGATGGTCATGCCTTGTCGATTGATCTCGCCGATGGCTATGTATAGTTCGTTGATAATGATCGGTGCCAGCCCCAGCGAGATCTCGTCGAAGATAATCAGTTCTGGTCGGGCCATCAGGGCGCGTCCGATCGCAAGCATTTGCTGCTGACCTCCGGAGAGCGTGCTGCCAAGCTGGCTGCGACGTTCTGCCAGGATAGGGAACAGATCGTACACCTGTTTGAGCGTCTCGCGTTGCTTCGCACGTGCATGTTTACAGTAGGCACCTAATTCGAGGTTTTCGAGCACCGTCAATTCGGGGAATATCTTGCGCCCCTCAATACATTGTGCAATGCCAAGATCAGCAATTTCGTGGGGCTGTGCATGGACAATGTTCTTGCCTTTGAAAATAATATTCCCCTCTTTGAGCGGTAACCTTTTTGTAAGGGCACGAATAAGTGTTGTTTTGCCAGCACCATTCAGCCCTATCAGCGCTACAATCTCCTGTGCCCGAATGTCTAATGAAACGTCGAACAGTGCCTGGAACTCTCCATAGCCTGCACTTACATGCGACATATGTAACAATGATGATTGCTCTTCCTCTATTTTGTCTGTGATGGTGAGAGCCCCTTGAGACCCCTGAGGTTGCTTTACTGCCGGGACGGCATCTTGCGAGTGTTTTGTACCCAGGTATGCTTCGATCACAAGAGGATTGTGTATGACATTGTCGGGCGCACCTTCTGCAAGTCGTTTGCCAAAGTCCAGTACCAGGATACGGTCAGAGAGACTGAACAGGACGCTGAGCAAGTGCTCGATAATCAGCATGCTCTGACCCGAACGCTTTAGATCAGCCAGGATGGCATTAAGAACCTCGACCTCACTTTCAACCAGTCCGCCTGCGATCTCATCGAGCAAAAGCAAGCGAGGCTGCAAGGACAAAGCTCGCGCTAACTCAAGGCGTTTAAGTTCGAGCAGCCCGAGCGAGTCTGCCGGCGTATCACGCTTAGAGGCTAAGCCGACGCGTTCTAACACTTCCTGAGCCTGCTGCCGCGCCACCTTCATCTCCTGGCGTTTCCCTCCGTACAACTCCCCCACCAGCAGATTTTCTAGCACGCTCATACCCTTGAATGGCTTGGGGATCTGGTATGTGCGTCCGATACCACGGTGGCAAATGGTGCTCACCGACATCCCATTAATCTGCTCACCATCAAAGCGAATGGTTCCTTTATTGAGGGGAATTGCTCCCATAATCAGGTTAAGCAATGTTGTCTTACCCGCGCCATTAGGACCCATGATGCCCAGCACCTCGCCCTCCGCGATGGTGCAAGAGAGATTATCTACGGCGGTTACGGCCCCAAAACTTTTGCTTACACCCTCAAGTTCTAATAACATAACCGTTTCTCTTTCACGATCTGCTTTTAGCAAATTGTAGCAGCGCTATACGATTGCGTAGGTGCCCCCAGATCCCTTGTGGAAGGAAGCGGATAACGAGGATCAAAATCAAGCCCGTGATAATCAGGTGGACATTTTCGTAGTCTTTGAGAGCCTCTGCGAGAAGCGTTGAGAAGAGCGCGCCAACAATAGGGCCAAAAAGTGTTCCCGTGCCACCGATAATGACGGTATTTACTGCTGTAATCGTCCAATTAATGGAAAAGATGGAGTAGGGCTCAATGGTGCCAAGATAGACAGCATGAATACCTCCGGCTAATCCAGCGATGAAAGCGCTAATGGCGAAAGCATAGAGTTTTACGCGGAAGGTGTTCACCCCCATATTTTGCGCTGCGTCTTCATTGTCGCGAATAGCTCGTAACCCGATGCCTAGCTTAGTACGTAGAATGAGGGCGATGCATCCTGTCGCTCCCGCAGCAAGAGCTAGCCCAACATAGTAGAACACGATTGGATCAGGTGCGCTAGCCAGGGGTAGATTAATTCCCTGCGCCCCTCCTGTCAGGCTCCAGTTGATCATCCAGATGCGCAAAGCTTCAGCTAATATAAGAGTGCCAATAGCAAAGTAGATACCGCGAAAGCGGAATACTGGGATCGAGATCGCTGCTGCGAACCCAGTTGCTATCAGTCCACTGGCAAGAGCAGCCAGAAAAAATGGGAGGCCCGATTGGGTCAATAATATTGCCGCTGTATAGGCACCAAGCCCGAAGAATGCCGCCTGCCCAAGCGAAACGAGACCAGTATAACCGCCGACCAGGTTCCAGCTTTGGGCCAGGGCGATGTAGATGAACAATGTATATGCAAGCGAGACGGGATACGGGTCAGCTACGAAAGGGAAAATGAGTAGACCCAGTCCTATTAATCCACCGATGAGCCAGCCTACCCAGTGCATCCTGTTCATCATTGTTTGCCCTGGTCTATCCGTCTTTTGTGGCCTGGTCCCCGGCCAGTGTAGCAAGTCCATGTGGCTCGCTCCTTCTTACGCACCTATGCGTCCAAACAGCCCCCGAGGTCGTAGGACCAGAACAATAATAAAGATAAGGAATCCGATCATGTCACGGTAGCCAGTGCCCGCGATAGCTCCTCCCACCCCCTCAGCAACTCCAAGCAGGAGTCCTCCCGCCAGCATGCCAGAAATACTGCCCATGCCACCAAGTACGACGACGACAAAGCCTTTGAGCAACCACGTCAAGCCACTTGTAGGAACGAACGAAAATGTCATGCCAATAAGCGTACCGCCAAGGGCTGCAGTTGCCGCACCTATAGCGTAGGTAAGTGCATAAATGGTCTTAGGATTGATGCCCATAACCTGTGCCGTGCTAGCATCCTGTGCCGCCGCTCGTATGGCTTTGCCTATATAACTACGACTAACAAAAAGTTGCATTCCAGCAATAAGCACAATAGCAAGAACAAATGCAATCACGTAGAGCAGTGAGACGCGTATACCAAAGAGCTGTACACCTTGTTCTGAGTAACTTGCAGTGAGTGTACGCGTATCCGCCTTCCAGATCAACAGGAGCACATTTTGCAAGATAATCGATAGTCCAAAAGCTGCCAGAAGAGGTGGTTCGTCTCCACGTGACATCAGTGGATTAAAGACCCACTGCTGGAGAGGATACCCAATCAGGAACATAACAGGGATAAGTAAGATCGCCACGACCAGTGGATCAATTCCAAACGCACTTGAAATAGAAAAATTCAGGTAGGCGGCCAGTAAGAGAAGCTCGCCATGCACAACGTTCACAAGGCGCATCACACCAAATACCATGGATAGTCCTAAGGCGGTTACCGCGTAGAGACCACCTAACAGTAATCCACTCAGAGCTCCAGCTATCAATGTTGAGGGCGTCATCTTATCCTCCTTTCTATTGATAAGCTGGCAAGCATAGACGTAATGTGCGAAATGGAACCAGGAGATAATTCACGCATATCATCAATTGACGTTTGCAGTCACATCCACGCTTGCCATTTGTTTGATGAGTGAACTTAAGACGGTAAAGGATAAACGAGCTTTGCAGTAGCTAATTTACTT
>CAXTXB010000188.1:0-9504 GCA_964247965.1 uncultured Dictyobacter sp. | reverse complement strand
GGCTATGGCGAGGACGGGCAGGCGGTGATCGATGGCTGGCAGGAGGGCATGAAGTCCGCGCTTGAGGCGGTAAGTCCACGGCTGCTAGACGCCACGACCATTATCGGGACACCGCGTGAGTTCGTGGCGAAACTGGATCAATGGGCCGCTGCGGGCGTCGATGAGCCATTAATTGGCCTGCCCGAAGGGTCCATTGATGAGGTGGCCGCTCAGCTCTCCGCCCTCAAGGATGCATTGACCGCGTAACCTGGGCGCGTCCTGAAATCATCGGCGTGCTGAAGGCGCTTCTTGATCGATGGGTGCGAGTGAAAGAGAAACTCGACAAGAGGCGCTGGCTCGATCTCGGATAGATTTTGATTGGCCAGCCGCCTCATCGCGCTCTTGAAAGCTTCTACCTTTCCGGTCGATTGCAAGGCGTATTCATCCGCTTGGTACTCGACGGAACGCGTATATCCATTGCTGATGGGCATGATCAGGAAACTGAAGATGCCTATGAGCAGAAAGAAGAAGGGAAGCGTGGCCGGATCGGTGAGGGCGCGATAGTAGTGCTGCTGATCGATAGTCCAGTGCAAGACCAGGTTTGCGAGAAAGAGGCCAACGAGGGTCAGAATCGTCTGGCTAGCGATCAGTTTCCAGATGTCGCGGTGCACGTGATGTCCAAGCTCATGCGCCAGGATCAGGCCTTTTAGCATAATGGCGGAATAGAATGATCGGCACAATCAGAAGAGCCACAACGATGAGATAGCCAGCGATATTCGCAGCCTGCTCAAATAACGTAGCCTGCTGAGGAGTTGTTCCGAATGTTGGAGGATAGATGCCAGAGATGATGAAGCGAGGCGAACCACCCGTCTGGATAGTAGTGATCAGCTGGCGAGCGGGAATATCGTAGAGAGCAACCGAGCCATTAGCGAGCGCACCGAAGCCGAGCTGGCCGTCATTTGTGATGGCGATCGACGAAGGGCGGGCGTCAACCTTTATGACGCGGTTTGGCTCTTTAGGGACCTTGAAACCAGCATTCATAGGGGTCAGGACCACAAACTGATCATTCTTTTGATCCGGTACATAGACCTCGCCCGTGGTTGCATCGTAGTCCATTGGACCATAGTCGCCGTCAGAGATCAGCGGAGTAACCGTATAGGGTGCGTTAAGATCGATGGCGACCACAGTTCCCTTTGTGGTCGCGGCATAGACGGTAGCGCCAGGTGGAATAGAGAGGTAGCGTGGTCCCGCCGGCACGGGAACGTCACCCAACATTTTACCGCTGATATCATCAAAAATGCTGACGGAAGAGGGATTGGCCACCCAGAGTTGATCACCTTTGCCGCCAGAGACCGAGGTGCCAACCGCAGCAAAAGCCAGCCCCTGGACGGGTCCGGAGGTCTGTATAATGCGTTTAATTTTACAGTTAGTCGCGTCGAGTACTGTTACACTCGATGCTTTCCCGCCACCAGCATAGAGCGCGTTCACGTTTGAGTCAAAAACCAGTAGTGTTGGTTCACCAGGTACATTCGCTGAGCAGATCGTCGCACCGGTTTTTGCAGCAATAATTGAGACTTTATTCAACTGTGGCTGGGTCACATATAAGAAGCGACCATCCAGGCTCAATGAAACGGAGTGCGGATCGCCAGGAACAGAGATAGTCCCTGTCACTTTTTGTTGTTGCACATCGACAACGCTTACACCCTTAGGAGTTCCCGAGACATAAGCCAGGTTGGGGGCTCCGCCATCGGCATGGGCAATAGGCGAAGATAGAAGCGCAGCAAACAGGAATAGCAGAGTAAAAAGAAAAAAGAGCATAGTAGAGCGATGATACACGCGCAAAGACATTACAAAGTACTCCTATCTGTTCCTCAATTACGCCTTCGGAGTGAGCGAAACCCACGTTGAATGCCCTTGATCATAACGATACACCTCAGTAGGATACGAAAGGGCCAGGTAGAGTCGCGATACATCGCTGGAATCTGGCGTCAGACTTTCAAGGTTGCCTTTAATTTGTGGCAGAGCCTTCCAGGTATGTCCACCATCAGTACTCTTGTAAATCAAGCGTCCAGTCTTGCCATAGATCTCTTGAGGTTGGACAGGTGAAGTTATCAAAGCACCATAACGTGCGGCGGTATAGACTAGCTTAAAAGATTTGCCGCCATCCTGCGATGAATAGATCCCAGCATCACCTGAAGCATAGATTGGGCGATTGGGGCCAGACGTTGTCATACCGTAGACCGCGCCATCCACACCCTGCACCATAGACCAATGCGCGCCACCATCCTCACTGCGTGCTACTCCATCATTGCTATAGACAAGGAGCGTTCCTGGAGACCCAGGGACGGCTAACATACCCAGGATACGTCCAAAGGGAAGGGAGCCAGGAGAAGTAAAGTGTTTGCCATTATCTTTGCTCACTTTAAAGCCTTGAGCACCTTCACTCGTTACGTACGTATAGACCTCGTCAACAGAATCGTTGCCTGCCGCAACAAAATACATAGCGCCGATATCCGCCGTCTTCACGCCCATCTGCCAGGTAACACCCTGATCGGCGCTGGTATAGAGTGCCTGGATGCCTTTAGGATTATTGACTGAGGGCTGAGTCAGCACATATAAACGTTGTGGGTTCAGCGTGCTACTCACCAGCGAAAATGTCATCATGCCATCCATTAGCTGACCAGGTCCGGCGGCGGTGACTTTCCAACTGGCACCACCATCAGTGGAACGAAATAGGCCATAGTGGGTGGCTAGAACCAGTACATTAGAGGGAAATGATAAAAAAGAGTGGACATGATTCTGTGCTGTTCCAAAACCATTAACGCGCTGCTGAGGAGGATTCTGTGGCGTAGTATCGGTTGTATTAGAACTATCACAGGACGAGCACAGAATAGCAAGCAGGCAGAAAGCCAACGCAAGAGAATAGAAAGACTCTTTACCACGTTTTATACTGTTAGCAGTCAGTGATTGATAGAGTCGCATGACGTAATTGATATTCATGAAAAAATCCTGACCTCGTTAATGTGACATTGATCAAAGTATAGCATCAAAACGGCGTATGCATCTTGCTTATCAACACTTTGATTTTATGCATTGACCACCACGATCGAGCTAAACGTAGGGTTCAGGTCTTCGCTAAACCACATGCGCACTGATCAGGAACAGCAGTCGCGTCCTTCAGTGGATCTGATTTGACCAGATAGTATGCGCCTGCGTTGTAATTAGAAAAAACATAAACAAGCCTAGTGCCATCGATAGTGCAAGAAAGAGCAAACGTCGTGAAAAGCATTTCACGCTTTTTATCAAATTCTGCGGTAAATGCGAACAAAGTGAAGATGGCATAGAACGTTCCTGGTATCTGAATAAGAGTAGGGCTCAATGGACATATTCTACTTTTATTATAGCGTATATTATAGCGCAATTTGCACTTCTTACAAGCAGGTTAGAGGTTCGTATCTTATAACAAGAGAATGGAACTATACTTACACTATTTTAATGATATAATGGCCGTGTATGAATGACACACATGATATAGACAAACTTGGCGATTTAGAGGCATTGCTCCAGGTTACATTTCATGATCGATCACTGCTCAAACGTGCCGTGACCCATCACTCGTGCTGTCCTGATACAGCAATTCAGGATTCATATGACACACTCGAATTTCTGGGTGATGCCATTATCAGTGCCCATGTCGTCGAATATATCTATCGCAGCTTCCCTCAGGCATCCGAAGGAGAAATGACAGCGATAAAATCGGAGGTCGTGAGCCGGCGGGTGCTCGCCCGGGTTGGACAGAAAATTGGACTGTTTCCTTATATTTGCATTGACATCGCCAATCTGCGTACATTCAACGAACGATCACGTGACTCGTTATGCGCGGATGTGCTTGAGGCGATTGTGGGAGCCATTCATATCGATCATGGCACTGACACAGCGCAGGGCTTTGTGAGACAACATATTTTTCCGATGGTAGAGCTAGTCAGCACACATACCATAGATACCAATCCCAAGGGACGCTTGCAAAAACTTATTTTGCAACGCTCAGGCGCACTACCACGTTACCGCGTCCTGGAGCAGAGCGGACGGCATAACGATCGCATTTTCCTGGTAGGAGTCTTTGAGCATGAGAAACTGCTAGGGACCGGGCGGGCATCCAGCATCAAAGAGGCCGGTCGCTTAGCCGCGCATGAAGCCCTGAAAGATCTATATGAGACAGAATGACCTGCTGGATTGGTATGAAGCCAACCTACCAGTGAAAGAACGCAAGCAACGAGGTCATTTCTCAACTCCACCCCACCTTGTCAAACAGATTCTAGATGCCTGCGGTTATACCCCCGAACGTGAACTCGCACAGATACGCGTTCTGGACCCTGCTTGTGGCAGCGGTAACTTTGTAAGTGGTGCAACGCAGCGGCTTGTTGCTTATGGAAGGCGAGCAGAACTTTCTCAGACAGCGATTGCCAGATTGGTGAGGCGCAATATCTGGGGATTTGATCCAGACCCTATTGCCTGTTTTCTGGCCGAGGTGCAGATGCGTAACGCTTTTTTTGAACGAATGAGGCCTACGCCAGAATCTCTAGAGCTTGAAGAAGACCGGGGTGATCTCGTTACACACGCGAGACGAGCTGTAGACGTAGGACGTGTACAGATTCACCAGGCGGATGGGCTCGCATTCCCCTGGCAAGCAGGTGGACAGGTGGATCTCTTGCTGGCCAATCCACCGTATCTTGCAGCCAAGAACAATGATTTAAGCATCTATCGGTCGGCACAACAGCGAGGGCAGGCCGATAGCTATCTGCTCTTTCTAGAGCTAGCCCTGCAGGTCGTACGACCAGGTGGCTGGCTGGGACTCGTGCTACCCGATCCAGTGTTGGCACGATCAAACGCAGCCAGAGAGCGCAAGCGACTACTCGCGGAGACTACAATTCATCAGATCTGGCATCTCGCGGACGTCTTCGCAGCTTACGTTGGAGCCGTAGTCATCGTGGCCCAAAAGCGGCCTCCTACAGCTATACATTCCATTGTCTGGAAACGAGAACGCTGGCGAGATACCCTGGATACAGAAGATAGGGAAGAGCGTCATCTCCACGAAATACCCACGGGCGAGTCCGGCAATGTCTCACAAAAGCTTTTGCAGCTACAAGAGGGAGCCGAGCTACGCTACCTACTCAGTCGCTTACAAGGAACGCTGGTCGAGCGAATCTATGCACGGGTCATTCACGCCGTCCACACAGGGAAAAACACCTCCGGGTTGATCTGGCTCAAAGACCTTGTACAGATCCGCCGTGGCGAGGAGATCAGCAAGGAAAGTCCCCTACTCAGTTCGTGGCCTCCAGCAGATAAAGATGAGAAGCACGAAGTTTGGTATCCGGTACTACGTGGAGGGAGCGATGTTCGTCCATATGGAATACCAGGTGCGCAGCGCTGGATAGCAAGCAATAAGATCTTCAAGCCTCTGGAGCGTTACCTGGAACCCAAGCTGCTGGTCGTCAAGAGCGCGGGCAGGCTACAAGCCAGTCTAGACCTGCATGGGCACGTGGTTTTGCAGACACTCTACACACTTTCACCTAACGCAGAGAGTACAAATGCAGTTCCAACTCATGTTGAGATGATCGAAGACGGGAGTGAGCATTCATCTCAATACGACCGCACATACCTCTTCAGTAAAGAGGACGAGCTGTACTACCTGCTTGCACTTCTCAACTCACAGCTATTGCAAGAGTATGTCTACGTCTTGCATACGGCCTACAAATGGGTGCAGCCGCAGATCGAGCAGCGCGTTCTGGCACAGTTGCCAGTGCCAGGAAAGGTTGACGCACGAGAAAAAGGGCAGATTATCCAGCGCGCCAAACAGATCATGCATGCTTGCAGCGAAGCATCCTCCGATGTAGAATTGAGAGAGCAGAGACAAGCATGGTATGAAGAGCAAGAGCGAGCCATCTGCCGCTTGTACCAGTCAGCCATTCAAGAGAGGCGGCTAGAGAAACCTGGAAAACCTGTACTAAAGTTTGAGCAAGATCTCGACGTTCTAGACAAAGGAGTCATCAGATATGGTTGAAACACGGCCAATTCGCGTCCTGGTAGCCAAACCAGGGCTGGACGGACATGATCGCGGCGCGAAAGTCATCGCGCGCGCACTAAGAGACGCAGGCATGGAAGTCATCTACACCGGCATCCGGCAGACGCCAGAGATGATCGTCGAGGCAGCCGTCCAGGAAGACGTTGACGCCGTACTCATGAGCATCCTCTCGGGGGCACACATGGCCCTCTTCCCCAAGGTCATGGAACTACTCAAGCAAAACGAGCTAGATGACATACTGGTCGCAGCCGGCGGAATTCTCCCCGACGAAGATATCCCAGCCATCAAAGCACTGGGCATTCAAGGCTGCTTTGGACCTGGCACCTCCACCGAGGAGATCATCCAATTTGTACGCGACAGTGTGCAGCGTGAGCGTTTGTTGTTTCAACCCTAAAAGTGGAGCATCCGAATTGTTCTGCTCATGCACGCCCAGCCGTTAGCGTACACATCAGAAAACCGAAAAGGTTTAGTAATTTTGCGATAGGTAGCACATTGAAGAATATCATCGAACGTCTTATTGCAGGCGACCGCCTGGCGCTTGCACGGATGATCACACTGATCGAGAACGAGGCACCGCAGGCGCGTAGCTATCTTGCAGAGCTGCACCAGCATACAGGCAAAGGGCATATCATCGGCGTCACCGGCTCACCCGGTGCGGGCAAGAGCACGCTGGTCACCCATCTCGTACGCGAACTGCGCAGGCGAGACAAGAAAGTAGGCGTCATCGCGATTGATCCCAGCAGCCCCTTCACCGGCGGAGCCATCCTGGGCGACCGCATTCGCATGATGGAATTATCTGGCGATCCCAACGTCTTTATTCGTAGCATGGCCAGCCGTGGCAATCTGGGCGGGCTCTCAGCCTCCACCCGCGACGTAGTACGTGCGATGGACGCGGCCAGCTACGATCCCATCATCATCGAAACCGTAGGCACCGGCCAGGCCGAAGTCGAAGTCATGCGCAGCGCCCAGAGCGTTCTCGTCGTGGTCGCCCCCGGCATGGGAGACGACATCCAGGCCATCAAAGCTGGCATCCTTGAAATCGCAGACATCTTCGTCGTCAGCAAAGCCGACAAAGCAGGAGCGGACCAGACCGTCGCCGAGCTGGCCATGCTCCTCAGCCTTGACGCCAACCGCAAGCAAGCCGTGTGGCGCATCCCCATCTTAAAAACCTCGATTGTTAAAGAGCAAGGCATCCCCGACCTCGTTGATGCCATCGCCAAACACCAGCTTTACCTGCACGAGAGCGGAATGCTCGCGCAGCGGGCAGAGCGACAGGTACGTAGCGAGATCCAGAATCTTATCTTCCAATCCGTCGCCCGCACACTGCAAGACAAGGTCAGTCCCACAGAGTGGCAGACCCTGATCGAAGACGTTAGCAAAAGGGAGCGCGATCCCTATAGCGTCGCCAGCGAGCTCCAGATACGGCTAGGACTGCCGAGCGAACCCTCGCTGTAATGAGATGGCTATAAGCAATGCAGGCGCTACACAGGAGAGAACCTACGAGTACGACGGAAAGAAATGAACATGTAGTTGATTTTACATATCGTTATCCAGGTCGGATGAATGCACTCCCCCAAAGTGCTCCTGATTTTTCAGATGATCAACCCAATCATAGAGATCCCCATGCATGCTTACCCCCGAGGCCACATCTACGCAATAGACGAGATCCTCATCATACTCAGGCCTCGGAGCCAGTGCAAACTCGCGGAAGTAAAGCTCCTCAGGCCATTCAGCATGAATGTTGACATGCGCGAACAACCAGGAATCAGGAGCAAGAGAGGAACGCAGATCACCTGAAAACCACCCATCTCTGCTTCCCAATAGGGCAGCATCATCTCCGGCCCATCATCGCAATCGACGAAGGCAACAAATTGAGTCAATACATCCATCATTTTAACCTCCACCACATTTCTACCAATGCGTTCCAATACTGTTTGTGACATTGTGACCAGTGAACACGTAACCATGCAGCTTCTTCTTGTTTGACAAGGGATTGACGCTTGTATCCCCCTTATCATTCCAAAGAGTGTGAATGTTTCAATCTCTAATGAGGTGAGTAGCGCACGCTACTTGTAATGCTGTAGCATTTGAGTCGAGCAAGTGCTCCAATTTCTAACGAGAGTTAAGAGCACCGCTTTGCACTGGCAAGCAAGCGTAGTGATTAAAAAGCCTGGCACATGTCTGCATTTTAGACTTGCTTGCTACCCATACCGTGGGTAGATTTCTATTTACGATGCTTCTAGCATAGCATAATGGATCTATAAATGCAAGGGCTCTTTTTCAGGTTTTTATTCATATATTTAAAACTTTCTATACAAACAAAGAATTGGCAAATATCAAGGATTATTAGTTGACAATAGAGGGGCGAATCGATATAATAGTAAAAGCAACATGTGCACGTATCTATAGACCATCTGGTGGCGTTGGTGGAGGTGTTTTGTGCAAACAGAAATGATGTGGCAGGGACAGGATTTGGAGGAAATGCTGGCGGAACGATTTCGTATACAGACGGGCTTTCGGCCTGGGCAGCGCGAGCTTATTGAGCGGCTGTTACAGGGAGAGCACATACTTGCCATTCAGCAGGCCGACTGGGGGAAGGCACTTTGTTATCAGGTGGCGAGCGTCTGTCTTCCTCATCTCACGATTGTCTTTTCACCATTAAAGGCGCTCCTACGTGATCAATGCCAACGCAGTAACGACTGCTACAGCATCCCTTCCAGGTTGATAAGTGCAGACAAAAGTCTCGAAGAGAATCGGGCAACATTCACACAGGCTATGGCAGGCAACATCAAGCTACTCTTCCTCGCGCCAGAGCAGCTCGATGGAACTGACTGGCAAAGATATCTACCAAAGATAAAAATCAGCCTGCTCGTGATTGAGCAAGCCCATTGTGTCTCAAAATGGAGCCATGACTTCCGGCAGCACTACTGGAGGATAGTGGAGGTGGTGGAGAAGTTTGCTTCGGATATACCTATACTCATGCTCACCGAGGCAGCAAGCAAACACGTCGAGGCAGATATCTTACAAAAATTTCGTACGGTGAATGTTATCCGTGGTTCGCTACAACGCTCAAATCTCCGCCTGCATGTCGTCCGATTGAACGGAGACTGGGAGAAACTGTGTTATCTAGCCACCGTGCTGCAGCAACAGAAGAATACGGGCATCATTTACGCAGCAACACAGGGGAGCGCGATAATGATTGCATTCTTCCTATGCTCATATGGCATCAAGGCAGTATATGGGCGCAGCCATTGCGATAACGCAGTACGATCAGGGAGTGCGCAGGACGACAGAATTACCCGGTATAGCATTCTATGCACGGCCTCGGAATCAGGTAGAGATATAGACACGAATATTCGTTTTGTGATCCATTATCACGTGCCTGGCTCGCTGATCGATTACTACCGTGATGTAAGTAGGACCGACCGACTTGACGATAGGAC
>CAXTXB010000187.1:0-9522 GCA_964247965.1 uncultured Dictyobacter sp. | reverse complement strand
GATTGAGAGCAAGCGCAATAAACAAGAAGCGGAAAGCCTCGCAGGCCCAAACTCCAACAGTCAATCCCGTCAGGACAGGAAGGCGACGGAAAGAGCCAAGCGTCCCCTCTTGAAAGTGATAATATTGATCGCGGAAGCGGGCAGGCACCATTTTCGCGATAGGCTCACGAGCCAGGCGCAGCGCGAACAAGCCCACGATCCCTATTACCACAGCAGCTAGTAGAAGTTCCATACTTAACAAAAGCTGTGACGGCATATGTGAGCGCAAACTAATAATGATAGAAGGAATAAAGAGCAGGAGGAGAACAATCAGATCTAGTAAGCGCTCAGCCAGCACCGTCCCAAAACTACGTGTTGTCGAAACATCTATTTCCTGTCGCAAGAGATAGGCGCGATAGAGATCACCGAGCTTAGCCGGAACCACCGCATTAGCGAAAAAGGAAATATAAACAATCTCCACCAACTTCCGAAAGCCAGGTAATCGAATCCCATTCTCCTGCTTATAGCCGACGTTTTCCAGCAAAATCCGCCAGCGCAAGGCACGAATACCAAAAGAGAGATAGTAGATCAGGAATGCAACCAGAAAGAAGAACGGGTTGGCAGAGCGGATAGCGGCCCACGTTTTCTGAGGATTAATATTAGCCTTCTGGGCGAAGAAGACCAGGGCGACCACCACCACAACCAGCGGCAACAGCGTGCGCCAATTCAAGAGCCGTTTTCCCAGTGCCAGTTGCTCACGGGTAACATCAATATTCGTATTATTCGAGGATGCAGCCAACATCGATACGTCATCGCCCAACATCCCTCTATGATTCTCACTCTTCGGAAGAAGCTCACTCGCTTTTCGAGCTTTATCTTTAATCAAAACATCCTCCACCGGAAGCCGCTCCTTTACTCAACTCGATCCAGGCGTAAGAGCAAGACCAGGAGCAGTGCAAAGAGAATAGTCATGCTGTGGACATAAAGATTATCCACCAAATTATGGACAGACACCGAAAGGAGGGCCGCAGCCAATCCTATCGCAAGTGCCCTATCATTTACCAGTATACTCAGGCGTCTAAGAGCATCTTGTGCTGCCAGTAGTGGAACGTGTGCAGAAAGCTTTTTTAGTGGTGGCTTCATTATCTGAGCATTTAAGCGTTGGCATCGGCGGCTGATAGCAAGAATTGTCTTACCACTTATAACAAAAGTTGCACCAATAAACAAGATGAAAGCAAGCAACCCAAATAAACCAGCCTCAGCGGCGATATTAATAAAATAATCATGAGCATGACCCAAAGGAATCACAAAGATACCCGGAGCATAAGGAGGATAAGCAGGTTCATAATTGCCTATACCCACGCCCAAAAAGGGGTGATCCAGAAACATCCGAATGCCAGCGAACCAATGTGCTACTCGTTCAGAATTAGCATAATTATCGGGTGAGGGGTTAGTAAAAGAAATATCAACCACGCCGAGTTTGACCAGAAGAGACTGATAAAAACGCGCGGGAATCTTGCCCGAGAGAATCGCCTCGATAAGAGCAAGGAACGCGATACCCATCACCGCTATAAGCTTGCGAAAGTGAGGGAAGCCCACCACAACAATGAAAAGTGTAGCAACGCCCAGGGCCAGCCAGCCCCCCTTCGATTGAGTAAGAATCTCAACTCCTGCCAGAATAGCAGTTGGAATAGCAGCTAGAAAGCGAGTCGTCCAATCGCCTCCAAGCAGAAAGAGTGCCAATGTAATCATCAGCGTCATATTGAGATAGCCCGCGTAAGGATTCGGCTGGCCGAACGTACCGTAAACGCGCAGACTGGAATCGCGAATAAACGAAGTTGGCCCTAGATTGAAGAAAGCCTGAGCATAGCCATAACATGCCTGAGTAATCGCAGCCAGGCAAAGAATGACAACCAGAGTCCAGATTTGCTGACGCGTCCGAATATACTGAGCCCCCAACATTACAACCACAGCGAGCTCCAGCCACTTCACAACCTCCTTCAAACTCGCCGAAAGGCTCAAAGCCACCGTTGTCGAGACAAGCATAGCCAGGAGGAGTAAAAGTATAGCAAGAGCAAGATAACGAGGCAGATTATACCCCTCACGATCGAGAGGGCCGGAACTTCGTACGTGGGCTGGCAGAAGAGGGCGTAAGGCGAAGCTAAGCAGCCAACCTGTGGCGAGCAAGCCAACGAGAATATCCGAGCTCGTCAAGCTCACCCCCAGATTGATAGTATCGAGCGAACCCCATGGTATAGCAAAAGGGAGAAGATAGAGAGCAACACGTGGGCGCAGAATAGTCCAGACCGTTACGAGTAAGTAAAGAGGAAGACGAATATTCCAGTATTGAGAGTTAGGGAAAGCAAACAGGCAGAGAAGTGCCAGGGCAGCAGCTGCCAGACCGACCAGATTGGCGACAGTCGCCCTTTCGCGGAATCCTGCTAATGCTCGTCTATACCATAAAGGAAAAGTAGATCCTGCGTTACCGACACTCGGATTATACATAAATGTAATTCATCGCAATTTCTAGGCATTATTACTTATCGAGTAAGGAAAAAGCTACGAAACAGTCGTAAGTTGGGTAATGCGCTTCCCAAACCACTCAATAGTTTTGTGTAAGCCATCCTCCATACTCACCTTACGCTGCCAACCAAGGATCTGCTGCGCCTTCGTAGGATTAGGGCGGCGGCGCTCGGGATCATCGATGCGACTCGACTCGAAAACAATCTTCGACGAAGAGTTACAGAGCCGAATAATCATCTGAGCATATTCAAGGACAGTATGCTCTTCAGTACTTCCCAGGTTAAAGACCTCGCCAATTGTGTTTGGTTTATACATAGCCAGCAACAGACCATCCACCAGATCGCTCACATACGTAATACTGCGTGTCTTATTGCCATCGCCATAAATGGTAAGTGGCTCATTTTTCAACGCCTGT
Organism: uncultured Dictyobacter sp.; assembly: GCA_964247965.1. Classification (GTDB taxonomy): domain Bacteria; phylum Chloroflexota; class Ktedonobacteria; order Ktedonobacterales; family Ktedonobacteraceae; genus Dictyobacter. The sequence goes on along the minus strand of CAXTXB010000187.1, from coordinate 6,605 downwards.
GTGATGAAATTTGGAATCATACGACCATCATCAACCTGACTGTTTGGTCCATAGGTATTAAAGATACGTACGATGCGTACATCAGCCTTATACTGCCGATAAAATTCCATAACCAGCGTCTCGCCCAGGCGCTTGCTTTCATCATAGCAGGCGCGTGGCCCGATAGGATTTACATTGCCCCAATAATCTTCGCGCTGCGGGTGAACCAGGGGATCGCCATAAATTTCAGAAGTTGAAGAGACCAGGAAGCTTGCGCCTTGTTTGCGAGCAATTTCCAGCATACGATAAGTGCCCAGGCTATTCACTAAAATTGTCTCAATAGGATGTTCCATATATCCAACTGGACTTGCAGGACTAGCCAGGTGAAAAATAGCGTCAGCTTCGCAATCAAAAATTTCAGTGACATCTTGACGTAAAAAAGTAAAGCGGGGATGATCAAAAAGTTCGCTAATATTTTCTGTAGAGCCAGTAATAAGATTATCAATACATAAAACACTATGACCTTCATCGAGTAAACGAGCACAAAGATTGGAGCCAATAAAACCTGCTCCCCCGGTAACAACTGTTTTCAATGAGAACCTCCAACGTTGAGAATATCTATCATAAGATATCTGCACCTTAATGGGAAAACGAACCGGTTTTGGGAAGGTAACGGAAATAGCACGTTAGGCGCATTGAACTTTCTTTCGTATCCGTTTTACGCCACTTACCTTCAAAATGAACTGGCTTGCATCACTTCTTAAGAGCAGAATCGCTTATTCGATCAGGAATCCGCAAGGACTGAAGCTCTTACGGAAAAGTGCCGCCTTGAAAATATGGGCGCAGGTTTCTAATAGATATCATCTATGATCAATACGCTTTGCCCATCAAATTTGTCTCAACTAAAGTACTCATCTCACTCATCTTAGCGTTCAAGCTTGCCCGCGCTTCCACTTCTGGTAGAGCACTTCGTCTCCCCAACTGAGGAAGCCACTTGTAGTAAGGCCATGAACAATAGTTACAGCTAGTAAAGAGTGTGGACCTGGAAGCAGAAGGTAGACCAGACTGAACACAAGGCCTGCGATACCCACGCCCGCAACGCTGCGCCAATTCCACTTACCCAGGCGATGGTAGAGGGTATACGCAGCTGAACTTACCAACCAGCCAAGGAAAAGCGAGTGAGTCCATTGGGTAACTATTGCCAACAGAAAGCCACGGAAGAAGAGTTCTTCCACTGGAGCATTGATGAACAGGTAAAAAAAGCTCTGGAAAAGCTGATCAATGTGTGTCGGTCGGCGAAACCAGGGTCCAACGATATACATACGATAGGTGGCAGCAAATGCCGACATGAGAACGCCAACAATCAGGCCAACCACGAGATGAAGTGGTACATGAAAGAGCGTTAAGCCTAGAAATGATAACGGTAAATGAAAAACGTTCACGTAGATAAGTGGAACAAGCGCCATCGGAATGATGCGCATAAGGAGATCGGGCCACATCCAGCGCCATGTCGTTGCTGTAGTTGAATAAACAAGTTCAGATGACTTGACAGATGACACGTGAGTACCTCTCCTGGGTAAAAAGATCTTATCAACCTGGGTGGTTGCCATTGATTACGTATACTCCCTGCACAATGTTAACAAAATGTAATGTGTGTTAAGTAAGTGTAATCAATAGCAGAACAATTGTCCAGGGTTACATAAGCGGCTATGACTATCTACTATTTCATATTCTGTAATTGAGCCAGTCCCTCATATACTTCCTTGCGAGATAAATTGCCTGCTCCCAGATCGAAATCGCTTTTTTTAAGCAAGCGTTCATAAAAATCGCGTCCTTGTTCGACCAGCGCACGCGGCGGAGCGACTGATTCTAGCTGATCAAAGAGAATATTTTCGGCTTGTGCATAGAGACCGACATATTCGTAGTAACGAAAAAGTTGAATCTGTAGAGTAGCTGGAAGCTCGTAGGCTGCGAGTTTATCAATAAGTTCTTTGATATCAAGATAAAAAGCAGAATCTTCAGGAAAGTGTTCCTGTTGCAAGGCCTCAATGAAGAGATAGAGGGCCTTCATATAACGATAATAACTTGCATTACTATCTTGCTTCGAATCATATATCTCTCCCTCTGCCTTGAGAAGCGAGGCGATCCATAAGCAGGCTTCCACATTCAACCTGTTAAGAGGGGAGAGTGTGCGCACAAGCATCTCTTCTGAAAGAGAGTTAATGAAGCTTGAAGTAAGGCCTGCTTTATGGAATAAGAGATCGTCAATAGTAATGAGCGCGTCCTCGTACTGATCGCGCTTACGCAAACGAAGCACGATCGCGAGTTCACGCCCAATCTGCTCCGCCAGGCGCAATATATAATCTCTATTAACCATAAACAGCTCCTAGCTTCATCGAGACGTAATAGATGCCTCTGAACGGGTATGCTCGGCAGCACTATAATCAAGGCAAGCAAGCATCATTATCTAAGATTCTTTTGAAAAAATTATTCAAGCCTTGCAATCGCCTGATCAATACGCTTTAAGCTTACGTCGCGACCCAGAACCTCCATCATTTGGAAGAGTGGAGGGGTGGCAACACGGCCACTCACAGCCGTTCGGATCGAGCCAAAGAGCTGCCCCGTCTTGAGATTGAGCCGGGTAGCAAGTTCACGCATTGGTGGCTCCATAATAGTGTGTTCCCAGGAGTCCAGGCCGACCAGCAGGTTACGTGCCTGGATCAAGGCGTCATGCGTACCAGCCGAATCCATCTTCTTCTGAATCAGAATGTCCAGGTCATAATCGATCTCATCGGTATAGAAGAAAGAAACGACCTCGGCCGCCTCACCCAGAGTCTTGAGGCGCTCATGCTCCAGGGCCAGCACCCGCTTTGTATATGCACGATCGATAGGGCGTTGGATGCTATCGGGCAGCCCACCCTCAGCCTCGGGTCGCTCCATATAAGGAACTGCACGCTCTGCCAGTTCCTCAAGAGAAAGTTTGCGGATATACATGCCATTCATCCAGAGCAACTTATCTGGATCATAGATGCCGGCTGACTTGCCAACCCGATCCAACGTAAATGCCTGGATCAACTCCTCGCGTGTAAAAATCTCCGTCTTATCATCATAGGACCAGCCGAGCAAAGCCAGAAAATTGAACACGGCCTCTGGCAAAAATCCTTGCTTCTTATAATCAGACCAGGCGGGAGCGCCACGGCGTTTGCTCAGCTTCTTTTTATCTTTGCCCAACACACTAGGCACATGGTAGAACAGCGGTGGCTCCCAGCCTAAAGCCTTGTAGATAAGCACATGGCGTGGCGCGCTAGGAATCCACTCTTCTCCACGCAGCACATGGGTGATGCCCATCAGGTGATCATCGACCAGGTGGGCCAGATGATAGAGGGCCAGACCATCTGCCTTGAGAATGACCATATCGTCCAGGTCACTATTCTTGAAGACCATATCGCCGTGAATCTCATCATGCACGACCGTCTCGCCCTCAAGTGGCACTGCAAAGCGAACCACCCAGGACTCACCCGCTGCATCTTTCGCCGCCCGCTCTTCCGCAGTCAGGTAACGGCAGCGACGATCGTAACGTGGGGGAAGTTTTTGCGCCTCCTGATCCTTGCGCATCTGCTCAAGTCGCTCTGGTGTACAGTAGCAGCGATAGGCGTGACTCGACTCGATCAACTGATTGGCGTATTGCTGGTAAAGCGCCTTGCGCTGCATCTGATAGTAGGGGCCATATGGCCCTCCTATGACCGGACCCTCGTCCACATCCATTCCAAGCCAGGCGAGGCCATTATTAAAATCTTCAACCGCGCCTTCCACAGTGCGCGCCACATCGGTATCTTCGATGCGCAGGATGAAGGCCCCACCGGTATGACGTGCGTAGAGCCAGCTAAAGAGGGCGGTACGGAAGCCACCGATATGCTGAAATCCAGTGGGGCTGGGTGCGAAACGCAGGCGCGGTGTTATTTTCTCTCCCGTAATCGGTCGCCCCTCCTCCGTACGGTCGTCAATTTGTGTCATAGATAAAAGCCCCTCCTTCGACTTCTTTACTACATTTATAAGCTATTGTAACATATTATAACAATTGCAAGGTAGCATATAATTTCGTCTATTGTCTATAAAAAGAAAGGCTCATTTATCATGTCTGCAACCATCTCTACTGCGTTGGGCCTATTGCCCGATACAACGACTATTTCGTCAGCGGGAAGCTTGCAGATCGCAGGGCATATGCTAGCTGATTTGGGACGAAAATATGGGACACCACTTTACATATTTGATCGCCAGACAATTCAGCATGCGTGTGAGGTTTACTGGCAGGCCTTGCAGGAGCATTATCGAGCCTCTGAAGTGCGCTTGCTATATGCAGCCAAGGCTTATATTGCGCCAGAGTTAGCGCGCTTGATTGCTGAAATGGGACTGGGGCTGGATGTAGTTTCGGGGGGAGAACTGCTCGTGGCGAAGCGAGCGGGATTTCCTATGAAGCAAATTTCGCTGCATGGGAACAATAAGTCTGAGGATGAATTACGTCAAGCTTTACAACTAGGTGTGGGACGGATCGTACTGGACAACTGGAGCGAAATCATACGTTTGACTCATATAGCGCGAGAACAACATGTACACCCTGACGTATTGTTGAGGGTTGCGCCGGCGGTGGAGACAGATACACATCGCTATCTGCAGACCGGGCACTCAGCAGCAAAGTTTGGATTTCCACTCACTACAGGTGAAGCAAAGGCGGCTGTACTGCAGATTGTGGGCGAAGATCAATTACGATTGCGTGGCTTACATGCGCATAGTGGGACGATGCTGCGAGAGACGCGTCCATATCAAGAGTGCCTGATCAGATTACTAACACTAGCCAGCGAGGTACATGCTGAAAACGGCTGGTGGGCGGAAGAGATCAGCCCGGGTGGTGGTTGGGGAATTGATACACCTGATGGTGAGAAAATGCCTGGAGTAGAGATGTTAGCGCTAGCACTGCAGCAAACGATGGAAGCACTCAAAGAGAGCCTGCCAGGACCTGTACCCACCCTTATCCTTGAGCCTGGACGTTCTATAATTGCTCGTGCAGGAGTTGCGCTCTATCGAATCGGCGCATGTAAGTCTACACCTGGAGGAGTAAATTACGCATTTGTGGATGGTGGTATGGCGGATAATATCAGACCAGCACTCTATGGAGCGACCTATACAGCTATTGCAGCTGAGCGAGCTTTAGAAGTTCATGATCAAAGTTTTTGCGTCTCTGGACGATATTGTGAGTCGGGTGATATATTGATTGAGCAAGTGAAGTTGCCGCTTCTGCGAGAAGGCGATTTTCTCTGCCTGCCGACTGCAGGGGCCTACTGTTTGCCTATGGCGAGCAACTATAACCTTGTTCCTCGGCCCGCCGTACTATTGATAGATGGGCAGAAGGTGCAGCTCATGGAACGCCGCGAGACATACGATGATATACTAGCTCGCTACCCCTAGACGTAATCTTGTAAGAAATGGGTGTATTCTATAAAAAGACTGTGATTGAGCCAGGAGAGGGAAACATGAGCAAAAAAAGCGAAAAGGGCAAAGGCTCAGAAATTGACGAGCATGATCTACCGACCGTGCCCGTTCCCTATGCACCCGCAATACCGGATATGAGTACGATGCCAGCGACACCCCAGCAGCCTATCACATTAGGACCATTTCAACAAGGCTCTGCGTATCCCGCTCCTCCAAACGCCCCAAAGTTTGACGTATACCCATATCGCCCACCTCTGGCTCCACAGCCTCAATTTGCACCCCAGCAGCCAACGCAAACAAGCACTCCCCCACAGCCTGTGCAGCAGAAACGAGGGAAGCAGAGTGCTCCCCCGTTTTACCTCAACTTTATACCCATAGGTATAGGACTCTGTTTCGTGTGTATACAGATGCTACTGCTCACACGCTTTGTCCTTAGATTGCTAGAAATAGCAGAGGGACCCGCATGGGTAAATACAGTCTATGCTCTCTGCGACATAGTACTTTTACCTTTTCAGGCACTGTTGCCGCCCTTACAACTGCCAGAGATTCTAAACGCAAGAGTAGAACCCTACACGCTTTTAGCTGTTCTTATCTATGGGATTTTATCACGAATTATCGTGCATCTTTTAAAGATACTATTACGTGTGCCCCAGCGTAGAGCAGCTCAAAATGCAGGGCGAATGGATGGAGCTAATCCTTCCCAAACTCGTCCAGTGCATCCAGGCTATTAATGAAATCGCGATAAGCATCTAAATTGTCATCATCAGACTCTTCCATTTTATCCTGTTCTGATCGAAGACCTGGACGCTGCGACTCCTCATTCAGTTCTGGAACAACGCCGGCACGTTCCAAAACACTCTCTTCTACAAAGATAGAAGTTTTAGCACGAACCGCCAGAGCGATAGCATCACTGGGACGCGAATCGATTTCAACATGTTTACCAGAGACATCGAGCACAATACGAGCGTAATAAATCTCATCAATCAAATCAGAGATTACAACGCTTTCTATCTTCGCATCGAGTTCCTCGATCACATTTTTGAGCAAGTCATGGGTAAGTGGTCGTGGTGAAGTCGTTCCCTGGAGCTCGACGGCAATAGCATATGCCTCCGCATAAGCTATCCAGATAAAGAGATAGC
>CAXTXB010000186.1:250-9568 GCA_964247965.1 uncultured Dictyobacter sp. | reverse complement strand
GTACTAGCTAGCGAGCAGTGTTAGTCGATGTACAAGGATAGTAGTGGCGCGAAAATCTGACGAATTTCGGGTGTTTCTGAATATTTATTCAGAAACACCCGAAAATTTCACCTACTAAAAGTTATCCACATTTTTTGTGGAAAAGTTATCCACATACACGCATATCTATCCACACGATGTGGATAACCTGTGGATAACGTGGGGATAACTTCCAGCTTTTTCTGAACTTTTATTCATAATTCAAGAGTGATGAAGAAAGTTATCCCCACGTTATCCACAGGCTATCCACAGGTTTTTCCCCTCTTAAAGGGTATGTGGATAACTTTTTTTAGAGGCCTTCGTACAGCCTGGGGAGGGCGCGGAGGCCTATACGCTGGCGATCGAAAAAAGGGAGCTAAAATAGAGTTATCCACTTTTCCACATCCCCTACTACTACTGTCTTATAAATTTATTTTAAAATATATATATATTAATAATAGTAGTGAATGTGGAAAAGTGGATAACTTCGCTTTCGAGCCTTTTGCACAAGAATGCGTCTCTCTTCGGATTGATCGACTGACCTTGTAGTATAAAAAAACAGTTTGATTCTATTGAGAAACTTCTGAGCCAGTAGAGACGTAACTGCATAAGGTAGTCACAATCTTCCGTATGCATCATGCTGGAAGATGCTTTTGAAGAGGTACGGGAGCATCTGTATGCCCAGATGTCCTATTTTTCACCTCAGACCTCTCACTGCGAGTAGTACGTAGGTATAATAATTTCAGTAGATTTGTAGGCCTATGTATCCAGGCACAACTTTCGGCTATTTGACCCGTTAGTTATAGTGGCAAAAAGAAGCCAACCCCTAACATTGTAGGATGTGCATTGCTACGCTTTGCTTGAAGGACGACACATGGCATCTTTAATCGAAACAATCAAAGCGAAGATAGATGTTGCAGATGAGATTGGTTTGGTGGTCGCGCTACAGAAGTCTGGTAAATCGCTCAAGGGCCTTTGCCCATTTCATAATGAGCGATCGCCTTCGTTTTACGTTTTTAGAGAGACACAAACATGGCACTGCTTTGGTTGTAACCAGGGAGGAGACATCTTCTCCTTCGTCCAGCAACAGCAAGGGCTAGATTTTCACGAATCGCTTCAGTACCTCGCCGAGAAGGCAGGCATTCCTGTTGAGGAATACAGCAGTGGTAACGCCGAAGAAGAGCGAGAGGCCAGCGCGGCCAAAGATCGCCTGCGCAAGCTCAACGAAGATACGCTCCTCTGGTTTCATCAAATGCTTCTGCGTTCAAAAGAAGCCGAAAACGCGCGCAAGTATGTTCAGGGTAGAGGGATCTCATCTGAATCAGTGCTTGCTTTTGGGCTGGGTTATGCGAGTGAACAATGGGATAGTCTCACGCACTACCTGCTTGGGCAGGGGCATACAGAAGAAGAGCTAGTCACTGCCGGGCTGGCGCGCTGGCGTGAGAGCGAGGCACTGACAGGCGAGCATACCGGTATTTATGATTACTTTCGCAACAGGCTTATTTTCCCTATTCGAGATATACGCGGTCGGGTGATAGGTTTTGGTGGTCGTGCTTTGGGCGATACTAAACCAAAGTACTTAAATTCGCCACAAACGATACTTTTCGAGAAGAACACCGTACTCTATGCTATAGACATGGCGAAAGACGCAATAAAGCAAGTTGGTCAGGTTGTTATAGTAGAAGGGTATGTTGATGCTGTCATTGCCCATCAATACGGTACAAAACAGACAGTTGCGTGTATCGGCAGCGCTATCACTGAAAAGCACATTCAACAACTCAAAAAGATGACGAAGCAAGTCACGCTGGCTCTGGATCCAGACGCTGCAGGGAGTGCAGCAACTGAGCAAGGCATCCAGGAAGCGTTGAAGGGCTTCGACCGTACTGTCGTACCCGTTCCACTAGCGGGTACTGGCAGCCCTTCCACCCAGAGCCGCCATAGATCTGTCGGCCAGCCAAATTTTCAGGGTAAACAGCAGTCGCGTGGGATCATAAGGTTGGAAGAGCAAGTGGATGCAGAGATTAACGTTCTGCAGCTTCCCGCTGGTGAAGACCCCGACGAGGTGATTCGTCGTGATTTCTCAACCTGGCTCTACGCCGTCTCCCATCCTCTCGCCCTTATCGACTATTATTTTGTGGTGAAAACAGTCGACCTCAACTTACGAGAGCCTATTGGGAAGGCAAAGGCTGCTAAGCGTCTCTTACCAATCATCGGCATGATAAGCGATCGTATCAAGCGTGATGCATATATACGCAAGCTATCTTCCATGATCAGCATTGACGAACGTAGCCTGTACGAAGAGTTGCAACAAGTCCTGCGCAATCAGAAACCTACTGGAGTAACCGTAGATTTCAGTGGTAAAGCACCAACCACACGACAGGCCCAACTCTCACAACGCGAGTCGAATAGTACCAATGGTGAGAGAAATCAAGAGGACGAAGAATCGCGAACCCAAAATGCTCTAACCAAGCGACAGATTTCTGGACTTGACAGACAAGGAGAAAGTACGTTAAAATGGGAGGACTACCTAATCGGGCTACTCTTGCAGAATCCGGGCTTAAGTCCACGGGTTTATGTTATACTTAACGAAGGTGACTTCGCCGGGACAGACACGCGAGAGTTGTACCGCTTACTCAACTCTGTGTATCAACGTGATTCTTCCCCTTCTCATCAACCCTTTGAAAATTTTGTGCCTTCGGCTCTGATGCCTTCTGTAGCCAGGGCCATAGAATGTGTTGAGTTGAGGCCTCCCGGCGATGGAGAGTTGTTGGCGAAAGAAGCTATCCAATGCGCAACCCGTCTTAAGCGCATGCGCCTATTACAATTAAATAAAGAGCTAGAATTTCTTCTAAAAGACGCTGTCGATGCTGGCGATATTTCGGCATTGCAGCAGTTACAACAGCAGCTTCTGGCAATTTACCAGCAGTTGCGCACTATTAATACTGCAACGCATTTGCAAGGCTGAAATTTCCAGAACTTGTATATGCGCGTGATGTAATTAAAGATAAATAGGCCGTAAGCTAGTGATTGCTAAATTGATAGACGGCTAAAAAAAATCATTTTTACAAAATCGGACCAGAGAGCAGGATTTGTTATCATTTATTCGTTTATCATTGTAGCCCTGTTTTCTGAAGGGGGATGTCAGAATGGTGAATCGGGACCAAGATGTAATGGATCGGTTACACAACGATCATGGAAACGTAAGTACAGTCAACAATGTAAGTACGGTCAACACAGGGCCATTGAGTGACGTGTTTGCCCTGGAACATTTTGATGTGGATGAGTCCATGTTAAATAACACAGAAGATGTCTTTGATGTTGACACTATCGGTCATCCTGCTCATGTTACCAGTGGAGAGCTAACTCCTCCCGAAGGTGGCAGTGAAGGGTTTGACCTGTTTAAGCTGCAGGACGAAGAGCCTATGGACGCCCTGGACCCAACAAAAGAGCCGCCACCTGACTGGGAGCCCGGACCAGATGATGTCGCTGCTGTGGATGCCGAGATTCTGGCTGATCCTAAATGGGATGAACTAGGTGAAGGCCTCGGGATTGTGGTTGCTGATCTGGAAAGCAGTCTGGATGATCCTGTACGGATGTATCTGCGTGAGATCGGGCGGGTCCCGCTTTTAAATGCTGAGGAAGAGGTTCGCCTGGCTCAAATTATGGAGCGTGGCAAACAAGAACGTGTGCGTGCCGAGCGTTTGAAAGTTTCCCCTTATCGCAAGTATCTGGAAGATGGCGAAGAGGCACAGCGCCGTCTTACTGAGGCTAATTTGCGCCTGGTGGTGAGTGTAGCTAAGAAATATATTGGGCGTGGGATGAACCTGCTGGATTTGATCCAGGAGGGCAATATAGGGCTGATTCGTGCGGTTGAGAAGTTCGATTACACTAAGGGTTATAAGTTCAGTACATATGCTACGTGGTGGATTCGACAGGCGATTACACGGGCTATTGCTGATCAGGCTCGCACTATCCGCATCCCAGTGCATATGGTAGAGACGATCAATCGTTTGATCCGCATCAGCCGTCGCTTGTTGCAAGATCTGGGTCGCGAACCCACCTCTGAGGAGATCGCGGAGCAGATGGAGATTAGTGCGGAAAAAGTTCGTGAGATTATTAAGGTGAGCCAGGAGCCGGTTAGCCTTGAGACTCCTATCGGTGAAGAGGATGACAGCCACCTGGGCGATTTCCTGGAGGATCAGACGGCCCTGGCCCCCGCTGAGGCGGCAAGTCATCAATTGCTTAAAGAGCAGGTCGAGGATGTGCTCGATAGCTTAACTGAGCGCGAGCGCAAGGTTCTTCAGCTCCGCTTCGGCCTGGATGATGGTCGTAGTCGTACTCTGGAGGAAGTGGGGAAGGAGTTCCATGTTACTCGTGAGCGTATTCGTCAGATTGAAGCCAAGGCCTTGCGTAAGCTGCGTCATCCCAGCCGGAGCCGTAAGCTAAAAGATTACCTGGACTAATGGTAGTAATAATACTTATGCACATTCAATGTGCATAAGTCGGCAGTTATGTGCATAACTTTCAGGGCAAGTTGTCTATGACAGACTTGTCCTGTTCTTTTCTCGTGCCTTGCACTTCTTTCGAATGATTGTCCATTTAGGCATTTCTATCCACTTTTGCACATTGTGCAAAAGTGGATAGAAATGCCTAAATGGACAATCATTCGAAATGCCCTTAGAATTTCTTTCTCCACATTGTGGATAAAGTTAGAGGAGATGTGGATAAGTTGTTTATAACTATTTCGTAGGGCTATGAGACCTATCTAAGGGGATAGGTTACAATGTGGATACGTGTAAGGTTTTGTGGATAAGTTTTCCACACTCTTTGTGATAACTGTTGCCGAAAAATTTCTTGTGTAAATTCTTGGAGTTTTAGATAACTGGCTATGAAGTATAGCTCTAGAGCTTTAGTAAACACGAGAATAACGCGGTATCGCCAGTTCAGAGGATAGAAGCCTGCCAAAGAGATACAACGCCATCCTTTTGCTCTCAGGCCCATTTTGACTGTTTGTAGTTCATTTGATATGTAACATAGCCGGTGTGACATAGATAGTGCCTGAGAGGGTATTTGATCCCCATCATTTTCAACAGTTCGGGATCACTCATAAGATGGGCAAGCGAGGAGAGGTACATAGCATGATGGGGATCAAAAAGTCTCTTAGGTCTTCTAGAATAAGCAGGAGAGAGCACTCGGTAACCCTCTTCTGCCTTTTGATCATAAAAAGTGTTACAGTGCTACTGTCGCATAGATTCAACTGCCTGGTGTACAATCTCTACAAAATCGGCTTTGATGCTGGCTCCTCCAATAAGTGCGCCGTCAATATCCGGATGCGTCATGAAATCACTAATGTTTGTAGAGGTGACGCTGCCACCATACAAAATGCGTACTGCATCTCCCGCTGTCTCGCCATACATCTCTGTATATGTTTGGCGAATAAAGTGAATAACTTCGCCTGCACCTTCTGGTGTCGCTGCCTTCCCGCTGCCAATTGCCCATATTGGCTCATAGGCTATGACCAGACGTTGTGTATACTGCTCTGGGAGGTTTGCAAGGCTCTTATGAATCTGCTCGCTGATGATGCTGTCTGTTTCGCCCGCTGCGTACTGCTCTGCGTTTTCTCCTATGCAGACGATAGGCCGTAGTTGGTGTTTAAAGGCGGCCAGCGTCTTTTTATTGACGTCTTCGTCGGTTTCTCCAAAGTATTTGCGCCGTTCGGAGTGGCCAAGGATGACTGTGGTACACAATTGTTGGACCATGTCAGGAGCTATTTCACCTGTGTATGCACCATTTTCTTCATAGTACATATTTTGAGCACCGAGTTCAATGCGTGGCGTAAAGAAGGATGCCATGACTTCTTGCACTGCATTCAGCGAAATCGCGGGTGGACATAGGATGGCCATGACATATGGATAATTGCGCACAACCTGGTCCAGGCCCGGCAGTATCCCCATTGCGAAGCTGGATGCTTCTTGCGGCCCATAATTCATTTTCCAGTTACCCGCAATAATCGCGGTGCGCTTCACTGCCATACTTTGCTCCTTTGTTATGGGCGACTTCAAGGCCGCCCCTCTCTTCTATCTGTCCTGTCTGTCTGTTCTGTATGATACCACTTGGTGCTATGGAACGCGTCTCTATGCGTCTTGCAGCGCCGCTACTCCGGGCAGTACCTGACCCTCTAGAAATTCGAGCGAAGCTCCTCCGCCAGTCGAGACGTGGGTCATTTTGTCGGCCGCCCCCGCCTGCTCAACTGCGGCCGCTGAGTCGCCTCCACCGATGATGGTTGTTGCGCCCTCTTGTGTACGCTTTGCCAGGATCTCGACCAGGCCATTGGTGCCTTTGGCGAAGGCTGGCATTTCGGCCACGCCCAGGGTGCCGTTCCAGATGATTGTTTGTGCATCTGCAGTTGCTTGCTGGAAGCGCGCTATGGTCTCTGGCCCGATATCAAGTATCCGCCAGCCCTGCGGAACTTGCTCTGCCGCGATAACTCTATGATCGGCATCTGGAGCAAAGCGGTCAGCGATGACGACATCGGGAGGCAGGATAAGCTCCTTGCTCTGTTGCTCGGCCTGCGCGATGAGGTTGCGCGCAACCTCGACCTTGCCCTCTTCGTAGAGTGAGTCGCCGACTTCAAGGCCTCTGGCTTTAAAAAATGTGTTGGCCATACCGCCGCCAATTAAGATACGGTCCGCTAGCTTGATGAGGCGTTCCAGGACTGCGATTTTGTCGGACACCTTGGCTCCTCCAACTATGGCAACAAGGGGACGGCGAGGATTCTCCAGGGTGCTACCCAGGAAATTTAACTCTTTCTCCATCAAGAAGCCTGCAACTCCGGGCAGGTAGTGGGTTACCCCCTCGGTGGAGGCATGGGCGCGATGAGCCGTTCCAAAAGCGTCGTTTACATAGATGTCTCCGAGCTGAGCCAACTGACGCGCGAACTCGGCATCGTTTAGCTCTTCCTCTTTGTGGAAGCGTAAGTTTTCTAGCAGCAGCACCTGGCCCGGCTGAAGAGTTTCGGCCTTAGCCACTACATCGGGTCCAATGCTATCTGATGTAGTCTCTACAGGCCTCTGGAGGAGCTCGCTGAGGCGCCGGGCAATCGGTGTCATACGCATGGTCTCGACTACCTGTCCCTTTGGACGCCCCAGGTGCGACATAAGAACGACTGCCGCACCGTGCTCTACCAGGTAGTTGATCGTAGGCAGGGCCGCTGAGATGCGCGTGTCATCCGTAATATGCTGCTCGTTGTCCAGCGGCACATTGAAGTCTACACGCACCAATGCACGCTTGCCTCTAACATCTATGTCGCGTACCGTCTTTTTATTCATGATATGTTTCCCTACTGTACTTTTTCAAAAATTAGTAGCCTGCTTGACTGTATGGCAAAATAGAAATGGCGTAGTTACCTGCTCATCGCATATAACACACGCCATTTGTTTCCCTGAAGAGCTAGAGGCCCTTTTCCGCCAGGAAGCTTGCGAGGTCGGCCACGCGGCTGGAGTAGCCCCATTCGTTGTCGTACCAGGCGAGCACTTTAATCATATTTCCACCGAGCACCATCGTGGACAAACCATCCACAATTGAAGAGCGTGCATCGCCCCGGAAGTCAGTCGAGACCAGAGGCTCATCAGTGAAGCCAAGAATGCCCTTCATAGCACCTGCCTCCGCCTCTTTGAAGGCGTTATTGACAGTCTCTATCGAGGCTTCTTTGCTTGTGGTGATAACAAAATCAACAACTGAGACAGTAACCGTAGGGACACGCAATGACATGCCATCAAAGCGGCCCTTCAGTTCGGGAATGACCAGGGATAGCGCGCGAGCGGCACCCGTGGTGGTTGGGATGATGTTTGCGCCTGCCGTACGTGCACGGCGCAGGTCTTTATGTACCTGGTCAAGGATGCGCTGATCATTGGTATAAGAGTGAACGGTGTTCATGAGGCCGCGCTCAATACCAAATGTGTCGTTGAGCACTTTGGCTGTGGTGGCGAGACAGTTGGTTGTGCAGGATGCGTTGGAGATAATGTTGTGTTTGGCCGGATCGTATACATTTTCGTTGACGCCCAGAACAACCGTGAGATCCTCTCCTTTGGCCGGTGCGGAGATGATTACTTTCTTAGCTCCACCTTTGATGTGGGCCTCCGCCTTGTCTGCATCGGTAAAAAGCCCGGTAGACTCAATGACAATCTCTACGCCTAGATCGCCCCAGGGAATCTGCCCTGGATCGCGTTGCGCGATAACTTTGATCTTGTGTCCATTGACGATCAGCGTGTCTTCCGTCGCCTCAACTTCACCCGGGAAGCGTCCATACGTAGAGTCGTATTTCAAAAGGTGTGCATTGGTCTTTGTGTCTGTGAGGTCGTTGACGGCCACAACTTCCAGATCGTTTGGATGTCGTTCCAGCATTGCTTTAAGTGATTGACGCCCGATGCGTCCAAACCCATTGATTCCTACTCGGGTAGTCATAGAATTTTCTACCTTCCTTCTTGTCTACTGAAATATGTTGTTTACTTTCGTATTTCGACCTTGAAACACTCTACAATAGGTAAGAGGTACTCACCGGATGAGGCGAATTGCATTCCTCACTTGACTTTGTGTTACCTTCATTCATCCTCATACAAGGGTATCACTAGATTGTAAAACTAGCAATATATCTTCAGGCGAGTTTTGATGGATAAGACGAACGGTCACGTTTCCCGCGCAGTGTTTAAAATAACTATACATAGCTATTTTTCAATCAATTGGATAAGATACATAAAAAGTACATCTTATCTTCACACATAGTGCTTCACGTAGAAATATTGATTCGCCGTAAATAGCCGTAGGAGAATAAGAAGTTATTGCTATAATTCAACCATGCCTATCACGTTGAAGATGAATCCAATCTTGTATGATCTGGTACTCAGCAATAGCTATATCTTTATTGGCCCTCAAGCTTCATACTACTTTGTCAAGCTTCATCGCGACCTGTGTCCGCCACGCTGGTAGCGGCGAAGCTGCGTAGCGACAATCCCTTGCGGTTGTCGTGGTTGGCGAGCAGTGAGGCCAGGGAGCACTCCGATCCGCTAGATCGCGGCGTGACCGCAAAGGATCAATGCTGTTGAAATAAGAAAAAGGTCAAAAGAGATGCAGCGGCCGGGCCTCCCGCGCCTCTGCGAAGCAGAGTCCGCTGATTGGATCAGCCGAATCCACGCTTGAGCACTGCATATTCTGCTTGCCTCACGCAGCGCGCCCTCCGAAAGAAAAGATATTCACATATGCGTGAGTCTTCTCAGAGGGAAAGACAGGCATGCAGTGCTCAAG
>CAXTXB010000186.1:0-240 GCA_964247965.1 uncultured Dictyobacter sp. | reverse complement strand
CGGCTGGATTTCTCTGGATTTGAACAGCATTGACCGTAAAGGATTGTCGCTATGCGGAGCGAGTTATCCGCTAAACGAAGATTAACAGACGAGTACCTATTAACGATGGAACTGCGGCGTCTCTAAAAACGGTAGAAGAGGGGATGTAGGAAGTACATCCTGGGTCTCTCTAGTTTCTTACAGATACATTAGAGATAGTTTTTTCTTCAGCCGAGCACATAGCTATATAAATGGTTGTTC
>CAXTXB010000185.1:0-9575 GCA_964247965.1 uncultured Dictyobacter sp. | reverse complement strand
AGCATGGGCCATCGAATGTCATCTATACCAATGCGAAGCTCTGGGATTTGAGTGCGTGAGCCTTCTTCTGGACCTACTATTTGACTCCTCAGGCTGTGAGTAGCCTCCAGATTGCTACAAAGTCTGGCTGTTGCAGCTCGCTGACCATCTGCTAGTACATCTCTTCAAGAGCATGGCATGCTCTTAGGCAAATGTCTTAGGGCTTGTGAATTATTGCTGGGAGAACCTCCTGGAAAGGAGTTATTCAACAGTGAATCGATGTGAATCGGGTGTCACAAGCCTTTTGATGATCTTTACCTGTGAAATATGGTATACAGCGTGCTGTCTTTTACCAGATTAAAAAATAAACATCATCAAAAAGCTTCTCTTATGAACGAGCTATCATGCTCCTCTTACATGGGAAAGCGCCTGAAAGAGTACTCCTGCTTGCATTTTTTTCTACGCACTAGATGACATTTAGAATGGATAGGGAGCAATGTCACCACGTATAGTGACCCATTGCGTTTCTGTAAAGGCGTCGATGTTCCAATCGGTGCTACCGAAGCGTGAGCCGGTGCCGGACGCCCCAACTCCGCCAAAGGGAGCGAATGGTTCGTCGTTCACCGTTTCGTCATTGATATGGACAAGGCCACTGGGAATCTGCTCAGCTAAAGCCAGTGCTTTAGATATATCACGGCTAAGGATGCCAAGTGCCAGCCCGTATTCGCTGTCTCTAGCAAGGGCTGCGGCTTCATCGAGCGTCGAAAAACGCACAACCGGCGCGACCGGGCCAAAAACTTCATTGTCATAGACTGACATGCCCGGTTTGACATCCGTTAGAACAGTAGGACGGTAGAACAGTCCTTCAAAGCTTCCTCCGGCTGCGAGGCGAGCACCAGATGCGATGCTAGCAGTCACCATGCCATGAATCTTGTCGCGCTGATGCTCGTCAATGATCGGGCCCAGTGCGACATCCGTCCTGGTTCCATCGCCTACTGTCAAATGCTCCGCAGTCGCGGCAAGACGCTCAACATAGGCATCCGCAATACGTTCATGGACAAGATGTCGGCTGGTAGCCATACACACCTGGCCCTGGTGGAAGAACGAGCCAAACGCTCCTGCCGAGACTGCTTGATCGAGGTCCACATCGTCAAGCACAATCAGTGCACTATTCCCACCCAGTTCGAGATGAACCCGCTTGAGATGGCGAGCGGCCAGTTCACCAACAGTTCGGCCAGCAGCTGTCGAACCCGTAAAACTCACCACACGCACATGCGGATCAGTAACCACGGCCTCACCGGTCTCCACGCCACCTGGTAGCACATGCAACACACCGGGCGGCAGACCGGCTTCCGTAAATATCCGCGCGATGCTCACTCCGCCACAGACCGCCGTGCGTGGGTCGGGTTTCAGCAAAACTGCATTGCCCAATGCCAGTGCTGGCGCAACCGAACGGATGGCAAGGATTAATGGTACGTTGAAGGGGGCAATGACGCTGACCACACCTGCCGGCAAGCGACGCGCAAAGCTCAAACGAGGTTGCTCTGAGCGGAGCAAGCGACCATACGGCTGGGTGGCGGTCGCTGCTGCCTCATAGCACTCGTTAGCTGCGACATGTAGTTCAAAACCAGCCTTTGGTCCGGTCGAACCAGACTCGCGGATCAGCCAGGATTGAATCTCGGCTGCTTGCTCTTCTAAGAGCAGGCCGGCTCGTCGTAACACCGCTGCGCGCTCATTGAACGGAGTACCTGCCCAGGCTGCCTGGGCCTGTGCAGCTTGTGCCGCCGCGCGGTGTACATCATTCACATTAGCACGGCCAATCATCCCTATGTGTGTACCAGTTGCTGGTTCAACTACAGGGAATTCGCCACCCTCGCCAGGAATCCACTCACCGTTGAAAATCTTCCCGGTCCAGACTCGTTCATCCATTAGTGATGTTTCAGAAGCCTTCGTCGTCATAGAAATTCGTCTCCTCTTTGTTGCAATTAAGATGATCATTCATCCAGTGGCTGATCATCTTGCCAGCCATACATTCAAACAAGGTACTGGGACGCAATAACTCCCACTTAGACTCGTCATGCATACGAAAGGACGATATAACAGTGGTTATCCACCAGGAAAAGGAAAAGACTCAGTGGCTAGATGCGCTTAAACAGATTGTCGAAGAAACCCCTGGCCATGCGTCCTAAGAAACTCTCGGCGTGGCTT
Source organism: uncultured Dictyobacter sp. (assembly GCA_964247965.1). Taxonomy (GTDB): domain Bacteria; phylum Chloroflexota; class Ktedonobacteria; order Ktedonobacterales; family Ktedonobacteraceae; genus Dictyobacter. The sequence goes on along the minus strand of CAXTXB010000185.1, from coordinate 7,388 downwards.
GTACAACATGCTGTCATTTCTTTGGGGCTTTCCCGGAACCTACGAAATTGTCCCCTAATGCGGACGAGATCGCTATCGCTTCAGCATGAAGGTGCTGAGCTGCGTGTTCTAGGGCCTCGCCACTCCAACGTGAGGCAAAGCCAACGATCCAAAGTAAAGCCACCAGTGTCCCGTCAAAACCGTAGATGGGGGCCGCTACAGCGTTGACACCATCCAGGTACTCTTCGCGGTCAAAGCCAACGCCCTTACGGGCAGCTTCTTCCACGCGTGCTAAAAACTGCTCCGGCTCCGTGGGTGAGTGCTCTGTGAAACGTGGCAGCGGATGACTACGCAAAAACGCCTCCCGCTGTTCTACAGGCCAGCTTGCGAACAGGCAAGAACCGGTTGCTGCGGCCAATAGGGGCACACGCATACCTCGTCGAGCGGAAATATGTAAAGCAGCCTGCTTTTCTTCATCCACGAGACATTCGACGATTCGTATACCTTTTTGTTCGACCTTCCCCAGGCAAATGGTCTCACCTGTACTCGCAGCCAGGCGATGCATAGCAGGGCGGGCAGAGTGGAGTAGCCCGGAGCGCTGAATATACGCCTGAGCAAGTTGATAGATACGAGAACCAAGAACAAAGTGATGCTCGTCCTCTTGCTCAATTACTCCACTACGCTCCAATGTTTTGAGTAGTCCATGAATACTTCCCTTGCTTACATTAAGTGCCCGTGCTATTTCTGAAAGGGTTAACCCTTCCTCTGAAGCACTTAATAGCTCTAGCAGATGAAAAGTCCGCTCTACCATCGGAGCAGGAGCAACGGACACGCTAGAAGTTTCTTCTTGAATGCCGCTTTGTTTAGATTTCCAAACTAATTGTTCTTCCATGTGAACAGTATATACAACGAAAAAAGATCTGTCAAGGGCTATAATTTTGGGGGGTGAAATAAACAACCTTGACAATGAACGTAAAACACTCCACAACGTTCAGAATACAGAACATAAATTTCTGTATTCTGAACGAAAAAGCATGTGTAGAGGCAAGTTCTGCAACCTATAGAGGTATGCTAATTCGCATATGCTGGGAGCAAGTTGCCAGGACGGTTTTGTAAAAGGAGACGTAAACAGATGGACAATGCTGAACTTCAATCAGGTGGGGTTCTCGTCATTAGAGCAGGGCTGTTGGCTTAAGCGCAGCGCGAGGATGCGGCTTAAGCGGTCGCTGGCGGCTCTCATCGCGCCCTACTGGGAACGGGCGGGAGCCTGGCTGGACTCCGGTCCATATAGACCTCGTTTGGGTCCCTCTGGACAGACGACCGGTAAATATTAGTATGATATAACGAACCGGAGTGGATTGATTGAGCAACAGACTCATACCTTGTGAGCCGCCCAGCAATCCCTATGAGCTTTCATTCAACCAAAGGAGGTGTGATAGCATGTCTCTGAAAAATTCTGTTTCGCCGCTCGCTCTCCCAGAGCAGTTCAACGCCGCAACTGCCTTCCTGGATCGCAATATTGTAGAGGGGCGAGCCGCAAAAACCGCGATTTATTGTGAGGACAAAGCCTATACATATGGTGAGATCGCCGACATTGCTAATCGTGTCGGCAATGGCTTGCTTGAACTGGGAATCGAGATCGAGCAGAGGGTTGCGCTTCTGCTGCTGGACTCGCCCGAATTCGCGGCGGCGTTCTTCGGAGCTATCAAGATCGGTGCCGTTCCCATCCCCCTCAACACAATGCTGCGGCCTGGTGACTACGAATATTTACTCAATGACAGCCGGGCCAGGGTGCTCATCGTCCATGCCGTTCTCTGGCAACAACTTCAGCAGATCGCTCCCCACCTGAGCTACCTGCGTCATGTAATTGTCGTCGGTCTTGAGCAGAGCACCGAAACAGCTACCCAGCACGATTTCACACGCTGGATAAGTAAGGCCTCTTCGCATTTGATGGCAGCACCGACCAGCAAGGACGATAGCGCATTCTGGCTGTACAGCTCTGGTAGTACCGGTTTCCCCAAAGGCTGCGTCCACTTGCAGCACGACATGACCTACTGCACCGAGACATTTGGAAAGTCTGTGCTGGACATTCGCGAAGATGACATTATGTTTTCAGCCTCCAAGCTCTTTTTCGCCTTTGGATTAGGCAATAACCTGTATTACCCCTTCGCGGTAGGTGCCAGTGCATTGTATCACCCTGGCCGTGTTCTCGCGGAAGATATTTTCAAACTCATCGACCGTTACCAACCCACGATCTTCTTTGGCGCGCCTACCCTCTACACGAGCATGCTCGCGATACCCGAAGCAGAAAAGCGTTTCAACACCTCGTCTATCCGCGTGTGCGTCTCTGCTGGAGAGGCGTTACCAGCCGATATCCTGCGCCGCTTTGAGCAGAGGTTTCACATTCCCATACTTGACGGCATTGGTTGCACGGAAATGTTACAAACGTTTATCAGCAATCGTATCGGAGAAATCCGTCCGGGAAGTTCAGGCCGGATGGTTCCAGGCTACGATGCTCGCATTGTCAACGAGCAGGGTCAGGAGGTTGCGACTGGTGAGATCGGAAGTTTGCTTGTACACGGCGATAGCGCGGCTGTCTGCTACTGGAACAAGCATGAAAAGAGCAAAGATGTATTTCAGGGACAGTGGGTTGCGACCGGAGACAAGTACTACCAGGATGCTGAGGGCTATTTCTGGTATTGTGGTCGCACCGACGATATGCTCAAGGTGAGTGGGCAGTGGGTTTCTCCCTTTGAGGTAGAATCCGCCCTGATTGCTCACCCGTCCATCCTTGAGGCTGCGGTGGTAGCTTGTGCCGACCAGGACGAACTGATCAAGCCCAAGGCGTATGTCGTATTACAGAACGGCTACGAGCCATCCGCAGCACTGGTGGAAGAACTCAAAGCCTTCGTCAAGGCGCAACTGATCCCTTTCAAATACCCACGCTGGATCGAGTTCCTACCCGAACTACCAAAGACTGCAACAGGGAAAATTAAACGTTTCATGCTTAGAAACGACGGCACACCTTGACATATATCTATGTAATATTATATATGCAATACAAGGAGGGAAAAGATGGATAACATGAGTTCCCACTCGCCAGCTTCAGGACACAAACACGACTGGCCGTGGATGAATACGTCGTTGCCCCCGGATGAACGGGCTAAGCTCCTGCTGGAGCAGATGACGCTGGAAGAGAAGATCAGCATGGTTCACGGGAGATCTAACGACTCGTACTCCACTGTTGCACAGCCTCGGCTCGGTATTCCAGCCCTGAATATGGTCGACGGTCCTGCTGGCATCACCGCTGGGAATGCGACGGCACTTCCCGCCCCAATTGGATTGGCGGCAACATGGGACTTCGGCGTAGCCGAGCTCTATGGCGAGGTGCTCGGCGAGGAGGCGGAGGCGACAGGTCACAACGTCTTCCTGGGTTCGTGCCTGGACATCGCTCGCGTTCCCATCTATGGTCGCTTGTTTGAGGCACTAGGAGAGGACCCACTCTTAACAGGGCAGCTCGCTGTTCGCTCCATCCAGAGCATCCAGCGTCATCCTGTCATCGCAACCGCCAAGCACTATAACATGAACACGCAGGATGAGCATCGCTTTGAGACCGATGCGCAACTCGACGAACGTACGTTGCAGGAGATCTACACGCTGCCGTTCGCGCTGGCGATACAGGATGGCCAGGTCGGCGCAGCGATGGGGGCATTTAACAAGGTGAATGGGGTGTACTCCTGCGAGAACGCTCACCTGCTTACCGATGTCCTCAAGCAGCAGCTGGGCTTCAATGGGTGGGTGATGAGCGACTTCGAGGCGACACACAGCACACTGGAGGCCGCCAATGCTGGCTTAGACCAGGAAATGCCGAGCGCGAAGTACTTTGGCGACCAACTGCTCTCGCTCGTCCAAACGGGGCGCGTGCATCTGACCACACTTGAGGACAAAGTGCGGCGAATCCTGCGCACCATGTTCACGTTTGGACTCTTTGAGCATCCCGTCCAGTCGAGACCATTGCCTGTTAAGGAACACGGTAAGCTCGCACGCGAGATCGCCAGCAAAGCCATTGTCCTGCTCAAAAACAGCGACAACCTGCTGCCCCTGTCAAGCCACGAGCTGCGCTCAGTAGCAGTCATCGGTGGTGATGCCAACTCCCATATCACTGGTGGTGGGAGTTCTCTGGTCAAGCCACCGTACATAGTGAGCATGCTCGAAGGCATCCGTCAACGGGCTGGTGAGAGTGTCCGTGTGGACTACGCTGAGGGAGTCGATCCAGCGTCTGCCGCTGACCTGTTGCCTGGCCTACCTCTAGTACCGTCTTCGGTTCTTACTCCAGCTGGCTCTAGCTCGGAAGCGCACGGACTGTCTGCTGAGTACTGGACGAACACGCGCTTCGAGGGTGAGCCTCAGCTTGTGCGAACCGACCGAAACGTGGCCCTCAACCTTGGCTTCTTCAGCTACCACATCTTCAATGCCTCCTCGCTCACAACACCCGAGGAACTCAACAACGCCATCTCGGTGCGCTGGACGGGGAGCCTGAGCGTGCCAGTAACTGGGGAGTACACTCTCTCGCTGACGCACCTGGGGACAGCGCGCATGTTCCTGGATGGTCAACTCCTTATCGACGATCCGGGGATCACCCTGACCACTCAGTCGGTGTCGTTGCAGCTTGTCGCTGGCCAGCCACAGACACTAAGGATTGACTACGCTGCAGATCGACCAGAACAATATAGTTCCGCTCCCGGAGAGCTTTCGACTGACGGTCTCATTGGAAGTAAAGTACGTCTGGGCTGGAAGCATCCAGCGGACGCGATCTCACCAGCAATGCACGAGGCTGCCGCGCTCGCAGGGCGGTCGGATGTAGCCATTGTTGTCGTGCGAGACTATCGTAACGAGCATGCCGACGTGCCGAGCCTCAGACTCTCTAACGAGCAAGACTTGCTCATTCACGCTGTTGCTGCCGCCAATGTACGCACCATTGTAGTGCTAGCCACCGGTGGTCCTGCCTTACTGCCGTGGCTCGACCAGGTTCCAGCAGTTCTGGAGAGCTGGTATGGTGGACAGGAGCAGGGCAACGCCTTAGCCGACGTCCTCTTCGGCAATGTCACCCCATCGGGCAAACTGCCGATCACCTTTCCACATAGCGACCAGGCCACTCCGGTCGCCGGGCCAGCACAGTATGCTAGCAAAAGCGATTTCATTGCCAGCTACAGCGAGGGTGTTGGTGTCGGCTACCGGGGCTACGACCAATTCGGAATCGAGCCACTCTTTCCGTTTGGGTATGGACTCTCCTACACAAGCTTCGCCTACGACCAGCTGCAAGTGGGGCCTGAAATGACCGATGGGACTCAGACCATACAGGTGAGATTCATGCTTACCAATACAGGTCAACGTGCTGGTGCTGAGATCGCGCAAGTCTACCTCGGATTGCCTATCAGTACTGGTGAACCCCCCCGGCGATTGGTAGGCTGGACAAAGGTCGAACTGGAGCCAGGCGAGGCCAGAGAGGTCAGCGTGATGCTAGATCCCAACGCTGCGTCGCATCCACTCTCCTATTGGAGTACCACCACGAATGGCTGGGAGAAGGCGAACGGCACCTATCAGGTGTACGTGGGTGCCTCCTCGCGAGACATCCGCCTCATCGGCACACTGGGCCTGCACAGCTCAGAGCACTCATAACGGAAAAAAACAAAGAACTACATTTCTTTATAGTGACAAAGACGTCCGTCAGCTTAAAGTTCACACACTTGGCCTGGTATACCCGTTGCGCATGAGAAGATGTGAGGGCTTGCGCGAGAACATGCTTACCAGTTCATTGTTGGCATTGCAACGTTAACAATGAACTGGATCGATGTCTACAGCTTATTTAATGCTATCCGAACATCATCAACAAGCTCTGGAGTAAGATCATTAGCCGTACGAGCAACATCGGCAACGTGCCAGACCGTATCCCACTCCTCTCTGTAAAGAGTAGCTTTCCCGATGCTTTTTTTCGTATATTGGCTCAGATAGCTCTCTAAGCGCTGGGAAAGTCGCATTTGTGTTATGGAATCACTCATTGTTTTACCTCAGGAGGAGCTTGGTACAACATGACTAAAGGGATGTGACTCATAGAAAATTCCACGCGACTTTTTAAGTATACACTATTTTTATAATACCCGATACTCACTATGGAAAAATCTGTGCCCTTCAAGAAGATGCTCTTCTTTATTTATCTATTTGCCATTTCTAATCCACTCCCTTTTTCGGGAGCAAAAAGAGGTCGTCGATGGAGATCATTTTGTTTGTGCGTATGGATTCGTTGGCGGCGATGCCAACGAGGATGGAGGCGGCCCCGTCGATGTGGGAGGCGGCGCGCAGGAGAGGATCGGGGTCGGGATGGGGCGAGAAGAGGTCCTCAAGTAAGATAGAATCGGCCCCCCCGTGTTCTCCTTCAACTCGCTCGACCTGGACATCGTATGGTGTGCCAAATAATGGATAGACACGCACACGTCTGGATGGCTCTTTGAGGGCGTTTACAGGACTTTCTTTACCTTCTTGCAGGATGGGCATGTTCTCCATGACATCCATCTCGATACGGCCCTTTGTGCCCGTGATTGCGACGTGCAGTCCTTCCCATGGTGAGTAGGCAAGTAAGGAATACGACAGGAGAACGCCGCTGCGATAACGCACCGTAACGGCCAGGGTATCTTCAATAGTGATGGGTCCGCCGAATACGTTGCGATCGCGTATGTAGCCTGTTTCGTCCTCGGCTGCCAGGTACAGGCCGCGCAGCTCCTCGTTTGTATTGAGGTTGAGCGCGAACGGATCAGTTGTGGCGGCTGGACTATTGGTATAGCGCTCATAGGGATACTGCTCGCCGCGCTCCTCAGCATTTTTGCTTCCGTAGAACTGCAGCGCCCCCATGGAAAAAACGTCACGAGGATAGGAATCGATCCACCAGTTTACCAGGTCGAAATGATGTGTTGCCTTATGCACGAGCAGGCCACCGCTGTACTGCTTTTCGCGGTGCCAGCGGCGAAAATAGTCCGCGCCGTGGCGGCCATCCAGCATCCAGGAAAAATTGACGGACAATGGTTTTCCTACGACGCCTTGCATAATGAGCGAGCGGAAGCACGTGTTGGCAGGCCCATAACGGGAGTTAAAGGTAACACGCAGCGATCTGCCAGTACGCTCAACTGTCTGCATGATCGCTTTCATCTTCTCCAGATCTGTGGTCATGGGCTTTTCTGTGATCACATCATACCCCTGCTCCAGAGCACGAATGATGTAGAGGTGATGGGTGGAATCGATCGTCGAGACGATGACAGTATCAGGACGGGTCTCTGCAAGCATAGCATCAAACCGATCAGCAGAGTAGGTCGGTACGGAAGACAATCCAGCATGCTTTTGTATACGCTGGTTATGCC
>CAXTXB010000184.1:8107-9588 GCA_964247965.1 uncultured Dictyobacter sp. | reverse complement strand
GTGCAAAAGTGTGCAGAACTGTGTAATAATAAAAAAAGATTCTTCTTAGGGATTATCGGCGGCTTCACCTGGCACAACAGCATTCACAGGAGCAGCCTCAGGTAGCTGATAGATGAAACCTGGTCCGCCAATGGAAAGGCCCCCGTCAACATTTATGCAACGGTTATCTGCATAAAAAAGAGGAGCAGTGATTTTCTTGGCAGAACTACTATTCATAACGTGGATAGGTGTATGACCATGCACTATCTGCATGCCGCTAAAAATAGCCAGAAAGCGATCGACAAGTTCATTTCCCGCGTATTGATGATTAAAGACGCCACGCATAGTAAATTCCTCAATCAGTTCTTCCCATGCTAATGCATTGCTCCGCCTTAACAATTCCTTGATAGTCTTATTCACCTCATCCACTGCGCGGCCATAGCGTGTATAGAATGTGGCATCAGCATGAATGAGGAGCGTATTGGAGACTAAGGCCATGGCTGGGAGTTCAGCCAGCCAGATGAGGTGTTCTTTTGTAAGCTTAGCAAGATCGGCACGACTGCCTCCGTTCTGGAGCCACTTTGTAATGAAGTTACTGCTCAGCCCGGTCGAGCGACGACCAAATCGATATGCAGCAAGAAAGAGAAGTTCGTGGTTACCAAGTAGGCATCCAACTTGTCCATCGACAGCAGCAGCCTCACGTTGCAAACGCATCACTAGATCTATAACGGGTATACTATCGGGACCACGATCGACGAGATCACCAATAAACCAGAGTGTTGACTGACCTCCTGACCAGGCATGATTCTTATCAAGAAGGCCCGCATGTTGCAGAATGCGTATAAGAGGTCGAAGCTGACCATGAACATCGCCCATGACATAGATAGGGTTGGCTAACTGCACGGAAGGATACCTCCACAAGAGAAACTATGCTTTTAAGATGTGTGGAGGGTAGAGCAATGGAGCACCAGGAACCATTCTTTCCCCTGAAAGGAACGCTTCTTGCAATATTACGCTATACCTTCCAGGAGCACAAGGGGAAAAGCCATCGCTCTGAACTCTATCAATTACAATGCAGAGGAACATTGAGATGTTGATGTTTCATCGCTATATCAAACTCAGCTTCAATTGGACACGTCTCATAGAGATAAACGATGATCTGCTGCTGCTGACCGGGTTCTAGCCGACCACGCCGGGGATGAAAGTCATGATCGACTCCTTTAAGTGATGCTGACCACGAAACTGCATTATCGGCATCAGAAGAAAGAGCAAGAGTTATAGTACAGCGATACTCGTTGTCAGGCTGGCAATCGTTCTGAATATCGAAACTGTTGGGCGTCACAGTGACTCCATTGGTCGATACCGAGTTAGCATCCGTAGCTGTGGGTGTAGGAACAGGTGTAGGGACGGGTGTAGGAATTTGTGCAGCAGTTGTAGACTGAGATGCCACGTTTTTGGATGCTGTCTTAACAGCATTTTGTGGCAACCAGGAAGCCGACACA
>CAXTXB010000184.1:0-8097 GCA_964247965.1 uncultured Dictyobacter sp. | reverse complement strand
GCCATAACCTTCCTCAGTGCAAGGCGAATAACCCCTTCCGCTCTCTATTGCTTTGTCAATTACAATGCAGCGGAACATTGAGGTGTTGATGCTTCATTGCCACATCAAACTGGGCATCGATTGGACACGTCTCGTAGATATAAATGATAATCTGCTGCTGCTGACCAGGTTCTAGCCTACCACGACGAGGATGAAAGTCATGATCGACACCACTTAGTGATGCTGACCACGAAACGGCATTAGTAGCATCAGGAGCAAGAGCCAGGGTAATAGTGCAACGATATTCATTATCGGGTTGGCAGTCATTCTGAATATTGAAATCGCCCGGTGTCAGGGTAACACCGTTAGTAGATACAGCGTTAGTATCCATAGGTGTAGGTGTAGGAATTGCTGTGGGAATTGGCGAAGGAGCTGCTGGAGTAGGAACCACGCTTTTGGGGGCTGTTTTAGCTGTAATTTGTGGTAGCCAGGAGGCAGAGACAGGAATAACCAACAGGGCAAGAACAATAGCGATAATCGCAATGCCTATCGGCAGTATTAGCCACCAGGTACCTCTAGAAAAACGTGCTCGATTTTGTCCGTTTGGAGGTACTGGGGGAACCTGATAACTACCTGGATAAGATGCAGCAATAGGTGGATAGAATATTGACGCACCTAAAGGTTCAGCCTTTGGAACGGCCACAGATGGTGCTGAGATATTTGGGGCTGTAGTAGGAAGATGACCAATGTTCAAAGGCATGGTCTGATCCGAATATGTTGTTGCAGTCACAGCCTCCTGACCCGGTAATAATATTCTTGGCTGCAAGGGATTAGCCGGCAAAGGTGCAGAATTCTGTGCGAACGTATTTGCGTCAGCTGACGATTGTTGAGATCCCTGAGGTAAGAAACGGTGCTTATCGTCATTCATGAAGATCTTTACCTATCCCTTCTTCGTAGTCAGTTATTGTTGCAAAAATCTTTCGTCAGACACATACTACTATAAAATACAAATAGATGCATTTTTATACCCTGATATCCTAAAAGGTTTTCGACCAGCAAAAATTTTACTTCGTTTTCCTTCCATCTTTAGATAGGAGGATGGAAGGAAATGAGCGTTACGAGCTTGTACGCTGACGTGCCCAGTATTCGAGCAGATCGCTTTTGGTGACGATACCTTCGAGGGTTGAGCCATTCATAACAGCTACAGCGGAGGTACAATCACTAAAGAGTGTGTAGGCCTCTCGCGTGGCGGCATTGGCGGGTAGAGTGGGGAAAGGTTGACCCTGAATCTCCCCTACTGCACAGGTGTCCAGCGGTTCGCCACTGGCAAGTCGGCGCAGCAGAAGATCCTCAGTCAAGCTTCCAATCATTTTGCCGCCTTCCATCACGGGAGTCTGGCTGATGCCATAGCGGCGCAAAAGCTCCACAGCATCGGCGACCGAATCGGTTGCGTGCACACTGACGACGAGTGGCATGCTACGCGAACTGCTCCGTCGATATGTCAGAACGTCATACAGGGTCGGTTGCTCAGTCTCAGCCTGCAAGAGCATGTCGTTCTCACGCATCCAGGTATCATTAAACTGCTTGCTGAGATAGCCACGGCCAGTATCAGGAAGCAGGATCACCACGACATCGTTGGAAGAGAGGCGTCTGGCATACATTAGTCCGGCCGCCAGTGCGGTACCGCCGGAGCCACCAGTTAGAATGCCCTCTTCGCGCGCCAGGCGACGAGCCCAGTAGAACGATGTACGATCATCGATGCGAATAACCTCATCGACGACAGAAGGATCGTAGTTAGCAGGAAAAGAATCAGCGCCGATGCCCTCCACTTTGTATGGACCGGGCCTATCGCCTGAGTAGACGGAGCCGGGAGGATCAGCGCCTATGATCTTGATGTTTGGATTCTGCTCTTTAAGATAGCGAGCCGTTCCAGTGATCGTACCACCCGTGCCAACACCGGCGACGAAAGCCGTGATACGACCAGCAGTAGCATGCCAGAGTTCAGGGCCAGTTGCCCTGTAGTGGCTGGCAGGATTGGCAGGATTAGAGTACTGATCGGGACAGCACGCACCTGGGATCTCCTCCGCCAGCCGATGAGCAACATTTTTATAATACTCTGGCGAGTCGTGCGACACACTGCTCGGGCAAATAACTACCTCGGCACCATATGCGCGCAAGAGGCTACGTTTCTCCTCACTGGCTTTATCGGTCATTACAAAGATACAATGGTACCCTTTTATCGCAGCGGCAATAGCCAGGCCATGCCCTGTATTCCCGCTCGTCGGCTCCACAATGGTACCACCAGGACGCAGCAACCCCTTCTGCTCACAGTACTCGATCAAATTAGGGCCGACGCGATCCTTCACACTGCCGCCAGGATTGAACATCTCCATCTTAGCAAAGACGGATGCAGCGATATCACCAACGACGCGATTTAGACGCACAAGAGGAGTGTTGCCAATCGCATCAAGTATAGTGGGGAAATACTGAATTTCCCCCATTGTTTGTTCTTTCACTTATTTCGACCTCATTGAGGTTTGATCTTTGACACCTAATGTCTTATGACAAAAAACAATTCCACTTGATAGTATACCTGGGCAACGCAATTACTAGTTTCCGTTATGAATCCCTCTTCCTGTTCATCCTCCACCTTGAGCGCTAGCCGGGTACATCCACCCATGAGTATGTTACTACGACAGATAGTATAGCACAATCGACCCGCAGTTCATACTAGATATGCCTGATACAAAAATGTAGCTATAGGACATAAGATGAACGTGACGAGTGGATACTTCTGGCGCAAGAATCGGAGTGTTTGTTTCATCAATACACAGTATTCTCAAATTGTACATACAGCATACACGCGGCCGAATATACGGAACGGTACCTCTCTCATCCTATAGTATTCGACACATGAGAGATTTGGGATAAGACAGCAAGGAGAGATCAATGAGGCAACAACGACCATTTCGCTTTGGTGTAATCAACGAACATATGTCAACGCGTCAGGAGTGGATCAGCAAGGCTCGACAGGCTGAGGATATGGGATATGCAACCTTTTTGTTGCGAGACCACTTTGTACGAGAGCCCTTTGGCGACCAGTTCGCCCCTTATTGGTACGGCTGAACAAATTGCCGAGCAGATGCAAGCAAGGCGGGAGCGCTTTGGCATCTCGTACTATATTGTCACAGACGAGGAGATGAACATGTTCGCACCTGTTGTAAACTTATTGCATAACAAATAAAGGCTAATCGAAAGGTTGTACAATATCTAATAGCCCAGTGATGATTTCTTGCTCCAACTGAAAGAAGATGTTTGATGTTACAGAAGAGAAAATGGTTCTCAGATATTGTGTTGTTAGGAGTCACGTTCATATGGGGCTTGACGTTTGTACTGGTACAGAATGCGATAGCGACAATACCACCTTTTTCCTTTGTAGCACTACGCTTCGGTTGCGCAGCACTTCTATTATTACCATTTACACGTCGCGAGCAAGATCAGCTCTTGCCGTCCTTAACACGAAGAGAGTTGGCACAAGCCGGAGTATGGTTAGGAATATGGCTTTTCCTGGGCTATGCCTTACAGACATTTAGCCTGCTCTATACAACACCCGGAAAATCAGGCTTCTTGACGGGAATGTCGGTCGCGCTTGTGCCGATTCTAGCCTTGATTATTCTGAGAATCCAACCAACGCTATCTGCATTATTGGGTGTAGGACTGGCTACAGTCGGGCTTTATTTATTGGCATTTGTAAACTTAAGTTCCATTAATCGAGGGGATCTGCTGGCTTTTTTATGTGCAATCGCATTTGGACTGCAGGTTGTATACACAGGAAAGTTTTCGTCGCACACCTCCGTTCAGAGGCTGGTAGTTATACAATTGGCCACGGTCGCACTGCTGAGCACGGTGGCGGCAGCGATATTTGAGCCGTGGCAACGCGTTTTGAGTCCACACGTCCTGCTGCAACCAACCGTTATCATTGCGTTAGTAGTAACCGCTGTCTTTGCCACCGCGTTCGCCTACCTCGCACAGACACACATACAGAAATACACCACACCGACACAGGTAGCGCTAATATTCGCGAGCGAACCCGTTTTCGCAGCCCTGGCCGACTATTGGTGGAACGGCACCGGGTTAAGCACCCGTGCAATAATTGGCTGCGTACTTATTCTTGGAGGCACCTTGTTGACTGAGCTAAAGTGGCTAAAGTGGCTGCGGAGGAGTTAAAACCTGCTCACAAGTTAGCATTTTACTGACTTGTGAGCGTTGATGCATTTACGCTTCGTCTCCATGTTCTTCCCACTTGCCATGCCACAACCTCCGCATCTCTTCGCTTGTATCCAACAATGCCGCCAGCGTCCCCTCAGCCTCGACCGCCCCATCCTTCAGTACGATGATGTGATCGGCTCTCTGTAGTACGGATTTTCGATGTGAGACGACCAGGTAGGTATAGTCACGCTGCGCAAATATTCTCTCCCACAGTAAATGCTCAGTCTCTACATCTAAGGCACTAGAAAGATCATCGAAAACAAGCAACTCGGTATCCCTAACAAGCATACGCGCCGCCGCCGCACGTTGTACTTGCCCACCGGAAAGCTTCACCCCACGCGCTCCCACAATCGTATCCAGCCCCCGTTCTAACGTGGCGACGTCATGCTCCATGACAGACATATGCACGGCATCCTGTATATTTACGCTCTCCTCTAACAGTCCGAGCAATATATTCTCTTTAAGTGGATCACTGAAAAGATGGGGTACCTGGGCAGTATACGCGCTGCGTGGTGGCACGAAAAAGCTCGCAAGATCATCTACCTCTTTTTCATTCCAATATACCTTTCCTTCATCCTTTGGCAGTAATCCCAGTAAGACTTGCAGCAGTGTTGTCTTCCCCGCTCCAATGCGCCCGGTAACTACTGTAAGAGCTCCTCTGTATATTTGTAGATCTATCTTGGAAATGCCTCTCCCTGTATCTGGATAGCAATAGGTCAGTTCCTCCGCTTTTATTGATAGAAGGTGATCGCTTTCAGATCTTCTTGCCAGTTCCGCTTTTAATGGTTCAGGTCCTTTAACATATAGAGGTTTATACGCTACCAGGTTTTCTGCAGGCGCGCCCTGCAGCAGCTTTTCGAGCCGCTCATGTGAGACTTTCGTCTGTGTGTATTGCGCAAGAAGACTACCAAATGTTTGCACAAAATCAGAGACATTTCCTAGATAGGAGAGGAAAAGCGCGAGATCTCCAATATTAATATGCGTTCCTGGTGTGGATATGGCTATAAGAACTAATATTACCCCCTTCCCTATCTCCATGGTATTGCCAAAGGCAAAATTAAGAGCGTTGGTAAAGACTGTATCTTTGATCATGATCACACGTCTTCGCTCGTTTAATGCCTCAAAGTGCTTTACTACGTTGGGCTCGGCTCCCGCTACCTGAATGGCTTGCACCGCTCCGAAGATTTCTCCGATTGCTCCTGTTAAGTCACTTGTGGCTTGCCTGCTGGCCTGCCGATATTTGGATAGGCGCTTTTTCATACTCTGTATCAGCGCTACTACACAGGCTATTGGTAAGAAGACGAGTAGCGTAATTTCAGTATTGACTCTCAAAAGTATGATAAAGGCGACTACGATGAACAAAGATACTGCTATCATTCGTGAGATGGCGGATGTCATGTCTACTACATTCATACTATCATCACGAAATCTGCTGATGGCCTCTCCTGCCGACCCGGGTACAGCGCGGGCTCCTGGACGTTCCAGAACCCGTTCTAACAGGTTACGTCTTAATAAAGCACCCATGAAAAACATGACGCCGACACTGAGGCGCGCTCCGCCCAACGTAAAAAGTCCTCTTAGTAGTGCTGCTAAGACTAAAAGGCCGATCCATTTCCATAATTCGGCGCTCAGGGACTTTTGTAGGGGAAGCGCATTAAAAAATCCTTGGAGGATAAGGCCAAACGCTAAACGTCCCAATATGAATGTTATATTGGTGCCTACGTTGGCTAGAAATTGCCACCGCTGATAGTGGATCAAGCGCCATACTAGTTGAAGAGTGCTCATCCTTGCTTTTGTATCCCTACTCATACCCGGATTTCCTCCCGTCCCATCTGTAGTATGCTGGCAAATCGTGAATGAGCGTCTTTCATCAGTTCCTCCCTCTGTCCATATTCAACCACTCGCCCATCCTCAATGATTAAGATGTCATCAACTCTTTGAATGGTTGCCAGTCGATGAGCAATAACAATAGCTGTGCGTTGTGAGAATAATCTCTCCATCGCCCTCTCAATGATCCCCTCAGTTGCTGGATCAAGTCGAGCTGATGCTTCATCCAAAATTACTAGCCCCGGTTCTGCAAGTAAAACACGTGTGAAGGCAAGCAACTGTGCTTCTCCTGCTGAGAGCCCTTCTCCATCTGCGCCCAGGATGCTGTCAAGCCCATCAGGCAACGTTTTATACCATTTATTCAGCCCTACCTCTTCAATTGCCGCTATAATCTGCTCATCTCGCATGATGGCGCTGAAGAAGGTCAGGTTGTCGCGTACAGAGGCGTTAAAAAGTTGCACGTCTTGTGTGACCATCCCAATGTGCTGTCTTAGCTCATGCAAGGGAACCTTTTGCGTTGCTACTCCTCCAATACTGATCTCACCGCTCTGCGGGTCGTAGAGCCGGAACAACAGACGTGCAATCGTTGTTTTGCCACCTCCAGTACGACCCAATATGCCCAGTACTCTTCCCGGTTGTGTTGAGAATGTCAGATCCCGAATCACTGGCTCATCCTCATTGTATCCAAATGTGACATCTTTAAACTTTATTGATAATGACTGCTCTATTGCGTCGGTTGGAAATTGTTCAATCCCATCATCAGCAAGCTTTGATGAAATTGATAATATCTCTTCCGTTCGCTGAATGCATGCTTCTGCCTGCTGTAAGTCTTGCAATTGTGCTTGTATTTGTTGAATAGGTTGTGAAAGAAGGTCAGTATAGGCAAACAAGAGATAAATAGTTCCGATTGAAATCTGTTTAAGGCTCCAGAGATATGTCCCTAATAGCAGGGCGAGGGCGCTACCGCAGACGAACATAAATAAGGTAAAAGTTCCTGCAAAGTTGCCTGCTACAACAGCTCTACGACGGAACGGAAACCACTCTCGCAGTAGCATATAAAAACGCCTCATGATAGAAGCTGTGGCACCATTTGCTCGAATGTCCTCGGTCCCTCCCAATCGTTCTCCTAGAAAACCATAGAAGACTGCGCTCATCTGCCGTTCTGCCTTCCAGAATCGCGTAATATAACGGCGCATATACACTAAGATAAGAAAGACGAAGAGCGAAAATGCTGTCATTGTCAGGCCGACGATCCAGCTCACTGTGAAGAATAGGATGAGTATACCGATAAGCAAAAGCGCGTTTGTTAGCAAGCTTAAAACGAATTGTGAGAAAAAATTTGAGAGGTCATCGACGTCTCCGTCAATCCTCTCGATCATTTCGCCGGCTGTATGCGCTTTGTGAAAGCTCATATCCAACGCAAGGCAATGTTCCAGCAAATCTACCCGCAACTGATTCGTTGCGGTCCAGGCAACGTTTGTGCTCAAATACGAGGTCGCAATGGCTATACCTTGATTTAATAAAGCAATGCCAGCATAGAGCAAACCAGCATTCACCAGTGATTTTACAGCTCCACGTGTGGGAATGGTATCTATGAAGTAGCGCACTATCTGCGGGTTGACCAGTTGCAGCGTAGTACCAACAAGTAGCGCTACTGACAGAAGTAGAGCTTTCAGCCATTGTGGCTTGAGATAGGTTCCCAGTAGCGCTAAATAACGTTTAATCGGAATGCTGTGCATCGACTCCTCCTTATAAATAAAATGAAGGTGATATGCTACAATATATACTCGCTCCTTTTCTTCTAACAAAAGGAAGTAAGGCGCACGTTACACGCTCTATAAAGATACCTGTTTTTCGATCAAAGCACAACGTCCTGATGGACGATGTGCTTGCATTGACATATGAAGTATAATAAAATCGTAAAGAGATTTCCTCTGTATCCAGGTACTACCCATGAATACTTTTCCTCCACTTGTCGAAATACACTAGATTCTCTACTTTCTCTGCCATCAGTATTTATAC
>CAXTXB010000183.1:7257-9642 GCA_964247965.1 uncultured Dictyobacter sp. | reverse complement strand
GGGAGCTACAATAATTCTCCCAACACATTCAGCGCGCACTTTTCCCATTTTCTCAAGGGTTTCCTTATTCTCTTGAGCCTGGCCAAACAAAATAGGTAATCGTGTCTCAAAGAAAGAGATTATAAACTCACGCTGACCAGTTTGTATAATCGTATTGGTAACGTAACGACTCTGAACACTTTCTGGAACATACCACTCAATAGGAAGAGTGATTTCTTGTACTTGCTGCTCAGATGATTCCCGTTCGCTCATAGATTTAAAGTCCTTTCTCTTCTTAAATACATCGTCTATATATTGTTGCAACCACTAGTGTTCCTTCTCCTGTATGCACGCGTTGCCGGTTCAAAGTGAAGAAAATAAGAACCATATATCGTTTCTCTCAAAAATGTGTTAGATGTTCTCCATTTTTGTGCAACTAATCGTATGACGATTTTGGAATATTACCGTATACTAGTTGTTAGGTTGAGTATATACCGCGAAGGATTGTCGTGGCGCAGGGAGTGATATAATGGATTTCTGGCAAGGTGCTACACAGCCGCTTATCGCCATCTTGCATTGGTCGCCCTTTTGTTGTCCAGGATGCCTGAAAAAGCGCTTTTATCTTTCAGGGATGCTTTTATGTGTTGATGGTGAATGAGAAATGACGAAGATAGCCTGATATTTGGATGTAAAGTGCAGGCTTTTCGATAAAATTTGCTGAAAGGGAATGATGTTATGGCAGATGTTACGATAGCTCCGTACGGCTCCTGGAAATCTCCGATTACGACCGATTTGATTGTTGCTGAAACGAGACGTTTTGGCTTGACTGCCCTCGAAGGTCAGGATATCTATTGGATTGAGGGCCGCCCCGCCGAAGGGGGGCGCAATGTAATCGTGCGCCGCTCCGCCGATGGCACCCTGGCGGATATGACCCCGCAGCCCTTCAACGCGCGCACGCGGGTCCATGAATATGGCGGCGGCGATTTCGTTGTCGATGCCGGCACTCTCTATTTTACCAACTACTCCGATCAGCGCTTATACAGGCAAACCCCCGATGCTGAACCGGTTGCCATGACGCCCGCGAATGCTATGCGCTATGCCGACCTTATCGTGGATAAGAGGCGGGAGCGATTAATCTGCGTATGTGAAGATCATACAGACACAGGGCGTGAGGCTACAAATCTGCTCGTGAGCCTGCCGCTGCACGGCGATGGTGAGGGCAGTGTGCAGATATTGGTCGCCGGCAACGATTTTTACTCCAATCCTCGTCTGAGCCCGGATGGTTCGAAGCTGGCCTATCTGACCTGGAATCATCCAAATATGCCGTGGGATGGCTGCGAATTGTGGATCGCGGATATTGATGCCCATGGCTTTGTCAGCAGTGGTGAGCGCATCGCCGGCGGTCCTGCCGAAGCAATCTTCCAGCCGGAATGGTCCCCGGCGGGCGAGCTATACTTCGTCTCTGATCGCACCAACTGGTGGAACATCTATCGCTGGCATAATAACGAAGTGCAGGCTGTATGTCCAAAAGAGGCTGAGTTTGGCGCACCACAGTGGGTCTTCGGCATGTCTACCTATACATTCGTCGCACCTGAACGCATCGTCTGCTGGTACGGGGGTCCCAACGGGAGCAGCCTGGCCTCTCTGGATGTAAATAGCGGAGAACTCACGCCCATTACTATCCCTTATACCTCAATAGGAGGAGTTAGGGGTAACACAGAGCGCGTTGTGCTATTCGCCGCATCCTCCACCACATCGGGCGAAATCGTGAGCCTGGACGTAAAAACATCGAAGCTTGAAGTATTGCGCCGCGCCCAGAACACGCATGTCGATCCCGCCTATATCTCCGATGCGCAATCGATAGAGTTCCCCACCGAGCACGGCCTGACCGCCTATGCCTATTACTATGCGCCAAAGAACGCCGACTTCAAAGCTCCCGAAGGCCAACTGCCGCCTCTGCTCGTTAGCAGCCACGGCGGACCAACCAGTGCCGCCTCCAGCGCCCTTCGCTTGAGCACACAGTTCTGGACCAGCCGGGGCTTCGCCGTGCTGGATGTCAACTATGGTGGCAGCTCGGGCTATGGACGAGAGTACCGCGAGCGGCTCAGGGGGCAGTGGGGAGTCGTGGATGTCGACGACTGCGTCAATGGCGCGAAATATCTGGTCGAGCATGGTCTGGCAGATGGCAATCGACTGACTATTCAGGGCGGCAGCGCCGGCGGTTATACGACCTTATGCGCTTTGACCTTCCGAGACGTATTTAAGGCCGGTGCCAGCCACTTTGGTATAAGCGACCTGGAAGTTTTTGTGTATGATACACACAAATTCGAGTCGCGCTACCTCTCTGGCCTGGTTGGTCCCTATCCCGAGCGCAAGGACCTGTATCATGATCGGTCGGCCATAAAC
>CAXTXB010000183.1:5231-7184 GCA_964247965.1 uncultured Dictyobacter sp. | reverse complement strand
TGTGCCGCCTCCTCAAAAAAAGTCTGCTAAAAAAAAATGTTTCCCAACGTTATAAATATTGGGGATGACTTATGTTTTTCAAAAGTTTAGGATGACCCATTCGTATCATCATAATGGCAAGAAAAACTAGTTATTTTTGAGGTTGGTTAATATGGTACCCTATGATATGATGGAGATAGGTGGACTGTTGTTCCTACATACGAAGGCAGGGATTACATGCCAATGACATTTGATAAAATGACTGCTATGAGCCCCGCAAATCATGTGCCAGGACCTGCACAAGGGGATTGGACATATGAGCAGTATGCAGCTCTGGATGATGGGCAGCGATATGAGGTTGTGGATGGAGTGCTGTATATGACACCAGCTCCGAGTATAGCGCATCAAAAAGCAGTTGCGCGCTTTGTTTACTATCTTATGAGTTATGCAGAATTTTCTGGATTGGGAGATGTTCTCGTTGCACCATGTGATGTTGAGTTAGCTCCCAACGTTATTGTGCAGCCTGATGCGCTGGTTGTTTTGAAGAATCACAGGGAGCGCATCACGAAGACACACATTGTCGGTGCGCCTGACGTTGTGGTCGAAGTCTCTTCGCCGGGAACTGCTACATATGATCGCCGCAGCAAGTATGATCTATATGCACGTGCTGGTGTACAAGAATACTGGCTGGTAGATCCTGTGGCGCAAGTGGTTGAAGTGTTGAGCCTCGAAGACGGCGAGTATCAATCGCTGGGTGTTTTTGAAGGACAAAGCACCATTGCTTCAAAGATAGTGTCAGAGATTTCGGCCGTTCCGGTTGCGCAGTTTTTTTCCGTAGTAGGATAAGACTTGGCTTATTCACTTCAGCGCTCATGACATCCTCGCGAGGTTAAGTATTGAAACCTTTGCTGATGCTACCGCGTGTTCCCTGCGTGGTTGCAAACGAGTAAATCACAAGTATTTCTCGAAGATTTAGTAGCTGAAAAGTGAGGAAATAGAGAATGTTCTTTCACGTGCAGAAGCTGATCAATCCGATTGTTGCGGATGAGCCAGATCCAGCGGCGGCAAATGCTTTGCAAGAGGGCCTTGGCGGACAATTTGGCGAGATGCGTACCATGATGCAGTACTTGTTCCAGAGCTTCAACTTTCGTGGTGATGCGAAGCCATACTTCGATCTGATCCAGGGTGTCGGCATAGAAGAAATCAGCCATGTTGAGCTTATTGCTACAACTATTAATCGTTTGCTTGATGGTTCACCACGTTATCAGGGAAAGCCTGACAGTACACCAGGAGAGGGCGGCACAACCCCACTCAACGCAGCACTGAGCCACGGCAACATTCACCATTTTCTGGTGGGCGCGCAGGGTGCTATGCCCGTTGACGCAGCCGGAAATCCCTGGTCGGGCTCTTATGTTTACAACAGCGGCAATCTAGTGCTTGATCTGCTTTACAACCTGATGTTAGAGTCAACTGGACGTCTGCAGAAGTGTCGCATCTATGAGATGACGAACAACAAGACTGCCCGAGCGACCGTCGCATACCTGATTGTGCGGGACCATGCACACGAGAATGTGTATGCAAAGGCACTGGAATCTCTGGGCGTCAACTGGGGGAAAGTCCTGCCGATTCCTAATTTCCAGGCTGATAAATATCCAGAGGTAAAGAAGCTCATGGATCAAGGCATCCACCTGGAGCAGCACCACTGGCGGCTAGATGGATCAGAGATGGCCAAAATCTTCCATGGACAGTCACCTTCTGGTGTGGGTGAGCTATCTACCACGTCCAAGCCACCTGAGGGCGTACCCGTCCAGCTTGCCCCGGAGCGTCCTGAAGAGTTTGCCCCTGGCCTGCCTCCCGAATTAAAGGAGTTGGCGGCTGCTGCGGCGAAGATGATGTAAGAGGTTCTTTAGCTTCATCTTTGTAAGTATTGTACATGTATCCCATTTAAACACAATTCTCTGCTTTGTGCAAAGC
>CAXTXB010000183.1:2765-5211 GCA_964247965.1 uncultured Dictyobacter sp. | reverse complement strand
TATACATGTACAATACTTACAAAGATGAAGCTAAAGAACCTCTTACATCATTCCGCCCATGCCACCCATGCCACCCATACCACCCATACCTGCCGCAGCGGCGCCACCGTTTTCTTCTGGGATGTCGCTGATCAGGGTGTCGGTTGAGAGCACCATGCTGGCGATGCTAACGGCGTTCTGCAGGGCAGAGCGGGTCACCTTCGCCGGATCGATAATACCGGCCTTGGCCATATCAACGTACTCGTCGGTAAGGGCGTTAAAGCCGTAGCCACGAGGGCTGCTCAGCACACCTGCAACGATAACAGCACCATCTCTACCAGCGTTTTGCGCGATCTGGCGCAGGGGCTCTTCGAGAGAGCGACGCAGGATGAATACACCAGTCGCCTCGTCGCCAGCGTCTGCCTTGACGTTGTCAAGTGCGGGAATGGCTGCGACCAGGGCGGAACCACCACCGGGTACAAAACCTTCCTCGATCGCGGCGCGAGTCGCGGAAAGAGCATCCTCAACGCGATGCTTCTTCTCTTTCATTTCAACTTCGGTTGCAGCACCCACGCGGATCACGCCAACGCCACCGGCCAGCTTCGCCAGGCGCTCCTGGAGCTTCTCGCGATCGTAGTCGCTGGTCGTCTCGTTGATCTGCAGGCGAATCTGTCCCACGCGCGCCTGGATATCCTGGGATGAGCCAGCACCCTCAACGATCGTGGTTACGTCTTTATTCGAAGTCACTGTGCGTGCGCTGCCCAGGTCTTCTAGCACAGCGTTCTCCAGCTTCAGACCTTTCTTCTCCGTGATGACAGTCGCGCCAGTCAGGACCGCGATATCCTCAAG
Organism: uncultured Dictyobacter sp.; assembly: GCA_964247965.1. Lineage (GTDB taxonomy): Bacteria > Chloroflexota > Ktedonobacteria > Ktedonobacterales > Ktedonobacteraceae > Dictyobacter. Next base: position 4,383 of record CAXTXB010000183.1, on the reverse strand, counting down.
CATGGCATCGCGGCGATCGCCAAAGCCAGGAGCCTTGACGGCCAGGACGTTGAAGGCACCACGCATCTTATTGACAACCAGGGTTGCCAGTGCCTCGCCATCGACATCCTCGGCAACGATGACCAGATCCTTGCGACCGCTCTGCAACACACCTTCGAGGATGGGCAGGATATCAGCAATCGCGCTGATCTTCTTGTCGGTCACCAGGATATATGGATCGCTCAGCTCGGCGACCGTACGCTCCTGATTGGTCGCCATGTAGGGGGAGATAAAGCCACGGTCGAATTGCATACCTTCGGTATACTCTTTCTCCGTCGCAATACCACGGCCCTCTTCAACCGTGATCACGCCGTCTTTGCCGACCTTTTCCATCACCTCAGCGATCAGGTTCCCAATCTCTGCATCACCTGCCGAGATAGAGGCAACCTGGGCAATCTCTTCGCGTGTCTCCACTGGATGAGACATTGACTTGATCTCATTGATCACAGCCTCGACGCCCTTCTCCAGGCCACGGCGCAGGATCATAGGATTGGCACCCGCCGCCAGATTCTTCAAGCCCTCGTTTACAATTGCGTGGGCCAGAACCGTCGCCGTCGTCGTGCCATCACCGGCGACATCGTTTGTCTTCGTCGCCGCCTCTTTCAGCAGTTGCGCGCCCATATTCTCGAATGCATCAGGTAGCTCAATTTCGCGAGCGATGCTTACGCCATCGTTCGTAATTGTTGGAGCGCCAAACTTCTTGTCCAACACCACGTTGCGCCCCTTCGGTCCAATGGTCACGCGGACCGCATTTGCTACTGTGTCCATCCCTTTCTTAAGGGAGTGGCGCGCTTTCTCATCAAACTGTACTCGTTTTGCCACGAAACTTATCTCCTCTGATACTTCCTTGCGTTCAGATGAAAAATAGGCCAAAGCATATTTTTAGCAACGAGAGTTGCGTTTCTGAACGCATCTTAAGTACTTCCTTGCGTTCAGATGAAAAATAGGCCAAAGCATATTTTTAGCAACGAGAGTTGCGTTTCTGAACGCACCTTAAGTATAAACAATCATGTTAGCCTAACGGCTAACTACTCCATGATACCAACAATATCGCTTTCGCGTAGAATCAAATACTCTTCGCCTTCTATTTTGATTTCCGTGCCGGCATAGCGTGCAAAGAGCACACGTTGGCCGACCTGTACCTCCAGGTCTGTGCGCTTGCCGTTATCGAGCACCTTTCCGGGACCAACCGCCAGAATTTCGCCCTCCTGGGGCTTCTCTTTAGCCGTATCTGGCAGCACGATGCCACTCCTCGTGACAGTCTCGCGGGCCAGGGCCTTGACGACTACGCGGTCGCCCAGTGGTCGAAGTGCTGTTGCCATACTTCATTCCTCCGTGTTTAGTGCGTATTTTATTTTGGAAGGCAGGCGGCCTTCATTGTCTTTTTAGCACTCTCACGCGAAGAGTGCGAACCGGGTATATAATACAACATAGGCTACCAATTCGCAAGAGGGAAATATAAAGCCAGGGTTATGTCTCCAAACTTTTGAAAAATGAGGAATATAGTGTTTTCCCCGGTGGTTTTTTTAAACTTACAAGAAAAAAAGCCGCGCAAAAACATAAATAATAAATTTTTAAA
>CAXTXB010000183.1:0-2755 GCA_964247965.1 uncultured Dictyobacter sp. | reverse complement strand
ACTTTTTTAAAAATTAGTAATATAGTGTTTCCCCGGATATTTTTTAACCCCTCACAACAAACACCGCCGGGAAAACACTATATTCCTCATTTTTCAAAAGTTCAGCATGACTCATATTGACCCTTCACTTCTGATTAGCCAGATGCTATACTGCATATAGAATATAAGTTATGTCAGGCTAGTCATATATTATAGCATCAGAGCTCGTTTCTCCGTACATTTTAGCAAGAGAAGAGCCATCAGAAGATAAGGCTATTGAAACAATTCATTGTATGCTGCGTCTTTCTATTGTAGTGTAGTTTGTACTTGGGTTGTGATAAAGTATACGCGAATAAGTGGACCAGGCAAAACCGGGTTGTGTATCGGGTGTGACGAAGCAAACACATGAGAAAAGAACACAGTTTCATTAATGAGCGACGAGATTCTATTGTTGATAGGCAAAGCATGGAGCAATTTGGCAATTATGAGCTGGTACGTCGTATAGCTGTCGGTGGCATGGGTGAGGTCTACCTTGCGCGTCAGAGGACAGCTTTCGGACGTGAAGTTGCAGTAAAAATCATTCGCACAGATCTGATGCATGATGTGATAGCGCGCAAGCGCTTCTTGCGTGAGGCTGAGGTTGGTGCATATCTGAAGCATGATCACATCCTGTCAATGCTTGAGTTTGGGGAGGAGCAGGGACGCCTCTTTATCGTAACTCCCTATATTCAAGGTGGTACGCTGGCACAACGTCTGGAGCGTGGAGCGCTCTCGCTGGCTGAGGTACATGAGCTTTTTTCTTCCCTGGTGCAGGCTGTCTCCTATCTTCACAAACGGGATGTGATTCACCGTGATCTCAAGCCAAGCAATATTCTACTGGATAAAGAAGAGGATAGTGGGCGTGTGTATGTGCGCCTGATCGACTTTGGGATCGCCGCTATGAAGGGTTCCCAAATGAGCGCGCCTCTCACTGTGGCGGGTGAGGAGATGGGGACTGAAACTTTTATGGCTCCTGAGCGCCTGGATGGCTCTGTTTCACCCAGCAACGATATCTATTCACTGGGCATCATCCTCTTTCTTATGTTGACTGGACATCTACCGGAAGATGATGATACGCAGTCATTACCGCAGCCACTGGAGCGAGTCATTGCCCGCTCAACCGCGCAGGACCCCGATGATCGCTTTGCGAGCGCCGATGAGCTATTGCAGGCGTTTGAAGCCGCTTATAAATCGCTAACTTCGTCGCGCACCATCACGCCTCGCCCTTTGCCCGTCAGTGTTGATCCTATCGAGCCCGATAAGAACTCACCTGTCTTTCAACAGCCGCAGCAGGCTCCAATCGAGCCACCACGCTTCCTGAGGGAGGCAGAACAGGAGAGGACCGTCCTACCTCCTTCGGAAAAGTACATACAGAGGCGAGCGACGGCCGCGCGCCTCTCCGCGCAACATCCTATCGCAAGGGCAAATAATCCTGAGCTACCTGTACCCAGCGAGCGGCCATCCGTGCGCATGCAACGCGGTAGGGGTGCGGATAGTGAAGGAAGGTTACCTATAGTTCCTCCCCTTGATGATGTGTTTAATGAGCCTTCGCAACAAGGTGAGCTAAAGCTTCCACCGCTGCCTGGCAAGGTGTCCTCATTCAGCAAATCTGACTATGACGCTCCTACTTCACACCTTGTGGAAAAAGAGAAGAATGTACAGAAGAAGCAACTGGCCGACGTTGCAGTCGTTGCCGGAGTACATAAGACAGCGAAGAAGGGAGCGCGCAGATCCCTGTTAACGCTTGTTACCGTCCTCATTATTGCACTATTATTAGGCGTCACCGGTGTTGGGTACCTGATCTTCGTCGCCTCCATCTCTGCGAACGTAACTATCACCCCACGAGTGCAGCCAGTCGATGCAGTCTTCACGCTGACAGCGAAGCCCGGCATCAAAGAGATGGACGTCAATGGACCTACAATTCCTGCGAATGTAGTCAGTAGTACACAAAGCGGCACACAGCAGGGTACGGCAACGGGCGTATCAGGCTGTGTGCTGCAAATCTTCGAGTGTAAACAAACGGTCTCATATGCCGACGTTACCATCATCTCTAACAAGATCATACCCGGCCTCAAAACGCGTATCGCACAAGATCTGCGCACGCAAACTGCAGCGGCGGGAGGAACGATGGTCGGGAACATCTTCTACCCAGATCCCAACATCAGCTCTGATCCACCTCCGCATACCGTCAACCCCACGGTAAACGTCACCGTTAGTCAGCAGGGAAGCGTCGAGTATGTCAAGACAAGCGATGTACGCAGCCTGGCATCGACCCTACTCAAGCGCAAATCCAGGCCAAATTATGATCTTATCGATACCACTATGCAGATTGGGCAGCCAGTAATCCGCAGCGTAGATCAGAAGGGCGACGTCACCATAGCCATCGCGGCGGCGGGCATATCAAAGTATCAGATTAGCGATAGCGAACGGGCGGATATCCAGAATAGTATTAAGGGCAAGACAATAAAAGAGGCGCAGGCCATCATCGCCAAACATCCAGACCTTGACCCCAATGCGATGTCAGTGCGCATTTCTTATGGCGATAAAGTACCCACTAATCCAGCGCGTATCAACCTGATATCGTCTGAGCCGACCAACCTTCCCGTGGTGCAGCTACCCGCCGTACCCGCGAGTTAGAAGGTGTTCACCACCCAATAATGGTCATCGCGAACTTTTGAAAAATGAGAAGCATTGTATTTTTACCTGCTCTTTTTCCTGCCGAAGGCAGGAAAAAGAG
>CAXTXB010000182.1:2517-9674 GCA_964247965.1 uncultured Dictyobacter sp. | reverse complement strand
CTTTTTACTGCTGAAGGCAGTAAAAAGGGCAGGGAAAACACGATGTTCAGCATTGTTCAAAAGTTCGGGTTAACTCATTTAAAGCGTAGAAATACGAATTGAGTCTATTTCAAAATGTTGAGCCCCGCAGGCAACGGCTCCAAAGCGCAGGACGCCACGTGGTGTCGCCACGGCATATTGATTATCGAGCCAAGCGACAAAGCCCAGAGCCCGTTGCGGCGGATGTTGTGTATGTAAAACCTGGCTACCATCAACCCAAAAGCGTGCACTGCCAGCGCGCCACTCAAGCGCATAGCTATGCCATGTCGTCATTTCGACTGGCAGGAGTGCCTCTTGCGCGCCACTGAGCTTCTGTATCCAGTGTGCTGCAGGTTGTATATCATTGCTCAGGTATCCCCAACCAGTAGCGAGTGCAGTAGGAACGGCGGCAAGCAGCGCTCCCGGCCGCATCGCGTGGATAACCTGTGCCTTCCAACCGTAGCCCGCAACTCCAGGTACAAGAGCCATATTGGAAGGAGGAGAAGCATAAAAAAACCAGACCGCCTCAGGCAACATCAGTATGTCACCACGCACCGAAAACGGATAGTTCCAAAAGCCAAATCCTGCTGTACCTTGTAACTGCTCGCCAGCCACACTATTTGTACTTCCACTGGCTATAGCTGCGGGCAAGGACGAGCGCGCCCGTACCTCCATACGTAGTGGAGGTCGCCAGGGGAAATCGGATCGTGCCCGTTGTCCATAATCGTCAATCTGAGCATCAGCATACTCACCCTGTCGCGTTGACGAAATGCTCATACGTAGCACAGAATCGGCAGTAGAGAGCGAGCCTGAACCGATGCAGGTTTGGCTCCAGCGCTTATCAATAGATTGAGTAAAGTCATCGAATAACGAGATAGACATCATCTTTACATTTCTTATTGCTTGCTATGGAGAGCAGGTAATTTTAAAAGCTCTTCTTCCAATTTTTGCCATACAAGTATATCTGCTTGTATGGTGTTTACCGGCTGATTCCTGGCCGCTGCATACAGCATAGTTTCAGCGACTAGTTGACGGAAATTAGCGAAGTACTCTTTTTGCTCTTTATGGGAAGGCATCACACATAAAGCAACCTGCTCAGGAGTATAAAAATCGTCAGGCTCAAACGCGAGGGCGATCAGATCGGCATAGTACTGCACAAGTTCATTGCGGGCTTGCGAAAGGAAATAATTGATCTCTGTGCTAGAGACAAGCAATACGCCCGCGGTACGACCAGAGTAGAGGATAGGGTAGATAGCGACGCTTTTCTCATATTCTACGCGCGCAGTTGGCAACAAACTATGTGTCTCATCAAGGTTTTGGATGATGCCAGGCCGAAATAGCGTAACAACGTTGCCCGCCAGAGATTCCGCTCCTAGAAACATTGCATTCTGCTCAAGATTGCCAATCCACGGCGGTGTGCCCAGTCCTATACTTTCGCGTAGGCTGCGTACCTTCCTGTATGGACCTGAAGGCGGCATACAGCGTACAACCCAGATCGACATGCCCCGCCGGTCTGGATCGAGTTGCGCAAGAGCCTGGTGTAAAATAAGGTGACAGGTAGACCAGAAGCGTAAATTCTCGCTCGTGGATGCACGTGCAACAAGAACACGAGCGTAAAATTCGGCAGGAATAACTTTAACTACATCGTCCTGGACCAGATCTGGGAAATCGCCCAGCCCTTTTTCTTCTCTAAGAAGTTTTTGCATGTGGTCACGGTATTGGGGCAGCGCATTAATCAACTGGCGCAGATTCTGGGGCCTCGGATCTGATTCCCCATTCACCCACCGCGTTAGCGTAATTGGCGTAATATCCAGCTCATCAACCAGGCGTTGTTTCTCTTTTATGTCTTTAATGATCAGTCCCAATATTTCACGCCATGTGCGTGCTTCTTCCATATCTCTTTACCTCTAACGCTGAAAATTGCCATAAAACGCACAGTACACTCAATAATATCAGTTCGTTCAAGCAACGTCAACAGGTTGAGGTTGAAGAAAGGCGATTCCTCTTTACGTGTGTTTTAAGAGGAATCGCCTTTAGAATGATGTATGATAGAAGAAGCGCCTTTTCTTCTATTGAGAAGCAGATCCCGGGTTTTCATTGTAGTCCTGTGAAGCCTTCTGACCCAAAGAGGTAAGCGGCGATTTGCTCAAAGGCGACTCGCTGTCCCGGCCTGTATGTCTCTCTGTCCCCGCCTCTTCGCTGGTCGGCAGGAAGCGATTGACGAGGCCGAGCAGATCGGTCATGAAGCCCGGAAAGGCTCCATAGAGACGAGCGGCAAGCTGAGCTTCAATAGTGATAAGCAACTCCGCACTTCCTCTTCTCGTGGCACTCACCACCTGCCTTGCCGCTCGTTTCACACTAATCGAGGATGCGGGTAATGTATCAAGGAGAGTAAACAATGCGTATTCAGTGCGATGTTGATCACCTTTTATGATTGCATTCACCTGTGAGCCGGTGCGCATAAGCCCGGGTGCAACAGTTGTAACGACAATTCCGTCTTTAGCCAGTTCAGCATGCAAGCCTTCTGAGAAACCTACGGCCGCGAATTTCGCGCTTGAGTAAGCAAGCAGATGAGGCACGCTGACTTTCCCACCTATTGATGTGATATTGACAATGCGTCCGCTTTTTCGCTCTATCATCTGCGGTAACACTGCCATGGTCATATTGTAGATGCCCCAAAACATAATATTCATTGATTCTTCGAAGTCGTTGCGTGTCAATGTCTGCCAGGGTCCAGCCGTAATAACGCCTGCGTTGTTGACAAGTATATCTATCCGACCAAAGTGTGCTGTTGCCTGCTCTATGCTGTGCCTCGCCTGTTCTGGGTCAGAGACATCGCACAGGATTGTAAGCACCCGGGCATCGAACTCTGCGATTTGCATGCGCGCACGAGCCAGCTCCTCTTCGTCGCGCGCCAGCAGAACAATTTTCGCGTCTGCCAGTGCAAACTCTTCTGCTATTGCCAGCCCGAAGCCGCGTGAGCTTCCAGTAATAAGAACAACTTTCCCCTGCAAATCGATTATCTTGCGCCGTTGTAGTAACTCACCCGCCAGCGCAATCCCTGCTACGGTTGCGAGGAGCTTCCAGTTTTGTCTAACAAAACTCATTCTATTGATTCCTCTTTATTCTTTAAAAACTGCTGATTAATTATGCCTGATGCGTCATTCTAAGTATTGATGACCTATTTCATCTCACCAACGAGCTCCGCGTAGCTTGTTAGTCATTCTAACCCATCAAAAGAGTTGTACCAGAGCAGTAGCAATGTATCAACTATTATGTACACGGATTGCAAACAAATTTAGGTAGTGTATTTAACCCGTGATCTGATTGTAGTGTTTGTGGAAGAAAAATTTAGGGCGCAAACAGAGGGTACATGAGTAAGCAAGCTTCATGCACCCTCTCTGCTGAGCTGAAGCAGAGCGTTTTTGAAGAATACTGTGAAATAGTAGAGTATAGTCGCGTGCCTAACTTTTAAGTGCGACCATCTGTAGCCATGTACGTGGTACCTCAGTTAAATTCAATTCCTGCCCCACCTGATAGACCGAAATTTCTAACGCCTGAGCTGCAAACGCCAGTGGAATACCCGGTAATGCTCCTTCAATAAAGAGCCAGTATTGCCCAAGGTCTCTCCAACCATCGAGAGAGATAAGAACGTTCGAATTATGGGTCTCGACATCTGCGAAGCCACCCTGTTTAAGTGTATTGATGTACTCTTCTCTTGTCAGCCATTGCATCGCCATCGCCTTGGCTTCGCGTGAGAGGCGTACCTCTGGATGCTCTTGTTTAAGCCAGCTTACTGCTCGGCGCGTCCATAAACGGTAGAAGCGTTCTGTTCCTGGTACGTAAGTGCCATCATAGAAAGCGCTATTGCAGCCAAACACACCATTTGGCGCGAGGATTGTCGCCATTTGTTGAAAGGCTACCAGTTTATCCGGGACAAGATGAATGGCGTTACAGAAGAAGGCAGCATCTGCGTTCTGCACAATCTTCGGTAAATCTTCGGCTTCTCCTTGTATGAAGTCTGCCTTAACGCCCAATCCCATTTCTTCCATGCCTTTTTGGGCACGGCGTAACGCCTCTGCGGATGGATCTACACCGATGATATGTGTACGGGCCAGCAGTTGTTGTTTTGCCATCTCCTCAGCAATGAGGCGTGTGACGGCTCCTGTACCACATGCCATATCCACAATAGTCAGCGTTGTATCACCTGGTCTTTTAAACAGATGGGCCAGAGTCTGCTGTACAAGTGCTCGATTAACATCGGTGTAAAATGCATGTGACGCAAATGGCTCAAATGTGTAGAGGTTCGTTTCATCCGTTTCAATAAGCCCCATAGCGAGTTCTCCTTAACATGCTTAGTATTAAAAGCTTAGATAGAATTCATGCCTATCTTGTTTCACAACTTCCCCTCAAACATGCATTGATAAACCGCCATCTACGCTTATGATCTGTCCCGTAATAAACCCTGCGTCGGGTGAGCACAGAAATGCAATGGTTGCGGCGACTTCATCGGTTGTGCCGAAGCGTCCCAGGGGTGTACTGTCAAGCATAAATTTGCGCTGCTGCTCGTTCACTGTGGAGGTAAGCTCTGTGGGTACGAAGCCAGGTGCGACAGCATTTGCGGTAACGTTACGGCTCGCCATCTCGCGTGCTGTGCTTAGTGTGAGTGAGATAATTGCCGCCTTTGATGCTCCATAGTTCGCCTGGCCAGCCGGTCCCAACAGACCAGCTATTGATGTCACGTTAACAATTCTGCCCCAGCGAGCCTTCATCATACCGCGCAGGACCGCTTTGGTGCAGAGAAAAGTTGCGCGCAGATTGATATTCATCACGTGCTCAAAGTCTGCGAGTGACATTTGTAAAATAAGTTTATCTCGTGTTGTGCCTGCATTATTTACAAGGATGGTCACGGGTCCCAGTGCCTGGTTTGCTTCAGTAAAGAGCCGTGCGACTTCTTCTTCCTGGCTGACGTCAGCTTGTATCGCAACACATCGCCTGCCAATGCTTTCAATGATTGCGCGTGTTTCTTCCGCTGCACTTGTGTTGCTACGATAATTGATTACAATGTCTGCACCTGCCTGTGCCAAACGCTGTGCAGTTGCGCGACCAATGCCTTGTCCGCTTCCTGTAATAAGTGCTATTTTACCTGCCAGTGGCAATTCCTGTTCATTTAACATACTCCACTAATAACCTCCAGGAAAATATTTAGTTCTGACGGCTGTAGTATAGCATAGCGAAACTGTAGATGCATATTTCTCTTATCTACTGTTTAAAGAGTCTGATGAAAGTAGGATTTTGAAGGACAAGAATCCACGAGGCTAAGGCCTCGTGGTGTTCACAGTGGTATGCGAGGGATGCGGGGCAAGGTGATCTCGATGTCGTTATCAAACTGTGTTGTGCTATCGACGACTGCTGTATATATTTGTTCGGTAGTGATCTGTCGTGCGCCTTGTAAGTTCGCTCCAACCAGGATTGCATTTTTCAGATCGGTAACTAGCATAATCGCGCCAGTAAGGTCGGCTCCGCTCAGATCTGCATTGCTCAAGTTTGCTGCTGTAAGGTCAGCTTCCGTAAGATCCGCACCCCTCAAACAAGCACCGGAAAGGTCGGCCATAAATAAATTTGCCTGGCTAAGGTTGGTATTTCTGAGATCTGCTTGACTTAGATAGCGCGAGGAGAGATTCCGCCCTGAGAGGTCCAGCCCTTGAAAACTACGTGGAAAAAAAGGACCTCGCTGTGCTTGCGCCTGCTCCCTGCTGGGTATTGGTGTGTCTTCAATACGTGGAAGCCGTTCTATCTCATAAGCCACGCGGGTCATCTCCAATTTGGCTTTTTGTTGCTTATCCGCATAGAGCTCTTCCACATGAGATAAGAGTGTCTGTTTAATAGTAGAGAGGCGCGTCTCCTGCACCTCCTCCCATTTCTTTTTGCGTATATCTTGCGCTCGCTCCCAGGCTTGTTGCTGAAGATGCAGTCTTTCCATCCCCTGTTTCTGGAATTTTAGAAAAAGTAAAATTGAGATCATAGCGATGACACAGGTTCCGGCAACACTTCCAACGAGCAGCATCTCAACCATTGCATTTACCTCCAATGTATTTCTACCTGCTAAAACGTAGGGCAAATAGCAGGAGTAACTTCACTACGACTTAAAGAGGATACAACTTATACATTAGCATAATGCATCAATTTTTTGTGCTTCCACATATTTTCGTGTATCAGTGTATATAAGAGTACATAATTTTGGATATGGCCTATATAAAACGATGACTATTTAGAGTATCGTCAGAGATGGGAAGATTTGATAGTCAGCTCCTGTTGTCTATCCTGGACCCTGTCTTTATAAAGGATTATAATTCCACTATTCTCATCCCTTGTAAATTCAGAAAAGCTTTAGGAAAATGCATACATGTTCTCTAGAGGAGTATAGTCTGTGTCTCAATATAATCATCCATCCCCAACTTCCTTCTTACTTGACGAGGAAAATCGCAAGCTCTATCTCTCATGGAGCGATGAACACGAAAGTATTCATGATTGGGAACATCTGCGGTGGGCCTGCCCCTGTGCATGGTGCGCTGGAGAGGGTGGCCTGCCAGGGATGCTTGAGAGCCGAAAAAATCTCAAGCCCGAAGAAACAACGTTGGTCAATATTGAACCCGTTGGTCGCTATGGTCTCACTCCAGTCTGGGAGGATGGCCATAAAACTGGCATTTATACCTACGAAAAACTGCGTGCTGCATGTGAGTGCGATGAGTGCAGGAAGAAGAGTACTAAAGGCTAAATGTGTTAATCTCCAATCCATCTAGCGTTGAATAAAAAGAGTAGAAATAACTTACCCTTTTTACTCGACACCAGACAATTCAGAAACTTGCTATCAACTGATATGGAGAAACTGCTATGTTTACAAATAGGCCAGATACCCTTATATCCAGACGCCGAAAGTTTTTTACATCCTCCCTCGTCTTTCGCGTCCTCTTCGCGTTAGCGATTGGTCTACTTGTGGTGATGGCCTTTTTTGCTACAAATGCGTTATCCCATTAAGTAGTAGGTTTTAAACTGCATTTTAAAGGGTTAAATGGGTCAGAAAAATGAGGAATAGCACGTTTTCCCTAATATTTTTATTTTGTTGGGGAAGTAAAAGA
>CAXTXB010000182.1:0-2504 GCA_964247965.1 uncultured Dictyobacter sp. | reverse complement strand
CCCAAAAAAAATTTTTTGGTAAAACGTGCTATTCCTCATTTTTCTGACCCATTTAACCCTTTATCTCTATTGCGGAGGCATCTGCTGTGGATATTGTGACTGAGGCGTTTCATATTGCTGTGAAGATTGCGAGGATTGCGGAGGATAGTAATATTGCTTATCGCCTTCCCTGTACGCCTCTGCCTGTTGAACGGGAGGTCCCTGATAGCCTTGCTGGTATGGCGGCTGTGGTTGCGGTGTAGGGGTGTAGTACTGCTCCGGTTGTGGTGTCTGCTGCATCTGGGCTGCTAGACCAAATGCGTTGCGTGCAAGCAACCAGGCGATGATCGGTCGCAAGAATACTCCTAACAAGGCAGAGATAGCTGCGCCGACCAGGAACCAGACCCAGGTGCCAGTGATGAAGAAGAGCGCGAGGATTACCATCCACATGAAGCCGAAGCTAGCACTATATATTCTTCGTGGATTCAGCGTAGCGAGAGCGCCAACGAAGGTAGCAAGCCCGATCGCTATAAAGAAGATAGGGAGGTTGAAGGGGTGAATGGTGAACGCAAGTACAAGTCCTATTAACGTAATGGCACTTGTTAAACTCCCGCTAGTTGATCTTCTAGCTCTACGCATGAGCTTCTCCTTCTCATAAAGAGGAACTATGTGTACAAACATATGTATCTTTATTATACTATAAGCGAGAAGCTCAGAATTGCCAATAGAAAGCAAATGTGCAAACCTGATACGTAAGAGACAGGTAGGCTGCTTGTTGCCGCAATCTACTACATATGCATCTCGATAAGTGTTCTTCGTATGCCTGCAAGTGCCATCTCGATATGCTGTCTTTCTACGCCGTAGTGCGTGACCGCCCGAATAGCGCCTCCGCCTACGGGTCCGAGTAAGACTCCCTGTCCACGTGCCCTGGCAGTGAATAGAGCCGTCTGGCTGTCCGTCAATTCTTTCTGCTGCTCGTCGTGCAAAGTAAAGTAGAGAATATTTGTAACGACACGCTCTGGATCTATCTCGATCTGTGGAAAATCGGCCAGGCCCTGTGCAAGAAGCTTACAATTTTCATGATCCTCTACCAGCCGATCTACCATCTGCTCCAGCGCGACAATCCCCGCCGCCGCCAGCACACCCGCCTGGCGCATACCGCCACCTAGCAGCTTACGTGTGCGGTGCGCCCGCCGAATAAATTCTTTATTGCCCACCAGCATCGAGCCCACTGGAGCGCTCAGTCCTTTAGAGAGGCAGAACATAAGCGAGTCCACACTCCCGGCAAGCGTGCTCACCGGAACGCCTAACGCTGTGGCGGCATTAAAGACTCGTGCGCCATCCATGTGTATGTGTACACCATGCGTATGCGCCAGTGTGCTGATTGCTTCAATCTGTTCTGTACTAAGTACCGTTCCACCGCAGCGATTATGTGTGTTTTCAATGCAAATAAGTGCGGTTGGAGCCACATGCGCGTCGCTTTCGTCGGCAATGCTCGCCTTCACCTGCTCAAGGTCGAACATTCCGTCCTTTTTGTTGGGGATGACATACATTGGCGAACCACCTAAGACGGACGCGCCACCAGCCTCATAGTGATAAATATGCGATTGATCTCCTACTATAACTGCCTGCCCCCGGCCCGCGTGTGTGAGTATCGCTATGAGATTCCCCATCGTCCCGCTGGGAACAAAAAGTGCCGCCTCTTTTCCCGTCATTTCGGCCGCCAGGTCCTGTAAGCGATTAATAGTAGGATCTTCTCCATAGACATCATCCCCCAGCTCGGCGCGAGCCATCGCCTCTCTCATTCTGGGGCTTGGCAAGGTCACGGTATCACTGCGTAAATCGATGGGCATAAACATCACCTTTCAGACTAAGATCGGGTCGCGAGTACATTGTTTCATGATAGCACATATTATCGAAAAGCCTCGCACTCAATGCTTATGATATTAACACTGAGTCTGGCATTATCTTGGGGTTATGAGTAGAGCCAACCTGGCTGCGATACGTGGAATCTTCGGCTCAAGTCTTTGTATTATCCTGAGAAGGTATTATTTTCCTCTCCCGTCCCACCACGAAGAAGCCCCCAAAGAATACTCTGAATATTTGATTTGATTGTGTCGTGGTTAAATGATCCCCCTGACATCGCATAAAGAGAGCCATCAGGATATTCGTAGCACACATCAGGATTATCTTTTTCTAGAAGAAAGTATTCTTCTACTGTTATCTTTTGTGGATGTTCCAGTGCCATAGCGTTTGATCGCTGTTCTGTATAGATTGCTCCAGATGTTTCAGTCACTATAGACGTTATTATAGCATAGGAACGCTTGTGTGGATGATTTGGCAGTTCTCCAGACTACGAAAAGTCTTGCTAAAAGGGCCAGTAATTATGTGGTTGCTCCTCTCCCCGTGCTATTATAAATATATATGCATATAGAAATAAAAGGTGATATCTATTTTAGACAGTGTTTGATTCCCATCACGGTGGGAAGACGGGAGCGAGCCTGGTCAGCATGCGGTAGCTGGCC
>CAXTXB010000181.1:0-9679 GCA_964247965.1 uncultured Dictyobacter sp. | reverse complement strand
CGCCGCTCTCCAGAGAAGTTGTAATAGCGATACATATTTTACATTTCTATATATTTTTGCGCACGCGCAAAAATATATAGAAATGTAAAATATGTATCGCTATTAAAAAAAGAAGTCCACGCCGAAGGCGTGTACATGCGCTAGAGAAGAGAGAAGCCCAGAATATAGAAAATCACCCGGTATTAATATTCCCCTGCTTCCTGACTAATATTCGCTATCTCAGCCAGCATCGTGGGTCTTTCTCTATGCATATTGTTTTTATACTGCAAAAGATCACTGTATTGAACGCGCCGATGAGTGCCTACTTTCGTAAACGGAAGTTTTCCTGCTTCAAGGAGTTTTACTAAAAAAGGCCTTGATACGTTCAGCATATCCGCTGCATCTTGTGTGCTCAACATTTGATCATACGGAATCACACTAAAAGCTCTACCTCGCATCATATACCCAACTACTTGTTGAAGCACACGAAAAACTGATAACGGTATTTCAATACTTTCTCCGCTGACACGCTATCTACCATTTCGCAAAAGATATTCTCTACTCCAAGCACACATCAAGAAGGAACCAAGAGTTCCTAGTGCTATGTTTTATAAGTACATCAAAAAAATTAGCTGATACTGATCCTAGAATTGAGCTTATTTCACTCGAAGGGCTACAGCACTTACTAAGCAAGCATCTTGGTACAAGGTGGATTACAAGTACAGACTATTTAATAAATGAATCAATAAAAATACACCCTTTAGACGAACGAAAATAAGATTTTCAATGAAGATACAATCTATCCCAATAAGAAAGTAATAAAACTAGAGGACAAAATCGCTAGACAAGGAAACAATCACAAACCGGTTTCACATGTTGATCACGAACGCGATGAAATCTATGAGTTCATCCATTGTATGAACTATGGTTACGAATGGGAATAGCTATTGAGCTTGTACAATAGTTACATAATGAGCAAACTAGCAACTCCCTTAAGATGGCTGTATAGCTAAAAGAGCAAGATAGAGACAGTAGGCCTGTACATGACTTTAGGCACGAAAAAGCCCATCTATAACATATTTGTCGCATGTTGTAGATGGACCTATCAAGCCGTTTTATAGTGGGCGATTAGGGATTCGAACCCCAGACCTACTGCGTGTAAAGCAGCCGCTCTAACCAGCTGAGCTAATCGCCCTTGTTTTTGCTTGTTTTGTGTATCCCTGTACAAGAAAATAGCATCCGATCCGTTTTTTTCATCTCTTCTCGGATGCTAAAACAGGGTGCCCTCGAGTGGACTCGAACCACCACGCCTTGCGGCACAGGCCCTCAACCTGCTGCGTATACCATTCCGCCACGGGGGCATTTGTTGCGTTCCGTTCTCTAGCATTCACGGACTCACGCAAAATATAATAACATTGCCCTACCGGTTTTGTCAACAGTTTTTGAGAACTTTTCTCTTCCTTACTCTGTCTTGTGCTCTTCCTTCCCCAGCTGTCCCTGTGTGTGCTTACCCTCCATCCTCTTCCGACTTTCATCAGCCCCTACAGGGACCAGGCGCGCCCGCCTCAACGCTGTCTCTCCTCGCCTTCCGTCGCCATATCCCGCTCCCATACTGGCGACGAAGGGTGTCAGCGGCACTGTTCCTATTCCGCTCAATATTGGCGTCGCTGGCACGCCTGGCACTCCTATCTCGGCTACATCTCTCTCCAATGCGCCGGTCTCTCTCGTTGTGCGTTCCTCCTGTCCTCGTCTAGCTAGTGAATACTCGTTGACATATAGCGGCAAGAGCGATTCGGTACGAAGCCCCTCAGTCGTCCTCATTGCTCTTCCACCCGCCATTACTTCCTTGCGGTCTGGGGCTCCTCTATCTTCTTTGTCTCTTCGTCTCAAGCTTATGCTAGGTAGTAGAACCAGGATTGCCGCTAAAAGTACTAGTAGAATAAGGATTTGTTGTACGTGTGGGGTGAAGATTCCACTTGCATGCCCCAGCCCAGAATTTGCTCGTGGCACACTTCGTGCCGGCCGGCCGCTGCCCAGCATGAAGTTTTGTACCTGTCCTACGCCGACATTAACCGGTCGATGCTGCTCTCTCATTGGTACTGGCTTGTTAACCTGCTTCTTCCTAATGGGAGCCTTAACAAGAGGCGCGCTTTTCTGCACGATTGGTGTAGCAACTGCTATTGGAGCGGCGGGCACAGGCGCGCTAGTTACGGGTGCAGGTGCTTCGCCGTGATAGCGGAGCATGAGGTTGACGACTTTGCCAGCCCATGAGGCTGCGCTGGAGGTACCTACGTAGGAATAGCATATGCTGTAGGCAGAGGTGAGCCCCCGGTTGACATAGCGGGCGCGCAAGAGCGTAAACCAGTCGTTGATGGCGGCGGTGTAGGATGGATAAATGGTATAGCCGTCAAATGCTGCCGGGTAGCCTGCTGTCCCACGCACACTGCCGGGATTGCGGTCGGCCAGTCCTACGCCGGCGGCTCCATCGTTGGTCTCGGTCCACCAGACGGCGAGGGCGAAGGCATCATCTATGTTAGCGTTCTGAGCCGCCTGCTCGACGGCCGCTCCAGTTCCTGTCATTGGACTTCCGACGCGAGCAAATATCTGGTCGACTGTCGCTGCCGATAGGGTTGGTGCTCCAACTACATAGCCTGCGTCCGCCCTGCTATTCTCTCTCTGCTGGACGAGTAGGGTGAGTGTACCTCCTATCAGTACTATAAGCGTACTAAGTACTAGAAATATAAAAGAACGTTTGCCTTTATGTTGTCTTTGTCTGCTTGCCATAACGAAAATACCAATCTATCTCTAGTTTAATGCTTCCTATTCACAGTATAATCAGAGGCCCACATGCCGCTGGATATTCTTTCTCATTACTCGCCTCTTCCTAAATTAGCGTCTGAATGATACCAGGACTTTGTGAAAGAACGTTTTACATAATGAACAGGATTTACGTCAAAATATGTATACGGGATCTTCTTCGTTCAATCTAGATGGATATACTTTGAAGTGCATTGCTCAATAGGGAGAAAGGGCTTTGTTACAACATTGATAAACTTTTTGAATTTTATCAATGCTTAAAGTATTGTAACGTAACCCGGGCTCCTAGTGGGTAGTAGTGACAACAGGGGTATGCTATACTGGAATGCAGCTATTGTAGCTGGGACAGATGTAGAGAAAAGATGGGGGTTCACAATCAACGGCCGCTTGAAAACACAAACCGGCTTTTTGGACCGGCGCACCCTACTCCATAAGCGTTACCATATCCAGAAGAGGATTGGTCAGGGAGGCATGGGTGCCGTATACCTGGCTAAGGACATTAAGGATCAGGGTCGCCTATGCGCCGTGAAAGAGATGAGTCTTTCCATGGTGCCACCGGAGGATCAAGCGCAGGCCATTCAGAATTTTAAGGTTGAGGCGAAGATTCTCTGGGCCTTGAACCATCCCAATCTTCCTGCCCTTGCTGGTTTTTTCTTCCAGAATCAGCGCTATTTCCTGGTGATGGAATATATCGATGGCAGTACGCTGGAGGAGCTGCTTGAGCGCAATGGAGCTCCCTTTACAGAGCGCCGCGTACTCGGTTGGGCTAGCCAGCTTTGTGATGTACTGGAATATCTGCACAGTCAGCGTCCACCGATCATTTTCCGCGATTTTAAGCCTGGCAATATTATGCTGGCGCGCAATGGCCAGATCAAATTGATCGACTTTGGGATTGCTCGTTTCTTCCAATCAACGTCTTCTCAGGATACGCAGGTGCTGGGCACTCCCGGCTATGCGCCCCCAGAGCAGTATGGCAAGTCGCAGACGGATGAGCGCTCGGATATCTATGCGCTGGGTATGACGCTGTTCCATTTGTTGACCAATACACTATCAGAAAAGGGATTTGGCCTGGACGATGTGCGTGCAGTCAACCCGCGTATCTCGCCTATGGTGGCGCGCGCATTGGAGAAGGCGACGAGAATTGATCCCGATGAGCGTTACGAGAATGTGGCTGCGTTCCGCCGTGCGCTACTGGAAGTTGGCACATTTGTGTTCGAGAGCGGGGATGTGGCGACGACGCCGGAGGAGCTGGCAGAGCTGTGCGCGAACTACCCAGAGGAGGCGGCCGACTATCTGCAGGATAACGAGATCGAGGCCTGGCTGCGTGATATTGGCGAAGATGATCTCGCCGATGTTGCTGTCTACGTGTATGCGAATGTGCCAGATCAGATTGAGGCGGTTGAGCAGTTTATTAATGCGGTGGTGGGGAAGCATGTGTACGCGCCGCGTCATACAGTTTCTAGCGCGAGCGGGAGCATTCCGCAGGTGCGTGATCCGCGCCTGCCGACGCCTCTTCCACAGGTGAGCTCGTCTACTCCAAGTGCAAGTAACGGTGGTTCGAATAATTCTCCACGTCTGCATTGGACGCCCAGACGGGGTGTGCCTTTGCAAGTTCGTCCGCACAAGCTGGATTTTGGGACGGTCTATCCAGGACTTTCGGCTGCCCTGACTATCTGGATTAGCGGTCCTCAGGGCTACTCTGTACAGGGTACTATCCATGCAGACGAGCCGTGGATTCACATTGATCAGAGCGACTTCGATGGAGTATCCACTGAGGTGAATGTGCAGATCAATAGTCTGAAGTTGCAAAGGGATACGCATTATACCGGCCAGATTATTATTTCTTCTCTGGATGAGGAGCGCAATGATGTTGTTGTGAAGGTGGAGGCGGATATCCAGGGCTACGTCGCACGTAACCGTCGGCATCCTGGTCGCACACATGGCGCTGACCTTGATGACGATGAGCCTGAGGATGAAGATGAGGACTTTTATCCTATCTTGCCTGATCCCATGACAGGTCAGCTTGCGGTTCCACCTGTGCCACAAGCTACGCAAGCTCAATCCGTGGCCCTTGATCCCAAGCGCGATAAATATACTCCTCTGAGCTTGAATGGTTCTACACCTCCGCGCTGGGAGCCTGGCCCTATCACCCGTACGCAATATAAATGGCAACGCAGGCTTCTAACCTTCGTGGCGTCCTTTATGGCCTCCAGCCTGATCTATACGCTGTTCTCACAGCTCAAGCCGTTCCCATTGCCGCCTAATCCGCTATTCATCTTACTGCTCATCGCCCTGCTCCCGGCTGCAACGCTGGGCGCGTTGACTGTGCAGTGGAATAACTCACTCTCTTTTGATGAACTGCTCGCCCGTGCTTTTACCAGCCTGGGCTGCGCATTAATGGGTGTGTCGGTGGTTGAGGCGCTGTGGCAATTTGCTGTACGTGCTCCACTGGGAACTTTGCATATCTTGCTGCTCCTGGTCGTTGCGGCGTTCTCTGCTGCTGTTGGAGCACATGGTCCTCCCTGTGCTGCTATTATCACTGCTTTAAGCAAAGTTTACGTTGCCGTCCGTCGCATTGGTTGGATGGCGATGCTGCTGCTCGCGCCTGTCGGTGTGCTTCTGGGCTACCTGCTCACATTCGGCTTCGCCCTGAGTGTCTTTTATGCCTTTGGTATTCTCGCAGGGGTGAGCATTGCCACGGGCTTGATGGAGGTTGTGATTCTCTTACTCAGGCGAAATGGGCGTAAACATGCCTGATGAAGTCGTTCGACCGGATTTAGTGGTTGTTCTTGGCCCAACTGCGTCGGGCAAGAGCGCTCTAGGAATTGAGCTGGCGCTACATTTTAATGGTGAGATTGTTTCTGCTGATTCGCGTCAGGTGTACGGTGGACTTGATATTGGCACGGCCAAGGTGACTCCCGCCGAGCGCGCCCTGGTACCTCATCATATGCTAGATGTGGCGGGGCCGCAGGAGGTCTATACTGTCTCTCAGTTTCAGCATGATGCCATTGAGGCTATCGATGCAATCCTTGCGCGGAGTCATCAGCCCTTCCTGGTTGGAGGTTCGCCGCACTACATCCAGACGGTCGTGGACCACTTCGTCATCCCTAAAATTCCTCCACAACTAGAGCTACGGGCTCAGCTCGAAGCTCGCCCTCTGGCCGATCTGCTGCAAGAATTAGAGACATTAGACCCACAGAGTGCCACGACTATCGATCGCAATAATCCCCGCCGTGTGATTCGCGCGCTAGAAGTGTGCCTGGTTACCGGACAGCCCTTTTCGCAGCAGCGCGGTGTCCCTGATCCTATCTATCGCTCTTTAGTGCTCGGCATACATTGGCCCCGTGAAGTACTCTACCAGCGCATCGACGCCAGGATCGACGAGCGTATGCAGCAGGGTCTGCTGCAGGAGGTAAGCTCTCTACTTCAACAAGGCATCAGCCACGAACGGCTCGACGCTCTAGGCCTTGAGTACCGCTTCGCCAGTCGTCTACTGCGCGGCGAGTTTGCCAGCGAGGCAGAGATGGTCCAGCGTCTCAAGTACGCCAGCCATGATTTTACTCGTCGTCAATTTAGCTGGTTCCGCCGCAATAAGCGCATCATCTGGCTCGATGGCGGCCCTGCTCTTCTCCCTGAGGCCATCCAACTCGTCCAGAACTTCCTCATGCATGAGAGTTATGAGTCATCGCGACCTGTTGAGAAATGATGAACATCGGGAAAACACGATGTTCATCATTTCTCAACAGGTCGCGATGACTCATAACGTTTTACGACAATCGATAAAGTACATAATTGTTAATTTCGTATCTTTGATATCTCTTCCCATGTGCAGTGAGAAATTCTTTGCACGCTTTCGCATGTGGGGAATTGATCGGAAATATATAGTCTGCTTTTGGATCGGCGAGTACCGCCAAACCAAATGGTTGATAGCGTGAGCCGCTTGATTTCATATGCTCATCAGCTGTGTCGCAAAGCACCTGCTCTTTACTAATGAATGTGATGTTATCACACGTCCAGAAGTCAGAATACACATGCTTTACACCCAGCCTCATTATGGTCTGCACCAGTGCCGCCTCTTGTTGATTCTGCATGCGCTCGCCCGGCACGCCCATAAAGACCAGGATGGTTCCCAGTAGATAACAGCATGCGATTCCAGCCAGTACTATTATGCGGGTATTATTTACGATCCCAGACAAGCCCTTGCTCGCTCCCCTCAAAATGCCCCCATTTTGCCATAGAGGATACAGTAGGGCGGGCGTAGCAATGAGAATCGCGATAAGATAGCGGGAACTTAGATATGGCTCGTAGGTTGCTGTGGTGCTGGTAGCATAGAGGGCAAAGGTCATTCCTGCTGAAAGTAGTATGCTCAGGCGAGCCAGTGCAACAACGGTCGTCCGTCGTCGCTCAAGCAACTCTTCTTGCACTATTGCGCGAGATCTATTCCGCACGAGCGTCCAGCCTATAAGCAGTAAGGCACAGAGCCAGAGTAGTATAACTATGCTTGACCAGCCCCCTTGCAGCAGTGTACATAAGAGTGCCCTGCGGCCGTGACCTCCCATAAAGAGTGTGTTGCTGACCGGGCATACATCTGGAAAATTGCTAAAGGTTGGCAATCCCACTAGAAAGGCGCTCTTGAGCGTTTGTGGCAGTGTTGCCGAGAGTGGAGTATTGCCATGATTATAAATTTGGCGTAGGGTTGTGAGCGAGTCGTGCCCTGGAGGAGCTGTTATATTAAAGAGAATAAGTGGCAACGCCCCAACTACCAGCCCGCCTACCAGCGCTAACGGTGCCAATGAACGCCATTCTCGCCAGCATACTGTCAGTAATAACAGACCAGACATAACCAGGCTCGGTACAATCAGCAGATCGCTCCACAGCCCTAGCCCGGCCGCCAGTCCCCAGCCTAAGAAGGCTAGCATCCGTTTCCAACGGAACGCAGGGCTTATTGCTCGACCCGCTGGAGGTGACGTAAGTGCCAGCCAGCTCGCTAACAAGAGTGCGAGTGTGCCAAATGCAAGCGTATCAGGATAACCTCCGATCGCCTGTGTCTCGCGATATATCGGTAAATAGCTGCCGAAGCCGAGCAGGAGTGTTGTAAATAACGCTAAATTCCGGCTGTACAGTAAGCGCGTCAGAAGGTAGATACCTACGAAGAACAGCGCCATTAGCAGAAGTTGAGCCAGGCGCAAGTTGAAGAGCGAGATACCAGAAAGTGCAAATAGACCAGCCGCGAGATAGGCCTGCAATGCCCCCATATAGTCTTGTCCATAGAAAAAGACCGGATGATCTCCATGATAGGCAATATTTATGGCCATTTCGCCCACCGTACTTTCGTCTACATTATTATGCGGCCAACCTAGCGACAAAAGCAGCAGGCGTATAAGCAGACAAAGCACAATGACTGTAAATGGATTGAAAGTATATTTGTGGATGTATTTAATCGTTTTATTCACACGCAAGAAGCTTTTCTCTATTCTTATTTTCCGATATAAGCAAGAATATATAATTTCTACTGCCTATATTTCTGACTATCCTTCATGGATTCAGTAACGCAGGCAAGTAGGATAGTACCTTCCTCGCTAGCAAGCTCTTTTGACGATCGGATTCCTTCAAACGATGCACCCGCGTAGCGACCAAAACAGTGGGGGTTGGGGTTGTGGGGCGGGGGGGGGGGAGCACAACCAGCCCCCGCCACGTTGTAGCCGGCTTTCGTGCTCATCCACAACGACAACCGCAAGGGATTGTCGCTACGCGGGTGCATCGTTTGAAGTGGGCCAGGACACTTTCGTCGCTTTAATGATAGTGCAAATTTAGCATCGAGTCCAGTGAATATTTACGTAGTCCAGGCGTAGTATATAATAGTGGTAGCCTCCACGCTGGAGTGCAGGCAGCGAAATAGAAAGGCAGATATCCCTATGGTAACCGCCCTTGTCTTGATCAATGTGCAGCGGGGAGCCGTCAATGAAACGGCGCAGCGCCTGCTTGAGGTCGATGGTGTCGCCGAAGTCTACTCAGTAACCGGCGAGTACGACCTGGTGGCCCTCTTACGCTTCCAGGTCTATGAAGATCTTGCCGATGTTGTGACCAGGCATATGCAGCAGATACCTGCGATTACCCAGACGCATACGTTGATGGCCTTCAAATGTTTCTCACGTGAAGATTTGCAGCAAGCATGGGATATTGGAGTAGAGTAGTCGAACGATGATCTTATCAACTGAGCGCTTGCTCCTGCGTGAATTTGAGGAGCGCGACTGGCGCGCTATGCTGGATTATCAGTCTAAGCCTGAATATCTGCTGTACAATCCCTGGATATACAGGACGGAGATCGATGTTCGTTCGTACTTACACATGTTTATGGATTGGCGCAGTGAGCAGCCGCGCAAAAAATTTCAGCTCGCCATCGTACTGAAGGATGAGAATCGTCTGATCGGCAACTGTGGTATCCGCATGGCTCAGGCGCACGCCCGCATAGCTGATATCGGCTATGAGATCGATCACCGCTACTGGCGGCATGGCTATGCGACTGAGGCCGCACAAGCGCTCCTGACCTTTGGCTTTGAGCAGCTGTACCTGCATCGTATCTGGGCGCAGTGTGTGCTAGAAAATAGTGCCTCCGCCTCCGTTCTCGAAAAAATTGGTATGACCTACGAAGGGTGTCAACGCGAGAGCGAGTGGATGAAGGGCCGCTGGTGGAGTACAAAGCTCTACTCTATTCTTGATCATGAGTGGCCCTCCCCCCACCTCTGAGTGTATTTGGTCTCTACCGTCTCTGCCCTCCTGTGCTCAAGTGCTCGCAGCTTTGCTGCTCGCTATTCTTCTTTATATTTTGCTAGCTTTTGTATATTTTGCTGGCTTTTTTGCATAATTTAGGCTTCGCCTAAAT
>CAXTXB010000180.1:2169-9683 GCA_964247965.1 uncultured Dictyobacter sp. | reverse complement strand
GGCAGTAAAAAGAGTACGCAACACACGCTGGTCCTCATTTTTCAAACATTCGGGATCAGTCATTTCCATATTCACTTCTCTATGATCTTTTAACAACTAGAGAGTGTGGGAGAGGGTAGGGAACTTTAACGAGATGGAAGGTAGGTCTACACAATTGGAGCAAAAGGAACAAATACAGCAAACAGTAATACGTACCACAAAGATAGCAGAGAAGACACTATCAGTTGCAGATATAGCACAAACCCTTAGTCCCGAGCTAGGTATTCAGCGCGAACAGATTGCGCAGACTATTGCCTTACTTGACGAAGGGAATACGATTCCTTTCATCGCCCGCTATCGCAAGGAAGTAACTGGTAGCCTGGACGAAGTGCAGATCCAGGCAATCGCCGATAGGTTAGCAACTATGCGAACCCTTTACGAGCGGAAGCAGGATGTACATCGTCTTATCGAGGCACAAGGAAAACTGACCCCGGAACTTGAGACCGCACTTGAGGCTGCTAAGACACTGCAAGAGGTTGAAGATCTATACTTACCGTATCGACCCAAGAGAAAGACGCGTGCCAGTGTAGCGCGTGAAAAAGGCCTGGCTCCATTAGCCGACATCATTTTGCAACAGCTTGAATTGACCGGTGATACTGAAGCCATACGCGAGGAGTATGCCCGCCCATTTCTTAATGCTGAACAGGGTGTCGACACCAGCCTGGAGGCTTATGCGGGAGCGTGCGACATTGTGGCTGAAGTGATAGCTGAGGATGCAAACGTGCGTGGCAGTACGCGCACCCTGTTTTTTAAGCGCTCAACAGTGGGGACACGCCTGGTGGACCCGGATAAAATTACTGAGAAGGACCCAAATGGTGTCTACCAGCTCTATTATGAGTTTAACGAAGATGTTACAAAACTCGTGCCGCATCGTGTGCTGGCACTGAATCGGGCTGAGCGAGAAGACATACTAAGAGTCAATATCTCCTTATCTTATGAACAAGCTCGACAACAAATAATGGCACACAATCCAGTAAAGGCTACATCTCCATTCGCGCAACTGCTCTCTGAGGCCATGGAAGACGGATATAAGCGCCTCCTGGCTCCTGCCATGGAACGTGAGGTTCGCGTGGAACTCACGCGTCGGGCAGAAGAGCACGCCATTCATATTTTCGCGGCAAACTTGCGCAACCTCTTACTGCAGCCGCCCCTGCGCCGAAAAAAGGTATTAGGAATCGACCCTGGTTTTCGCACTGGTTGTAAGCTTACTGTGGTCGATGAAACAGGAAAATATATCACCTCTGATACCCTCTACCTCTACCAGGAAGCAAGGGCCCGTCAACTCCTGCGTCAGATGCTCTCCGATTATGCGATTAGCGTCATTGCTATTGGAAACGGTACAGCTTCAAGAGAGACGGAACAACTGGTGGCAGACCTGCTGCGTGAGTTTGAGGAAGAGCGCGGTAAGGATGACAAGATTGGTTACGTCATCGTCAACGAGGCAGGTGCTTCGGTCTACTCGGCCTCGGAAGCTGCTCGTGAAGAGTTTCCTACGCTCGATGCTACACAACGTGGGACCATCTCTATTGCCCGGCGCTTGCAGGATCCACTGGCTGAATTAGTTAAAATCGATCCAAAGGCAGTGGGGGTTGGACTCTATCAACATGATGTCGATCAAAAAGAACTTGCGGCCGTGCTTGAACGTGTCGTTGTCTCATGTGTGAACTTTGCGGGTGTGGAGGTGAATTCAGCTTCAGCGGCTCTCTTGAAGCATGTCTCTGGCATTAATACACGTGTTGCGCATGCGATTGTAAAGTATCGTGAGGCACACGGCTCTTTCAAGTCGCGTCAGGAACTACAGAAAGTACCCGGGCTGGGACCTGCGACGTTTGTGCAGTCAGCTGGCTTCCTCAAAATCGCGGGCGGTGTTGAGCCGTTGGATAATACGTTTATTCATCCCGAAAGCTATACCGCAACGCGAACCTTGCTTGAGATCCTCCCGGCTGGCGAGAACGGGAATGCGAACCTTGCAGAACGCATCGCACAGTTTCGTCAGTTCTCCAAACTACAAAACAGTCTGGGAGGAATAATGCGCAAGAAGAAAGGAGCATCTGGCGAGGGAGGAGAAGATGCAGTATGGGTTGACCTTGCTACCAGGGTTGGTGTTGGTCTTCCCACCCTTCATGACATTCTAGAAAACTTAGAGAAACCAGGCCTGGACCCACGTGACACCCTTCCCGCACCCATTCTTCGTCATGATGTCTTGAAGATAGAAGATCTACAGCCAGAGATGATCCTGCAAGGTACTATACGCAACGTGGTGGACTTCGGAGCCTTCGTTGATATAGGTGTGAAGCAAGATGGTCTGATACATGTCTCAGAGTTGGCAGATCGTTTTGTGCGTGATCCACTTAGTGTTGTCGCCGTTGGGCAAGTAGTGCAGGTACGTGTGCTGAAAGTTGATAAACAGCGTGGACGTGTGCAGTTAAGCATGCGAGGCATCAAATAATAGAGATCAATGACCCGAAAGGCTATACTCTGGCCGTCTCTGATGCGAGTGCGTTATACTATAATAAACGGGCTTAAAAACGTATGATGATATATGTAGAAACGCAATGGAATAGTATTTCGTGAGAAGAAAGTACTGATACAGTATCTTAAAGTGATGACAAATGTGCCCATCGGTCATCCGTTCGGACGGCTTGCTGTCCAGGGTGGACTGCGGTACCCACTACTCCTCGCCCCACTTACAAAGGGTTGGAGCTACGTAAATTGCGTTGCTCTTTCTCGCTGAAAGGCGTATCCCGAGAATCGGGCACTTTTGCTGTTCCTTTTGACTCATGCTCTCTCTTCTAACTGTTGACGAACCAGGTTGAATGAAACGTTTACCAGTACGACCTTTTACAGGTGAGGTGAAGGATGGATGATAAGGCGGGCCGCCGAATGAAACCAAAAATGCATGGGCGGCATCATAGGCAGATTGCGCGCTATAAACGTGAGACCCGAGAATTTCTGCAGAGGCATAAGAATAGAGTCTTCACAAGTGTTCTACTTGTCTTGTTCATTGGTTTACTCTTCGGTCTGGCGAGCCAGATTCCGGTTCCCACTCCAAATACCGCCCCTAATGGCGTAACCACTGTTGACTACAACACCCTGGTTAAACAGGTGCAGACGAGAAATGTCCAGGCTGTAGCCATCCAGGGCGATGATGTGAATGCGTTGTTGAAAAGCCCTCTCAATAGTAGTACTCTATCTAAAGATAATGCTGTTAAAGGTAAAATTGTATCAAATGCTACTGATTATGCCGCATGGAGCCGTATGATAGGGATGGGCAATGCTGCTACCAACGTAAATCTTTCTCAAATAGATAGCAGTCGTGCTATCTATGCCCATGTTCCTGAGGGCGGAAAATCGCTTCTTTTGACGATGCTTAGTAGTTCCAACGTCCAGATCAATATCCTCCGCGTTGCGCAACAATCTAGTGTGTTGACTCTGCTCTGGCACCTCGCGCCCATCATCTTCCTGGTAGTAGCCTTGCTTGTCTTCTTCGCAGCAAGAAAAAAGCGTGATCCAATGCATTCGATGGATGAGCGTTTCTCACAAATGGGTAAGAGCAGGGCACGTCGCTTCGAAGGAAGCCAGGAAGTGAAGACGCCGCCGTTACAAAAGGGATCTTCACCTTTATCGAGCACAGGGTCTGCAACTAAATCAGCCAGGCTGAGCACCGTGCCTGGTGTAACATTTGCCGACGTTGCTGGAATCGATGAAGTGCGGGCGGAACTTTCAGAGATCGTGCAGTTCTTACGTCACCCAGAGCGGTTCAACCGGCTGGGAGCACGTATCCCGCGTGGTGCTCTACTTGTTGGGCAGCCAGGAACCGGCAAAACGTTACTTGCTAAGGCCGTGGCGGGCGAAGCTGACGTTCCTTTCTTCAGTATGAGTGCATCTGAATTTGTTGAGATGTTTGTCGGTGTTGGGGCGAGCCGTGTGCGCGATCTCTTCAACCAGGCACGCCAGGTTGCGCCCTGTGTTATCTTTATTGATGAGATCGATGCGGTCGGAAGAAAACGCTCGGCCCGCATGACTGGCAATGATGAGCGTGACCAGACGTTAAACCAGTTGCTGATCGAACTCGATGGCTTCGATACGCGACAGGCTGTAGTTGTGCTTGGCGCGACCAATCGCGTCGATATTCTAGACAAGGCTCTTCTACGCCCAGGACGTTTCGATCGACGCATTACTGTCTCACCTCCTGATCGTGTAGGGCGTGAGGCCATCCTCCGCGTTCATACGCGCCCAACACCCCTCCACGATGATGTAAGCCTGGAGCGCCTGGCTCGTTTAACAACCGGAATGACTGGAGCTGATCTTGCCAACCTCGTCAACGAGGCAGCCCTCTCTGCCGCGCGCCAGAATCTCGTCTGTGTCACCCATGAGTGCTTTGAAGAAGCCCTGGCTCGTGTCCAGCTCGGTGCATTACGTCCTCTCGTTATGAGTGAAGCAGAACGTCGTATCATCGCGATCCATGAAAGTGGTCATGCGCTGGTTGCTCATCACCTGCCGGCGGCTGATACAGTGAATCGGGTAACAATCTTGCCGCGCGGCCAGAGCCTGGGCGTCACGCAATTTACGGCTGAGGTCGATCGTTATAACTATAGTCGAGAGACATTGATGGCGCGTATAGCTGTTGGCCTGGGTGGTCGCGTCGCCGAGGAGCTCTCCTTCGGCCCCGATCACATCACCACTGGAGCGGAAAATGATCTGCAAGTCGTGACCGATCTTGCTCGTCGGATGGTGACACGCTGGGGTATGAGCGAACAAGTTGGAGTGATCTTCGCTGATTATCGTCCTGAAGAGGAATACGCATTGAACATGCGTAGCCTTGATCCCAACGATGTTCCTTCTTCATCTGCCCGTGCGCTCATTGTCGATGCAGAGGGCAATACTCATCTCGCCTCGTCTTCACAAAGACAAAGTTTAGCCATGAGTATTCCATCTTCACGCAATTCAGGTGGCATGATGCTGAATGCACTGATCGATAGCGAAGTACAACGCATTCTCAACACAGGACGAGATATGGCCCGCGCCTTGCTTACCGAGCACGCCGATCAACTCACTTTGCTCGCCAATGCCCTCATAGAGCATGAGCAGCTGGATAGATCCCAGTTTGAGGCACTGCTAAAAGAGGGGAGTATTGCCTGATGGTTCCGTATGACGAATTCACTCCTCATAGTTACCTGGACAATCCCTATCATAGCTGGAAGCTTAATCCTGGTGGGGTGTTGCGTTCGCTTGCTCCACTTGGCATGGGTTGGCATCTGCCCAACTTTGGAAGCTACGCGCGTAACCAGTTTCAATATACTGCGCACCTCATGTTTGGCCTCAAAATAGATAATACGGTGCTCATCACTCCAGACGATTTTAAGCAAAATGGTTGTACAATTACCAGTCACCTGCATACAAAAAATCGCTTCGAATATACCTGCGTTATCCCTGACCATCATCTAACACTAACCGCTCGCTATTTTCTTGTTGAAGAAAATGTGCTGGGTTGTGTCCTTACCCTTACAGGCGCAGCGCCTGTCTCTGTCACCTGTTATGTTATGCACCAGCATACGCATAATCCATATACCAGTCGGCTCTGGGAGCATGGCCTGTATGCGATAAAGGGGCCTCAAGAGGGTGTGTGTATGTTGGGCATTGCAAGTGAGGGAGATGTCTTCACCCACGGCGTCCGCATGGCTGGCAGTGGATCGCTTACCCTTGGAGAGATGGGTTGCGTTCAATCTTTAGAAGATGCATCACGTTGGGCGTATGGAAGCGTTGTGCCGCAACCCGGCGTCACGGAGTACGATGAGAAGACGGGCTGGCAATCTCGTATTGTTATGTTGCCATGTTCTACAACTTTAGAGGATGAGCGGTCGGAGCAAATCATCAACATTGTTTTGACGCGTGGTGTTTCACAAGATCAGTCATATCAACGCTGGATGGATGGTATAGAAGAAATTGCGCGTGCGGAGGCCGATCATCGCGCCGATGATGAAAAATTTTGGGAAAGGGCTCCTCAGCTTATAGGTGATTGGCCTGAGCATTGGCGGCGCGGGCTGGTCTATGACCTTGAAACGCTACGCATGATCGTGCGTCCTTCTGTCGGTGTCGTCAGTCATTTTTTTGATGGGATGCAAGTGCAGGCCCCTAGACTCGTTTTGGCCGAAGCTGCAATGGATATGCTTTTCCTTAGTTATGCCGACCCTGATCTGGCTTCTGAAGTGATCCTGGGCCATTTCGAGTCCGCTCCTCGTCCTAACCTTCCCTGTATGCGCGAGGACGGCAGTTTTAATATGGTGGCCGATGATGGACAAATCTGTGGAACGGCACCTGAGTGGGGTTTTCCCGTCTGGTGCTGCGAGAGGATATTCCGTAGAACCGGTGATATACATTGGCTCAAACGGCTCTACCCGGTTGTGACTGCGTACCTGCGTTGGTGGTTAGAACAGCGCCGCGATGTAGAGGGTTGGCTAGTCTATGCCTGTTCCTGGGAGAGTGGTCAGGATGTATCAAGCCGCTTTGGACCACAGCAAACCGGTGGAACGATAATCCAGCATGTACGACCCGTAGATTTGCAGGCAAGTATGGCCCAGAGCGCGGCAATAGTTGCTCGTTGGGCTGCGCTGCTCTCGCAAAATTCGGAAAGCGCAGACGCTACTAGACTGGCTGAAGACGCCGTCCGGTGGCAAGATATTGCGAACCAGTTTACAGTCAAGACACGCCTGATGTGGCAAGAAGGCTGGTTTCGTGACTATGATGCTGTAGCGCGAGAATGGTCGTCTCAACAAGATACCATGCATCTCTCCCCAATTTTTTGTGGTGTGGCAGGGTGGGGCCATACAGAACAACTACGTGCATATTTTTCTCAACCTCCAATGCATAGTGGTTGGGCACCCCTCTCCTGGCCTCCTGTTGTTCTCATGCTTGTCGAGGCCGCTGTAGCCGCGGATATGGCCCAGGAAGCGGCTGAACTGGCCTATCGTTTTATTGACGCTTCCTACCGCAGTACAGATCGCCGAGAACTGGACGAGTACGGAGGTTTACCTGGAGTTACTCGCGAGTATTTAAGAACTACCTCTGGAGGAGAACAGGGCGAGACGAACTATGCAAATGCAGGCATTGAAGGCTATGGCTGGGGAGCTTTAAGTGTTCATCTATTGCTACGTTACGTGATGGGACTGCGCGAGGAGAACATTAATAAGCTTGTGATCGCTCCTATGCTACCTCAATCGCTGCGTCATATAGGCGCTAACTATCGTTTAGAGCCTGTGACATGGGGCAATTATGTGCTCAGAATTGAATGCACTGTGCGAGATACTCAGGGCTACACGATGCGCCTTCGTTCTGTCAGAAGCATAAAAGAAGACGCTATAGGGCTCGATGTCGATGATATGTTGCAGCAATCTACAACACTACAAGAACATGTATGGGAAGGTAAATGGGGAGAAGCGCGAATCATTCCGCTTGTGTCACTAGACTAATCGAGT